>DASVUQ010000249.1:0-1710 GCA_036386975.1 Flavobacterium sp. | reverse complement strand
CCCTGCCGGTTTACCGAGGCCAGGTTTTCTATAATGCCCTTGGCCTTGAGCGTGGTGCCGGTGGTGGTACTGGTAAAGGTAAAGATCACATCACGGCCGGAGTAGCGGCGCATCATCGCGTCGCGCTCTTCCGGGTCGGTAATGACCGCATCGGTATAGCGCCAGAGGAACGAAAACCGGTGGTGGCCGGCCAGTACCTGGTCGACTTTTAAATCATAATAAATAACCGTCTTGTCAAAGCTGTCGATGTCCACATGGACTTGTTGAGATAAACTCATAGGTAATAAATATTAAGTTATTAAAAAATAATTTTAATTCAGTGAGACCCACCGGCCCGGTTCCCAGGCATTGCCCATGGTAAGCTCTGCAGTATAGAAGTCTATGGTAATGGACATTATTTTTCTTGCAGCAGAGATAGTGTTCGCACTGTAGATACGGCTATACGCATTGCGAAACGAAAACCCCTTGATCCTGCTTATGGCACCATGCTGGTATAAGGTCACTTCGGCTTCTTTGACATGGCCGTTACTGGACAAATACATGGTGTCCGGATGGGCTTTAATAACCGTTATCCTGATCTTGCTGCCGGAGGGTAAACTGACCTGTTTTCCGCCAAAGGCGGTGTATTGCTCTATATCTTCAATACTAAATTCGACAACGTCTAATTCATGCCCGTTAAAGTGTAGTTTGGATATAAAATTCATCTGTTTTTTTGTTAAGGTTAAAAAATAATTTTATAATTGTCAAAATAAAAAAAGGTCTTTTACTAAGGCGTGCTCTAATTTTCCGGAAACCGGTGCCCGATAAACTATGATAGTACCTATACCGTGCCTCCTGAAAACTTGCCACCACCCGGGCCTTACTTACAATAACTATAAAGGTTGTTGTAGGTAAGCCATACCCTGTATACTAAATTGCCTATGTATCAAATATATAGTTTTTATTTTTACAACTATTTAGCTACGAACGTTAATCTTATGTTAAAATATAATTTTATTTAGATTAATAGGCAAATGATAAAAATAATGTAAGTTTATGCTTAAAATTATAATTTTTATTCTAATATATAGCATTATCCTGATTATCCGGGATACAACTTAATAGCTTATAAAAGCAATTGTTGCCCGCGTTAAGGATGGCAACGGAAATCCTTTTATTCCTGCAACGGATTGGTAGTGGAACGAGGAGGTGTTAGAATAAAAGATTGTAGTGGACAGCCTGGCCCGAAGGGAAACGCCCAAAATTTTTGAACAAAACATAAAAGAGGCTATCTCACACTTGTGAAACAGCCTCTTTTAAATTAGTATAAATTGATCTTTAAATAATTTCAGCGCTTAAACCGGCTTCTAATAGTGACGTACATTGTGGCTTTAGTTCCTCTAAAGATCCTGTTTTAACGGTACACCTCCCTTTATAATGAACTAAAATGGCACATTGTTCTGCCTGTTCTGTTGTATGTTTACAGACTTTGATTAATGTTTCTATTACGTGGTCAAAAGTATTAACATCATCATTGAATAAAATAATTTCATTGTTGATACCTACTGATTCTTCAACCAAAACATCTTCTGCTATTTTTTCTCTGGTGCTCATCGTCATTCAAATTTAGTTTAACTACTATTTTATATACTTTAAAGAAACCCAATTATTTCTTTGTAATTTTTTACTATATGTTAATCCTTCTTCTTTACAGGCTGCGTCTATAAAAGG
>DASVUQ010000248.1:0-6970 GCA_036386975.1 Flavobacterium sp. | reverse complement strand
ACATTACCTAAATAATTGTATATTCGAAGTTACAAACTACTTTTATGACTTTACCCTGGCATTTATACATTATGGCATCGATATACTTTCTGGCGGGACTTAACCACTTCAGGAACCCAAAACTATATTTAAAAATAATGCCTCCTTACATTCCGTTACGCGAGGAAATGAATTACCTGAGTGGTATTTTTGAAATAGTATTTGCTTTTCTTTTATGTAGCCCAGTAATGGCCCCCGTTGCTGCGTGGGGAATTATTATTTTACTGATTGCTTTTTATCCGGTACATTTTTATATGCTGAGAAATCCTAAAGTAAGTTTCGATTTACCTAAATGGTTTTTGAAATTCAGGATATGGCTTCAGTTACTGCTAATTTTGTGGGCTTACCAATACACTTAATTATAATGTCGCTTTTTAATGATAATGATGAGCCTATGACATTTGACCTGCCTGATGCAGCCATTATTTATTATCCGCATTTTTTTAAAAGTGTTGAAGCCGACGCTATTTTTAACGAATTAAAAACCACCATTCCGTGGCAACAAGACAATATTAAAATTTTTGGTAAAGTGCATGCGCAACCAAGGCTAACGGCATTATTTGGTAATGATGGCAAATCTTATTCCTACTCTAACATTACCATGCAACCCCATCCATGGAATAGCTTGTTACTAAAACTAAAACATGATATCGAAGATGTTGCAGCGACAAATTTTACCACAGTTTTACTAAACCTTTACCGTAACGGAATGGACAGTAACGGCTGGCATGCGGATAACGAAAAAGAGCTCGGTATTAATCCTGTTATAGCTTCATTAAGTTTTGGCGCAGAACGTTTTTTTCATTTGCAGCATAATACCATTAAACAAGCTAGGCAAAAAATACTTTTACAACACGGCAGTCTATTGTTAATGAAAGGCACAACGCAGCATTTCTGGAAACATCAAATCCCGAAAACAACGAAACATATAGGGCCAAGAATTAATTTAACTTTCCGTGTAATCTGATAGATAACAATAGAGCGATTGATCATTTTAAAAAAATAAATCCTATTTAATAAAAAATAAGTAGCTGTTGAAAAAGTAATTATTATTTTTCTTAATATTGGGTATTAATTGCTTAACCTGTATCGAATTATTCAATAATGAAAAAGAGTAAACGCATAGAATTAACCTGGGACCAAACTGAAAAACTAATCACACTGGCATTAGAAGAAAGAAATCCTTTAGAAATTATCAAAAAAGAATTTGGGCTTGCTGAAAAGGATGTGATTGAAATTATGAAAAAAAAGCTTACCGCAGATAAATTTGAATTGTGGAAAAAGAAAGCTAATGCGGCCAAACCAAAACCAAAACCGTTAAAAATTGATGATTTTGACGAAGATTTAGATGGTAAATATTACATTAAAAACAAACTTGATTAAATGTAACGGTCATTACCGTGTACTTCTTATTATTGAGATCTTAAGGAATGAAAGAAAAAATATTTACCGAAATTCAACTGGACCGCATCATTGAAATGGCCTGGGAAGACAGGACACCCTTTGAAGCCATTACTTTCCAATTTGGGATTTCAGAACAGGAAACCATCGAAATCATGCGGCGGGAAATGAAACCTTCCAGTTTTAGGATGTGGCGGGAACGTGTACAGGGAAGAACAACAAAACATGCCAAGTTACGATCATCAGGTATCGATCGGTTTAAGTGTACTTTACAACGACAGATAACCCATAATAAAATATCTAAAAGATAAATAGTAATTCAGAACTTCCCGTAGGGAAGTTTTTTATTTGAAATAAAAACACTATTATCATTATTAACGTCAACCACTACTTATATCTTTGACATCTAAAATAAACATTAGATATGAAAAAAATACTTGTATTACTCGTAACCTTACTGTCCGTTTTTGCACATTCACAAAAACAAGAAGCCTACGCTACTAAAGATATTGAAATAAATCCTTTAATTAAAGGAACACTTTACACGCCGGAAAAAGCAGCCAAAAAAACTAATTTAGTGATTCTTATTGCAGGATCAGGCCCAACAGACAGGAATGGTAATACGCCAATGGGGGAAAACAATTCATTAAAATTCCTTTCTCAGGACCTGGCGACAAAAAAAATGGCTGTTTTTAGCTATGATAAAAGAATATTTGCACAAATAGCCAACAAAACTTTTGATGAAAAAACACTTCGGTTTGACGATTTTATAAAAGATGCCAAAGACGTCATTGCTTACTTCAGGACACAAAAAACATATCATAAAATTATAATTGCCGGGCATAGCGAAGGGGCACAAATAGGAATGATTGCCGCGGCAGGAAATGCAGACGGTTATATTTCTATAGCAGGGCCCGGTAGGCCTATTGATGTTATTATTTCTGAACAAATTGAAAAACAGGCCCCGACATTAAAAGAAGAAGTACAAAACAATTTCGAAATTTTGAAAAAAGGTGAAACATTTGAATTAAAAAATCAAATGCTGGCTTCCATCTTTCGCGAAAGCCTTCAGCCATACATCATTTCGTGGATGCAATATAATCCGGCAGAAGAAATTAAAAAACTACATATCCCTGTACTGATTATCAACGGCACAAAAGACCTACAGGTGCAGGTACTGGATGCTGAATTACTAAAAAAAGCCAAACCGGAGGCTAAACTGGAAATTATAGCTGATATGAACCATCTTTTAAAAGAAATTAAAACAGATGAAAAAGAAAACAGGGATTCTTATAGTAATGCCACTTTACCTGTAATGCCGGTTATCATTGATAAAATAGCTGAATTTGTAAATTTGCTTTAATCTCTTTAGGTTTAATTCCTCGAAGCTCTGCTTCGATTTTTTTAGCCACAGATTAAGAGATTAAAATGATCTTAGAAAATTTGTGAATTTGCGGTTATTATTTTATTAATACCTCTGGGGCTCTGCCCCGAGGTAGTTTATTATATTAGTATTCTTCTTAATTTTGTAACATAAGCTTATGTAAAGCGGTTAGGAGTGATTGTCGGCGAACTTCTCGATTTCAAAAACAGAAGTAAAAATACTTTATAGAAGCGTAAAAACGTGAGGTCCTATTGACAATTATAAAATAAATATGAAATCTATTAAAAAAATAATTTTAATCCTAATTGTTATCGCCGTCGGGTTTACCGCCTATTTTTCATTTCCAGGAAGATTGTTATATAAAAAAAATATCGTTCTTGAAAATTATCCTAAAACTCTTGATACCATCAAAACCATCCGAAAAAATATAAAAAACGAAAGTATTGCAAAGAAAGGAAAAGAATTTACAAACTTAATAGTCAACAAGATCTTTCCATATTGGTATGGAACACCCTGGGATTTTAACGGAACAACAAAAAAGCCAAACGAAGGAAAAATTGCTTATGGTTATTTTATAACTACAACCATTGAACAGATGGTATTTCCTACAAATCGAATTAAACTGGCACAATGTGCTTCAGAAGAAATGATTAAAAATTTAGTTTCTAAAGAAAATATTTTCAGGTTCTCCCGGATTCCCTTTGATAAATTTGAGAAAAAAATTATAGCACAAGGAAATGGCCTTTATATTATTGGCTTAGATAATCATACAGGTTTTGTTCTTGTTTCCAATGAAGGAAATTATTTTATACACTCAAGCGGCATTTTTCCGCAAGAAGTAATAAAAGAGAGATTGTCTGATGCTAAAATTATTAAAAACTCAAAATACCGGGTTTTGGGAAAAATATCGGATGATAAAAAATTCCTGACTAACTGGACAAAATGATATGAATTGGCACTAGAGGAGAAATTGCTTCCGATGATGTCATATTACGAACCTTGACATAAAGTAAAACTTAACCTGGATTCAGTAAAGGGAATTATAATAAAAAACCCTTTAAACAAATAAAAAAGAAAATACAACTTCTTTTAGCAATGCCCTTACCTGTAATGCTCGTTATTGTTTAAAAAAGGTGAATTTGTGCATTTATTATAATACGGTGTAACATTTTTCTAATTTTGTAGTCTAACGAGAAATCAACAATCTTAAGATATGAAAAAAATAATTCTATCATTAGCATTAGCCCTTACATTCGTAAGTTATGATGCAATAGCCCAAAGTAAAAATGCCAATCCGGTCAAAGTTGCTATTGACCTGGAAACAGTAAAAGAGGACAAGGTCATGGTGACCGTGCTGGTACCAAAAGTAAAAACGCAAAAAATTGTTTATCATCTTCCTAAAACCGTTCCCGGCACTTATTCTACAGATAATTACGGAAAATATATTGATGATTTAAAAGCGTTTGATGCCAAAGGAAATGCATTAACAGTAAGCAAGCCGGACGAAAACTCATGGGAAATTGATAATGCAAAAAAACTATCAAAAATCACTTATCTGGTAAATGATACTTTCGATACAGAAAAACCAGGAACCGGATTTGGTGGCGGTAATGTTTTTTCTCCTGCTGGGACTAATATTGATGAAGGTAAAAATTACATGATCAACATGCATGGGTTTGTAGGGTATTTTAATGAATTTAATGCTGCCCCATACCACGTTACTATTACACATCCTAAAACAATTTGGGGAGCTACATCAATGACGGATACCGATCCCAGTGAGGTTAAAGATGTTTTTGTAACAAGCCGCTATGCCGAACTGGTAGAGCATCCTATCATGTACTCAAAACCCGATTATACTACATTTAATGTTAGTGGAATGGAAATTGTTATTGCCGTGTATTCTCCAACCGGGGCCTATACCGCTGAAAGTATAACACCGGAAATGAAAACAATAATGACTGCACAAAAGAATTTCCTAGGCAAATTCAATGCTACTAAAAAATACTGTGTGTTGTTGTATTTATCTACTATGTCGCCTACTGATGCAAAAGGCTTTGGTGCTCTTGAACATCCAACATCCACAACAGTCGTAATGCCGGAAATGATACCTAAAGACCAAATGGTGGAAAGCATGAAAGATGTAGTCTCTCATGAATTTTTTCATATCGTGACCCCACTAACCATTCACTCCAAAGAAATTCATGATTTTGATTATAACAACCCTAAAATGTCCCAGCATTTATGGATGTATGAAGGAGTAACAGAATATTTTGCTAATCTTTTCCAGGTAAACCAGGGACTCATTTCTGAAGAAGATTTTTACAAGAGAATGGCCGATAAAATAGAAAGTGCCGCAAAAATGAATGACACTATGCCATTTACGACAATGAGTGCCAATGTACTTGTGGAGCCTTACAAATCACAGTATCTTAATGTATATCAAAAAGGTGCTTTAATAGGGATGTGTATTGACATTATTATTAGAGAAAAAAGCAATGGCGAAAGAGGGATCCTTGATCTGATGCAAAAACTATCTGCTATTTATGGTGTTAATAAAGCGTTTGATGATAAAGAATTATTTGCAAAAATTACGGAACTGTCTTATCCTGAAGTAGGGGCGTTTCTTTCGACTTATGTGTCCGGTTCAACACCAATACCTTATGACGCCTATTTTGCAAAAGTAGGTGTAACTAAAACGAAGGTAAAAACTGCCGGAGGTATATTCCTCAAAGATCAGACACCTTACATTACTGTAAATCAATCTAAAGAAATAAGTGTTATTCCGGGTATTGAACTTAATGATTTTTATACTACACTAGGGATCAAAAATGGTGACGTTATAGTAGAAATTAATGATAAGAAATACAATCTGGACAACATTTATGAAATGATTACAGTAAGCCAGTCATGGAAAGAAGGCGATGCTATAACAATAAAAATAAAACGTGATGGCAAGGAACAACTCATAAAAGGAAATGTAAAAGTACCTTATATTGAAAAAGACGGTTTCATTGCTACTGATACCACCAAGGAAAACCTTAAAAATGCCTGGCTAAAGAAATAAAGCCATACAGAAAAAACCTTTAAATCCTCAATTGCCCTATAATTGAGGATTTTTTTTATTATTTTGCACGACTTAAAAAACTTGCTTAAAACAATGAAAAAAACTATTCTTGCTATTTTTACTCTAGTGCTTATTATAGCCTGTAGCGAAAAGAAATCTGATAAAAATTTTGAACTTACCGGAAATATTAAAGGGCTAAAAAAAGGCACATTGTATATTCAAAGAGTAGTTGACACTGCATACGTAAATATTGATACCATACAAATAAACGGGGATGCCCATTTTCAGTCCAGTTTTAATATAAATTCTCCCGAAATGCTGTATCTTTTTCTTGACCGGGGTGTAACTAAATCCCTGGATAATAATCTTCCCTTTTTTGCAGAACCCGGAAAAATGAATATCGAAACCGACCTTGACTTTTTTTATGCTAAAGCTAAAATTACAGGTTCTAAAAACCATGATTTACTGGAAGATTACAAAAAAGTAAATTCCAAATTTCGCGATCAGTTGTTTTCTCTTACTGAAGCAAAATACCAGGCTATGAAATACAATAAAGCTAAAGTATTAGACAGCATCATACGCGAAGAAGAACGTATTCTTAAAAGAAGGTACCTCTATACCGTAAACTTTGCTGTTACTAATAAAGATCATGAGATTGCCCCTTATATTGCTTTATCTGAGATTAGTGATGTTGCATTGAAATATCTGGATACCATTCACAAATCGATGACACCCAAAGTAGCCCGGTCACTTTATGGCAAAAAGTTAACCGAATATTATAATGCACGTAAAAAAGAAGGAAAATAATTATAGCCAAATTGAAATAATGGGTCTTATTATAACTTTTAAAAAGTAAATAAGGATCCCTAAGAATGTACAGTTTTTTTTTAAATCCAATAAATTATCAGGAGCACAAAAGGTATTGTTGCCACTGCTTGTGTCCCGCTTTCCGCTCTATCTGCGCAAAAAAGCGCAGGATGCCGCTTCCATCCTACCGTGTGGACACATCTATTTTTACTATTTTTATTTTAAAAACAAGATTAGCCATGCGAAGACATTTTACAGCTATTAAAGACGCG
>DASVUQ010000247.1:0-5194 GCA_036386975.1 Flavobacterium sp. | reverse complement strand
GTATTCCTATAAGATAATCAAGATAGCCGTGTGTTTTTGTTCCAATAAATTTCATAAAGTTTAAATTTTAAGTTATTGTGTAAATGTAAAATGCTATAATAAGTTTTATTTATACAATTATACTGAAATGTATCACATTGTAATATAGCACAGATAAGTACTATAATCAGTACCTGGACTTTCTTTTAGTATTGGAAGCCAATGCTGTAATTATTGCCGCAGTGGCAAGACCAATGACTGCTGTTTTAAGTATAAAAAAATTTCGGTTGTATTTCCATTCTGCTTTTAGTCCCAGTTCTTCAAAAATGTTAGGGATTTTACCGTGTCTAATATCATCAGCAATACCTTCCAGCATATCCACACGATCTGCAAGGATAAGAGGCAGCCAGCGTCCATAACTTGATTCACTAAATTTAAAAGCCTGTCTCCTTATATTGCCGCTGATTCCTAAAGGTGGTGCTGCTGTGCCGAACACCGCTGTAAGATTCGGCCGCTCCACAGATTTTAATATTTCAATATCAGGATCCTGTAGTTCAGGCCTTTTCCAGCTGTAGCCTAAATGTTCCCCATTGTTCCTGTTCTTCATAGGATAAGTAGGGTCATTTTCTCTGTTCGCGTCTATGCCCCAGCCTTTGATATAGCTATGGTCTGTAATCTGTATATTTTGGAAATCTTCAGGATTTGTTTCATCTGTTTTCATAGTAGTATTTTTAAATGGCCGTTAAGCTGATGGCGGAATAAGTACAGGTTTGATGCAATTATCTAATTTATTTGAAAAAATATGATACCCTTCAGCCACTTCTTCTAACGGGATACGGTGTGTGATCAATGCTTTAGGATTGAGTACCCCCGATTGTACATGTTCTATTAATCTGGGTAAAAGCCGCTTTACCGAAGCCTGGTTAGCACGAATGGTAATCCCTTTATTCACTACATTACCTATCGGCACCAGACAGTTCGTTGGTCCATATACGCCAACAATAGAGACAATACCCCCTTTTTTTACGGAATTGATAGCCCAGTGAAGTGCAGTAGTCGATCCTCCCTGAAGCAGTAATTTTCTTCCAAGTAAAGTATTCATGGCATCCCCGGCAGCCTCGCAACCTACAGCATCAATACATACATCAGCGCCTAAAGAATCTGTTATTGTTTTAATAAATACTACCGGATCTTCCAGGGATTTAAAGTTATATACTTCACACTGTGCATATCTTTCTGCAAACTCGAGCCTGTATTCCAAATGGTCAATTACTATAACACGGCCTGCTCCAAAAAGCCAGGCACTTTTGGCGGCCATAATACCTATAGGCCCTGCCCCAAAAACGACAACAGTATCCCCCATTTGTATGCCGCCCATTTCGGCAGCCTGATATCCAGTAGGTACAACATCTGTCAGTAAAACAGCATCATCAGGGTCCATCCAGTCAGGGATGATGACCGGGCCAACATCGGCATAGGGCACCCGGACATATTCTGCCTGGCCTCCGTTATAACCACCTGCGGTGTGAGAGTAGCCGTAGATACCTCCAACGGCTGTGGCTTCCGGATTAGATTCATGGCAATTACCATACAATTCCTGCTTGCAGAAAACACATTTACCACAGGCAATATTAAATGGTACCATTACACGGTCCCCTGGTTTTACATTTTCTACAGAAGACCCTACTTCTACAATTTCACCTATAAATTCATGGCCAAAAGTAGTCCCTACACGTGTATCCGGTACGAGCCCATGATACAAATGTAAATCAGACCCGCAAATGCAGGACCTTAACACCCGGACAATGGCATCGCCGGGATGCTTAATTTCCGGGTAAGGCATGTTCCGGTCTGCACGTACCCTAAATGGGCCTCTGTAATTCATTGCCAGCATAATGTTTCCTTTATTGGTTAATTATAATTTTTAAAAATCTTGTTTTGCAACATACGCGGGCTCTTCAGCTTTAGCCTTTATTATTATAATCGGTTAAAAGATATTGTGTAGCTAGTATGGCCAAAATGGCAACATGAAAACCTAACACTTTTTTATCGTCTCTTATTCTTTGGCTAAAAACAGAGGTGGCAAGGCCTGCAAGCACCATAGCATCATTTGCCTGATGTGCTTTTAAAGGGATTGTTTTTCTTATACCGGAAGGTGCGTCTGTTAATGCATTAACTGCTAATATGCCTTTGCCCACTTTTTGGTAATTTTTTACTGCTTCGTCTTCTTGTTTTAATAACCGGGGTGCTGCAATAAGTACACTTCCAACAACATAATCAAGGATACCGTGCATAGCCGGTGATATAGGTTTTGATTTCATAATTTTTTAATTTAGATTTTACTTGGTATATCAACAAATCTATGATGTAGAAATTAAATCTTTTTATATCATTCTATATTAAATTTATACACTTAAGCAATCATTAGAAAAGGGTGTATCTCATCTTCTCCACATTTCATGGCCAAAGCATAGCGTTAAAATCAAAAAATCCATAAAGAACAATAATTTATCATTAACTTTGATTGGTTCCGAACCACAAATCTAATATTATGCCTATTACATTATTTACTATCGGTGACAGCATTTCGCAAGGCTTTATGTCTGGTGCCGCCGCAAGAACAGATTTAAGTTATTCCACTATTCTCGCAAAGATCCTCAAAGCAGAAAAATACCATTATCCGGAATGGGAAAAGGATGGTATGCCGCTAAACCTTGAAACTGCTTTCAGACGCTTAGAACGAAGGCTTGAAACGGATATATCGGGAATTTTTGAATGGGTAAAGGCGATCATCATCATTAATAACTATATCGATGAGGTCGAAGATTATTACGAAAGAGGCCCCGGAAGCCTTAAAAATGCCGTTGGGACACAACCGTTTCATAACGTATCTGTAAGAGGTTTTAATGTTTCTGATTCCTGGCAGCTCCATGCTGCAACGTGTGAAAGGCAAATCGCTAAATCAGAAAAAAACGGGGATAATTTTTTTGGTATAGTGTCTGATTCTTTTCACAGGACAGGCTATAAAGTGCTCGCTTCCGGAGATCCCAATCCTGATAAAGAACGTACGCAAATGGATTGGCTATCCCATCATCACCGGAAAGAAGGAGTAGAAAACGTGATTCTATGGCTTGGTGCCAATAATGCTCTAGGCACGGTACTGGATTTAAAAATAAAGCAGACTTCTCCAGACGGTACAGCATTTATAAATGGACCTGAATCTGTTTCTTATGAAGAAAGGCTCAAAAATAACTGGAATTTGTGGCATCCTGAAGATTTTCGGACCGAATATAAATACATGCTGGATAAGGTAATAGCTATAATGGAAGATAATCCTAACGATACGGATTATAAAGTTTTTATAGGCACCATACCTTTAGTCACTATTTGCCCGCTTATTAAAGCGGTTGAAAAATTCGAAAGGACAGATAAAGCAGTGATAGAATGGCCTGTTGATGAGAACAACCCTGCACCAATGGACATTGATGAATTAAGTGCACCAACGGTAAAACAAGTAGCGTATGGGAAATACTATCCTTATTTTCTTTTCGAACAAAATTTCGATGTTAAGCTAAACCATCTCAATCAGAACGAGATCCTTCATATTGATGAATGCATCAGGAAATACAACAGGATTATCCAGGAACTTGTGGCAGAAGCCAATAAAAAAGTAAATGCCAAAAGGTTTTATATTACCGATATTGCCACGGCATTATCCAAAATGGCTTTGAAAAGAAACCATTATAACCCTGAATACGAGTTTCCCGATTATTTTAAATACAGTTTCCCAAAGGTAGATTCCCGTTATTATGGCGTAAGCCGGGACAGGCAGATTAAAGCAGGAGGTTTATTCAGTCTCGATGGTGTCCACCCTTCGGCTATAGGACAGGGATTAATTGCTTATGAATTCCTGAAAGTAATGGAGAAAGCGGGTGTCTTTAAAGGGGACAGCCAAAGCGCGATAGACTGGAAATTAATTTTTGAAAGCGATAGTTTATACAGTAAACCTATAGGATTACTCAGCGAAATTTATGATAACCTGGACCTTAAAAAATGGTTATATACAAGGATAAGCACCATGTGGGAAAAGAAGAAGTTTTAGCACTTTTTCTTTCCCCAAAGCAGTACCCGCAATGACGAGGCAAAATGTTTTTCATCAGGTTTAGTATCAAAGAGATGTATATTTTTATAACGGTAGTCAATGTGTAGTTTTTGTATTTTGGCTTTTTTTAAGGGCCATTCCTCGTGGTGGATATTATACTCGTACATATTATTATGCTCCAGTTGGTATACACAATAACGTTCTGTAAGCCATAGATCTAATGCTGATTTTTGATAAATATCTTCCAGCTGCAGATAACGTACATTTACATTGTGTTGCATCTCCTTATTTTTTAATAAATATTTATTAAGCCGTTTATTAATCTTGGATTTAATATAAGGCAAGCCGATAAAATTCCTTATTAACATAGCACACAAACCTTTGCTTGCCGCTACAGAAAAAAAATAGATTGCAGGTTTACCATCTTTAATCACATACGTACGCAGGTTGACTTCATAAAAATCAGATAAATGAACTACTGGTGGCAAAAAGCGGGGCCTGGTGTTTTTTACCGAAAACAGGAATAATGATACCCACGCACTTCCATGAATAGTATCGGGAATTAACCCATTTGGTAATAAATCAGCAATTTCACTTGTAGGGATTTGCCAGTGCAACATGAGTACATCATGCCATTCCTGAACATACTTCCATGATTGCTGTGGTGGCGGAAAGGGACGGTGTGCAGTGGCTTGTAAGATATCGGCAATCTTAGTTATCGGCATAATTTTAAATTTAATAGTGCGGAAGTAAATAATGACAGCAAATATATTTTTTATGTAGACTTCTATTTTATATAATTTTAAATCACGGTTATAAAATTCGTACTATAGCTAAATTAAAATAATCTTCCTATTTTATAATTTTTAAAAAGTAAATAAGGATCTCAAAAATTTACAGTTTTTTAAATCCAATGAATTGTCAGGAGCACAAAATTTACTGTTACCACTGCTTTTGTCCCGCTTTCCGCTCTAAAATACCTCGACATCACTAGACCACTTTTGATCATTTCTTAGTTGAATCAGGCTGCCATTTTAAACCTATTAACCGGTTTTTCCCTCTCTATACCCTGGTGGGCTTTATAATGGTATTTATCAATCCATTTTTTTATGC
>DASVUQ010000246.1:0-4728 GCA_036386975.1 Flavobacterium sp. | reverse complement strand
CCAATTAGTTAAATTTCTGCCTTATATAGCGATGATCGCTGTATTTTATTTTTTAATGATCAGGCCCCAGCAAAAAAGGGCAAAAACGGAAAGAGCTTTTGAAAGCAGCCTTAAACCGGGAGATAAAATAGTGACCAAAAGTGGGATTCATGGTAAAGTATCGGAACTTTCAGAAACAACTTTAATCATCGAAACGATGTCCGGTAAATTAAAAATGGAACGTTCTGCTATTTCTATGGAAATGAGTTCTAAATTGAATAGTGCTGCAACTGTTGTAAAAAAATAAGCTATTTTAATATTCATAAAAAACGCCCTTAATGCAAAGGGCGTTTTTTTATGATGAAGCGATTTAAACTTTTTGATTGAAGATAAAATAAAGATTTTTGTTCTGGATTTTTAATTTTTTAGCACTGCATAGCAGTGCTAAGGAGTACTACTATTACGAATAACAATTGGCCCCATATTCGCTAATCCGGATTTTATGTTAAGATCTGGACCCGGCCCTAACCCAACTAAAAAATGGGTTTACAAACATAAAAATAATACATT
Organism: Flavobacterium sp.; assembly: GCA_036386975.1. Taxonomy (GTDB): domain Bacteria; phylum Bacteroidota; class Bacteroidia; order Flavobacteriales; family Flavobacteriaceae; genus Flavobacterium. The sequence goes on along the minus strand of DASVUQ010000246.1, from coordinate 4,179 downwards.
CGGGGTAGCACTAATTGTAATCCTGCAAGGTTTTTCTAACCTTGTAGGTATAATTAAATAACAGGAATAAGATGAATAATGCCACAAGGTTAGAAAAACCTTGCAGGAGAAAATAATACAGATAAATATATTCGTACTATCATTGCCAATAACTAATCAGTCCTGTTATTTGCTAAGCTGATTTTTTGTATTTGTAATCAATTAGAAAAAGTTTAAATCACTTCAGTATGAAGCTAAAGTTTTTTGTTTTAAGTTCTTTACATAATAACCTGCAACATTAGCAACAATTAGCCTATTATCATTTATTCCATTTAAATAAGCTTGCAGAAATATCACAACTCTTAAAATCATTATTTTAGTTTTAGATCCATTCAACTACTTTAATCGTCGCTTTTCTATCGTTTACAACTTTCCTTAGTCTATCTTTATTTAAATACAATATCTTTTCCATCCTCATCAACTGCATCCAAAAATAGTTTGTAACATATACCTATGTGCCTAAATTTGGATATGGTGCGGGAGTAAAAGGATTTCCGTTGCCATCCTTTACAAACCCGACACACCAATACTTTCTCTAAATAACATTAAAGATACAAAATCAAAAGAAAATAGTATAAATTAAAGCAAAGTGATACAAATACTTTAGCCTTATAAGAGTTACCAATCATTATTGTTTAAAGCCATTACTATTTATACATAATATGTTATTAAAACAACTTTTATTAAAAATAAAATTGCTGCTTTTATCCATAAGCGTGGCTGTGGTGATTTGTAGTTGTGCCACTTCAAAATTAGGAAAATCAGGACAACGAAAAATGGCCGGTAAAACCTATGTTATTTTGGGTGCTTCCAGCGGATTAGGGCGTGGTGTAGCAGAAGAATTAGGAGAGTACAAAGCAAATGTCGTGTTGGCATCAAGAAGGACCGGTTTACTAGAAGAAATTGCTACAGGAATAAACGCATCAGGAGGAAAAGCGTTAGTAGTAACAACAGATATTAGTAAACCCGAAGAAGTGCAACGCCTGGCAGATGCAGCGGTACGGCAATACGGAACTATAGATGTTTGGGTTAATATGGCTGGTGTAGGCGCTATCGGCCGGTTTTGGGACATTCCCCAAGAGGACCAGGCCCGCATTATAGATGTAAATTTAAAAGGGTTTATTTATGGCAGCCACGCAGCAGTACAACAATTCAGGAAACAAGGGTATGGGGTATTAATTAATATGGGATCTGTAGACAGCGAAACGCCACACGCTTATCAGGCGGCCTATTCGGCATCAAAGGCTGGTATCAAAAGCCTGAGCCTTGCATTAGCGCAGGAATTACGTTTAAATAATTATGATAAAATCAAAGTAGTTACAATACAACCCTGGGCAATAGACACCCCTTTTTGGGACCATGCAGCGAATTATAGCGGTGTAGCACAAAAATTTCCTGCTATGGATGAACCCGATAAAGTAGTAAATGCGATTTTACGATCGTCCCTACGGCCAAAGAGAGTAGTATCTGTAGGATGGAAGGCAAAAGGGTCTTCTCTGTTTCATAGTAAATTCCCCAGGTTTACAGAATGGTTTACCGGAAATGTCGCCCATAAAAACCAAGCTAAAGGAACCCCTGCGCCCAACACAAAAGGGGCGATTTACAAACCGGTCGAAACCGGAAGAGGAGTAAAAGGAGGCGTAAAAGAAAGAATGAAACAAGAGAATAAACAGCGTTAGGCATAAAAGCATAAAGAAATAAAAATAGACCTTGGATTCAGTATGAATTTGCTTTTTTTTAGTTGAAGGGCCCTTCAGGAAACTGAGGGGCTTTTTTTACTGTCATACCATCCATCTTTTCAATTCGGTTATATGTGCCAACTGATGATGGAAATACCATGCGTAAACCGCTATGCATTTCTTTAAACTAATCTCATTATGATGTTCCGGATGAGTAAAACTTCTGGCAAGTTGTTCTTCTGATAGTACTTTGGTTGCAATTTTAATCCGTGCAGGAAAAGCAGCTACATCTGTAAAAACCTACACATACACTCATAATTAGTTATTATTTTTACTTTCTCTTATGCCACTTTTATAATTTAAATATTATAATAATTATAACAAATAATATAAAATTTTTATAGCTTCTATTTTTAAATTTGTCAGGATTGACAAAGAATTATCGTACAAAATGAATAGAAGAACAAGATCCATTATTTTTCATTAGTCTTGTCAAACCTGTTTTTTTTAGATGATTTAGTCATAGATAGCAGATTTATAAACACAAAACAGTTATGATTAAAAAAGTATTAATTACCGGTGGAGCCGGTTTTATAGGCTCCCATCTTGCTGACGAACTTATTGCAAAAGGGTATCAGGTAAGGGCCCTGGATAATTTATCCCCGCAGGTACATGGGCCTGGTGCAGAAAGACCAGACTATCTTAATCCTGAAGTAGAGTTAATCATTGGCGATGTACGGGACAAAAAAGCAGTACGAAAAGCCCTGGAAGATGTAGATGCAGTGTATCACTTTGCCGCCATGGTAGGTGTTGGGCAAAGCATGTACGAAATACAGGAATACACAGATGTAAATAATGTAGGTACAGCTGTCCTGTTAGAAGCACTGATAGAAAATCCGGTACAAAAATTAGTTGTAGCTTCCAGTATGAGTATTTATGGAGAAGGGCTCTATAAAAATGCAGTGGGCGATTTCGTAGAAGAATGTGAACGCCAACACGAAGACCTTCGCCGCCAGCGATGGAACATGAACGATCATGACATCGACTATACACCGCTTCCTACCCCGGAACATAAAAAACCTTCGCTATCTTCAGTTTATGCACTGTCCAAATATGATCAAGAACGGTTATGCCTTATCACAGGGCGGGCATATAATATCCCTACCACTGCATTGCGCTTTTTTAATGTTTATGGTACACGTCAGGCTTTATCCAATCCTTATACTGGTGTTTTGGCCATATTTGCTTCAAGGTTACTTAATGATAACCCTCCGCTGATATTCGAGGACGGTATGCAAAAAAGAGATTTTGTACATGTAAAAGATGTAGCACGGGCTTGTCGTTTAGCATTGGAAAAACCAGAAGCAAACGGACAGGTAATCAATGTGGGCAGCGGAAATCAGTATACTATTATTGAAATAGCCGAAAAACTGGCACATGTCATGAATAAAAAGATATTACCGGAACTCAGCGGTAAATATCGTGTTGGCGATATCCGTCACTGCTTTGCAGACTTAACTAAAGCCAAAGCTATTCTGGATTATGAACCGGAAATACGTTTTGAAGACGGACTTAGCGAACTATCACAATGGCTCGAAGGGCAAATAGCCATAGACAGTGTTGGTAAAGCTACCGAAGAGCTGGCTTCAAGAGGTTTAACCGTATAATTAATACTTTATGAAAAAAAATACCGATCTGGCCGATACCTCTAAAATTGGAATTGTAGAATGGTTTCGCCCAGGACAATATGAGGAAGTAAAGCAAGCTATAAAAGATTTTAAAAAATTAAATATACAACACATAAGGACAGGAGTTTCCTGGGCAGAATGGCATGTGGAAGGTAATCCGGAATGGTACGACTGGCTTTTTCCGGAACTGGCAAAACATGATCTGGAGATCTTACCATGCTTTTTATACACACCACCATCATTTGGAGAAGCACCAAGGGTGTCGGCACCACCGGTAAACCTAAAAGCCTATGCTGATTTTATTGATGTTATGATTACCCGCTACGGTGCATATTTTGACTGGGTAGAACTTTGGAACGAACCCAACAATATTGTAGAATATGATTTTACAATGGATTATTCCTGGAACAAGTTTGCCGAGATGATTGGCAATGCAGCCTATTGGGCACAACACAGAGGCAAAAAAACCCTGTTGGGTGGCATGAGCCCTATAGATCCGAACTGGTTGCAGATGATGGCAGAAAAAGGCGCCTTATTATGTATAGATGCTATAGGTGTACACGGTTTCCCTGAAGTTTTTGATCAGCAATGGACCAGTTGGGAAAGTAACTTATCCGCTATAAGGGAAGTATTGAGAAACAACAACCTGGATAAAGAAATCTGGATATCCGAAGCAGGTTTTTCTACCTGGCAAGGGGATGAAGTAAAGCAATGGGAAGAATTTAAAAAAGTAATTAATACAGATGCTGACAGGATATATTGGTACGGATTAA
>DASVUQ010000245.1:0-8392 GCA_036386975.1 Flavobacterium sp. | reverse complement strand
ACAATAAAGTGTTTCTTTTTGCCCGCTAACCATCCCGAAGTATGCTGATGCTGGTATTGAAAATAAGTCTCTACACTTCTGACAGAACCTTTGACCAGCTCTGTATCCCCCTCAACCGGCCTGATACTGTACCATCCCTTTTTAGGATTTAGCAATGCCTTTGTTCCTGCCCTAAAAGAATAGTTATCTTTCATACTTTTATTTACGTTATTAATGGTAAGTGCAAGTTCGGCCAATTCATGAGTTTTATTTTTATAATTCTTGAATTGTATGTTACTAGATATTATTTGCAATAAAATATAATTTGAATTTGTTAAAAATTTAATGCAATAATTTGATTTAAACCTTTATCTCTAAAGATAGCTCCTATTTTTATTGGTTCTTAGGTTATTCCAGGAATTTAAAAAGAGTAGCTATAACAGCCGCTCTTTCTACTTCTTCTTTTTTCCGGATTTGCTTTTATCCGCTTTTTTAGTTTCCTTCTTACCCAGGGTCAACTGTTTCTTAAATTTTAGTCTTTTTTCAATTTCTTTGATCTCATGTACCATCTTTTTAGAATAATTTAAAAGCTTCACTTCTTTTAAAAGTGCTAAAGCAGTCTTAAATTCACGTTGCCTTTCCAGTAAAAAGACTTGCTGTAACATAATTTCTGCTTTATTAATTCCTTTTATAGTGAGCGCAAAATCAATAAGCTTTCTTGCCTCATCATAATCCTCATTCAGTAATAAACCCTGTATGTAATACTTATAAACGGCAACGGCATGAATGTTGACACTAAGTGCTTGCTGATAATAAAACTTGGCTGTTTCATAGTCAAACAGCTGTTCCGCATGAAGGCGGCCATATAAGACCAATGCCATAGTATTCTTCTCATCATACGATAAAGCATAATCCAGTGATTCTATGGTTCCCTCTAACCAAAACGGATAATTGTCTAAAGCCTGAAAAAGATATTTATCTACTGTTTTCATTTTATTTTTTATTTAAGTGGATTACGAGCTACAATCATCGTATCATAATCCATTTGTTTGCCTAACGACAATATGACTTTTTAATTTTGCAAAAAATAAAAAATATACCTCAAAATAATTCTAAAAGATTAATGAAGCTGTAACTTTTGATAATGTAAAAAAATAAAATATATTTGCAAACCAATTTCGGGATGTAGCGCAGCCAGGTAGCGTACTAGCATGGGGTGCTAGGGGTCGCTGGTTCGAATCCAGTCATCCCGACTACGTTTGTTATGTTATAAAATAAGTTAGATTCTATAACTATCAGAACAACAAAAACTTTAAAAAACACCAGCTTTAGTTGGTGTTTTTTTATTAAATTTAAGGCATTAAAGACTGCAATCATTAAACAATATTTACTTCAGCTTCAATAGCAATGCCAAACATCCTATATACCGTATCCTGAACATCTTTGGCTACAGCCAATATTTCTTGGCCAGTTGCATTGCCATAGTTGACTAAAACCAAAGCCTGGTTTTTATGTATTCCGGCATCTCCAAAACGTTTGCCTTTAAAACCAGCCTGTTCAATCAACCATCCCGCCGGGACTTTGACTTCCGTTTCCGAGACTTCGTAATATTTCATATCCGGAAACTGTTGATGGATCTTCTCAAAATCAGACTTTAAAAGGATAGGGTTTTTAAAGAAACTACCGCTATTGCCCAGTTCTTTTGGGTCCGGGAGTTTACTCTTTCGAATAGCAATCACAGCATTGCTAACCTCTTTTAATGTGGGATGGGTAATATTATTTTTTGCGAGCTCGGCAGTAATATCGCCATAAGCGGTATTGATTTTATGGTTGCGTCTGGTTAATTTAAAAATAACCGATGTAATAATATATTGGCCTTTTACTGCATTTTTAAAAATGCTTTCCCTGTACCCAAACTTACATTCGGCATTAGCAAACGTTTTAATTTCTTGCGTATTGATATCCATAGCCTTACAGGAAACAAAAGTATCTTTGATTTCTGCTCCGTAGGCACCGATATTCTGTACCGGCGTTGTACCTACATTACCGGGGATCAGGGACATATTTTCTAAACCACCCAAATTGTGATCGATCGTATACAGCACCAGCTCATGCCAATTTTCACCGGCCTGGCTTTCTACCCACACAAAATCATCATTTTCCTTAATTATTTCTTTTCCTTTTAGATCGATATGGATTACCAGGGCGTCAATATCTTTAGTTAGTAACATGTTACTGCCACCGCCAAGAATGAATTTTTCTTCCGCTTTATTTTGTTCTAAAACCGTTGCCAGTTCTGCAACGGAATGAACGGCAACAAATTTTTTTGCTTTGGCTTCAATGCCGAAAGTATTATAATTTTTTAAAGAAAAGGCACTAATGATTTCCATGAATGATAATGTAAAGCGTATAATGCATCAAAGTTAAAGTAATATTTAGAAAAAGTACATTGTTTTACTAATGCAAGTATTTTTTATAAGACATGCCCGTTAATAAGCTGATGGTACTTCTGTGCAATTATAGCCATATTGATATGGTAATTTACGTGTTGTTCTATAAATTGCCTGTTTTCGTCTACTGCCCTTTTCCTGGTTTCAGTGTTATCATTCGCCCAGATGATTTCGGCAGCAAGCGCATTGTAATCGTCTATGGGAACCAGTTGACCGTTTTCCCTGTGGCGGATCCAGCTCTGGTTGCCCGGAATATCAGATACTATGGGATAACATCCCGACGCCATTGCTTCAAATAATGAGGCCGAAACGCCTTCGGTTATAGGCATGCTAAGGTATAAATTAGATTGTTGCAGGAGTGCCGGTAAATGGGTATTGCTAATCCTGCCGGTAAAAAATACTTTCTTAGCTATGTTAAGATCGACAGCCAGTGCTTTTAGGTTTTCCATTTCACCGCCGGTACCGACGATAGTAAGCATAAAATCAATTCCCTGTTGGTGCAGGGCACCAAAAGCTTTTAGTATACTATTATGACGGTATTCTGCTGATAAAGAACGGGTAACAATTGCATGAAGCGTATCTTGGTCCTGATTTTCAGCTTTTGTAAACTGCTTTAAATTAATGCCTTTAGGCAACACCATCACCTTTTTCATATCAACACCCGAAGCTTTCATAGAAATGGTCATTACAGGCCCCCAGGCATGGATCATGGTGGCTTTTATAAATGCATGGCGCTGAATGGCTTTTTTTAACGGATACAAAACAGAACTTTCCGGCCATAGATCGGTCCTGCCCTGCTGCGCAATTACGATGACATCCATTCCGGTCAGGGCGGCAAGGAAACCGTAACTTGTCGTCCTTTCTGCAATGATCATGTGCGGTTTTTCTTTTCGGATTAGTTTTTTAATACTGGATAATGCCAACGCAAATTCCAGCATCCTGCCGATACGGTTGCGTAAATTGGTACTCGGTCTTTTAAGCTCCCAGGTGATGATGTCAAAATGACCAAATTCCTTTAACCCGTTGATCCACGTAATGGCATCGGCACGATATGTTTCTCCCAGAAAAAGTATTTTCTTTTGCTGCTCCATTACATTTCTTCAGAAGTTAATGCCCTGTTGATAAAATCATTCAGCGGCTTGAGTACAATAAGTTTATCTACTGTTTTTGAAACAAAATCAGCTTTTAAGGCATCTCCTATAGTAATTTTATGATGTGCCGTAAAACTTTTTAATTTTAAAAACGCAATGGCGGGATGGTCTTTCTCATAATCTTTGGGTGCATTTTTAAGCGCATTTGTTTCATTGTGTTCCAGCTTTCCAAAGATAGATTTGAATTTCTTTTCGTTAAGTATATCTTCTAAATCATCATAGAAAAAAGCAATTTCTTTTCGTATTTTCTTCAGGTCATCTGCTTCAGGCGAATAAAGCCCACCGGCAATAAAACTCTCTTTACTGTCAAGATGAATGTAATACCCGGAGCGGTTCAACCCTTTAGAACCCGATGAAATCCATATAGGCAAATGGGTTTTATAAGGCGTTTTATCTTTAGAAAAACGAATGTCCCGGTTGATCCTGAAGGTACAGTTTTTTACTTCCAGCAATTCAAGCGAAGGATCAAGGGGTTTTAACGCGTTTAGAAACGCTGCTACCAGCTCATGGTACTCTTTCTTAAACATTTCATAGTGTTTTTTGTTGTCTAAAAACCAGTCGCGGTTGTTGTTGGCTTTTAAATCATCCAGAAATTGTACAGATTCTTTAGATAGCATATTATTGTAGTTGTTTTTTAAGGTCTTTTTCGCTGATAAACCCGGAATGCTTCCATTGTACCGTTTTGTTTTTATACACAAAAAGTGCAGGGAGTTCCTGTATATTCAAAGTTTTCATCAGGGTTTTATTTTTGTCGGCATCCAGGCGGATGATGACCACATCATTGGCCATTTCCTGTTGCATTTTCAATACATATGGTGCCATTTTTTTACAGGGCGCACACCATTCCGCATAAAAATGAATCAATACTTTCTTTTTAGTATCAATGAGCTTGTTATAATCTGCTGTCGTCATCCCTATGACTTTATCCGATGGTTGTGATAAACCGGCAGCATTCCATTTTAGGATACCGCCCTGCAGGTCATAGATGGTTTTAAATCCTAAAGCTTCCAGCTTAGTTGCGACCTGTTTGCTTCGGCCTCCGCTAAGGCAATAGACAAATACGGGCTTCGTTTTATCATACTTCGCCATATCGGCAACAAAATTACCGCTGTTCCAATTTACATTTACTGCGTCATCAATATGCCCGCCCGTGAATTCATCCGGTGTACGGACATCTATAATCTGCGGGTTTGAAGTGGTATTTATTTTTTCTGAAAAGTCTTTTGCAGCAATCGTCTCCACACCTTTTGAAGTTTGTGCATGACACGACAATACGGTTAGGCTAAAGATAAAAGGGAATAGGTTTTTGATTTTCATAATGCGGCTGTTTAATAGGACTAATTTAAAAATTTCTGCTTACAATTACATGGTAAAGATCTTATAAGACTGATGTGTCGATTTTACAATGGCTTCCGTACGTTCAGGATGTGTATCAGAAATAAACAATTGCCCGAAACTGTCATTATTGACCATTTCGATAATTTTTTCTACACGGTTTTCGTCAAGTTTATCAAAAATATCATCAAAAAGTAAAATGGGTTTTTCTCCGCTCTGCTTCTTTACAAACTCAAATTGTGCCAGCTTCAATGCAATCAGAAATGTTTTTTGTTGTCCCTGCGACCCGAATTTTTTTATAGAAAAACCATCAATTTCAAATGCCAGGTCATCCCGGTGAATCCCTACACTGGTATACTGTAAAATACGGTCTTTATTAATGTTTTCCTGTAAAAGCAATCCCAGCTTTTTTTCATGCAGATGGCTTTCGTATACGAGTTGCACAGTTTCTGAAGAGCCGGTAATGGACTGATGATGTACATTGAAAACAGGAATAAAGCCGGCAATAAATTGTTTCCTTTTTTCAAAAATATGTTGGCCTAAAGCTTCGAGTTGTTCATTATAAATAAGAAGCGTATCCGTTTCATACACATGGTTCAGGGCAAAATACTTTAATAATGCATTACGCTGCCCCAATACTTTTTGATACGAAATAATGGTCTGCAAATAACCCGGGTCCAGTTGGGATATAACAGTGTCAAGGAATTTTCTGCGGGTTTCGCTGCCTTCAACAATCAGGTCCCTGTCGGCCGGAGAAATAATAACAAGCGGGATCAGGCCAATATGATCGGAGAATTTGTCGTATTGCCGCCCGTTGCGTTTCAGGATCTTCTTTTGCCCTTTCTTCAGGCTACATACGATTTGTTCGGTACGTTCATTCTTTTCAAATTCACCATCGATAACAAAAAATTCTTCGCCGTGTTTAATGTTCTGGACTGCCAGGGGATTAAAATAACTCTTCCCATAGGACAAATGATAGATGGCATCGAGGACATTGGTTTTTCCTACCCCGTTTTTACCAACAAAACAATTGATTTTACGATCAAAACCGAAAGTAGCTTCTGAAAAATTTTTATAATTAAAGAGGGCGATTTTTTTTAAATACATCTGTGATTGCCTGCTGGTATTGACAAAATTAACTGAATATTTTATTATAGAAGTAGCCTGCTTTCAGACCTGCGCAAATTATTGAAAAATATCGATAAAACATCTTTTAGATTGGAATAAAAATTTTATTTTTGCACCTCACTAAAATACGATTAATGGCAACTTACAATAAAAGAGGATACAAGGCACCAAAACCAAAAGAAGAAAAAGAAGATACTGACTTAATCGAAAATGTACAGGTAGACGAAAAGAACAGTACAACTGCCGGTGTGTTCAATACCCTGGACGAAACCGCTTCAAAAACGGAAGACTGGGTAGCCAAAAATCAGAAAATTATCCTTTCTGTTGTAGGGGCAATCGTTCTTATTACTGTTGGCTATTTTGCCTATAAAAAATTTATTGTAGAACCCAAAGAAGCAGATGCTGTAGACCAGATGTTTGTGGCACAACAACACTTTGACAAAGCCGTCGAAGGTGTTTCCAGTGATTCGCTGTACAACCTTTCCCTAAACGGTGCCGAAGGAAAATATGGTTTTTTACAAATTACCGATGAATATTCCGGCACAAAAGCGGCAAACCTGGCGCATTACTATGCGGGTATTGCTTACCTGAATACCGGAAAATTTGATAAAGCCATCGAACACCTTAAAGAATTTAAAGCCGATGACAAAATCCTGAATCCGCTTGCTAAAGGAGCTATTGGTGATGCGTATTCCCAAAAAGGGCAACAAAAGGAAGCATTGGAATTTTACATAAAAGCGGCAGAAGCAGACAAAAACGAATTCACAACACCACGATTCTTACTAAAAGCCGGTAAAACAGCATTGATTTTAGGCAACAAAGAAGAGGCACTAAAATATTTTACAGAAATCAAAGAAAGTTATGAGGCCAGCGCAGAAGCCCAGGGTATCGATGCTTTTATAGGATTGTCACAAAAATAAAATGGTGGGTTTTGTACAATAAAAACCCATAAAAATACAAAATGTAATCTACCTTGCAGCTCTTAATGCTGCAAGGTTTTTTTATATTTGTAATTCAGAAATCAAGAATATAAAATTTACAATCATATGGCTACTGCAAATAAAAATTTATCAGAATACGATAAAAATAAAATTCCGAATGCACAAGATTTCAGGTTTGGGATTGTGGTGTCCGAATGGAATGACCATATTACCGAAGGGCTTTTTAATGGAGCATTAACCGCATTATTGGACTGTGGCGCATCAGTCAACCATATTATACGGTGGAATGTCCCCGGAAGCTTTGAACTGGTATATGGCGCGAAGAAAATGATCGAAACCCAGAAACCGGATGTGGTCATTACCATCGGGAGCGTGATTAAAGGAGAAACACAACATTTCGATTTTGTCTGTGATGGTGTTACACAAGGGATCAAAGACTTAAATGTACAACGGGACATTCCGGTTATTTTTTGTGTCCTTACCGATAATACCGAACAACAATCCATAGACAGGAGCGGTGGCATTCATGGCAATAAAGGTACTGAAGCCGCTATTGCGGCGATAAAAATGGCATACCTGAGGCAACAGGCCAATATGGGGTATCAATTTCAGGGACAACCACTTTTAGATGCCAATCTGGTGGCTATTGAAGACGGTACCCTCAAATTAAAAGAATAACATTTGTTTTTATTTCTTTGGGCGTACCCTTCGGGCCAGGCCGTACACTACAATCTTTTATTCCAACACCTTATCGTTCCACGACCCATCCGTTGCAGGAATAAAAGGATTTCCGTTGCCGTCCTTCACGCGGACCCGCCGCACCAACAGCTGTTGGTAAAATAATCAGCCTTTATATGATATTCGCCACCCGCGGGGGCTTGTTCCGGTGGTAAGGCAGCTTTTTTGTTATAACAGCAACCCTATGCTTGTTAAGGATGGCGTTTTATAATGAACCATAAATTTATTTATTTTTTGTATTTAATCGAATAAATTTGCATAGCGTAAGATATTTGTATACTTTTAACTTTTAAAACACTTATAAACAGGCTGTAATAAAACATATTGTAATTGCCTTGATAAGGCACAAGCCCCCGCCCTTCTACTATACATTTAAAACGATTATGGCAAATATCTTTTTTTCAACTTAAAACTACAGCCCATGAGCTTAGCAGAACAGGTACATATCGACATTGATAGCTTCGATAAAACGGTTATTTATTATGATTTAAAGGTCGAACTGGCAATGGCCAGCCACCTTACTTTCTCCTTCCTATGGCGCCATACCGATATGGTTATTACCTCCAGGGACCAGGAGGATGCCATGGTGCGCCGCTACCAGGCACGCGATGTGATCTTTACCTTTAGGGGTACCACCGGCATAGAGTCCAAGGCCAAAGGGTTTATAACA
>DASVUQ010000244.1:0-1777 GCA_036386975.1 Flavobacterium sp. | reverse complement strand
ACCAAAACCGTCCATTTCGGTAAGCAGTTGGTTAAGGGTATTTTCTCTCTCATCATTTCCGCCCGACATATTGTTTTTGCCACGTGCCCTTCCTACAGCATCAATTTCATCAATAAAAATAATAGCAGGCGATTTTTCTTTGGCTTGTTTAAATAAGTCACGTACACGGGATGCGCCTACACCTACAAACATCTCCACAAAATCAGAGCCTGACAATGAAAAGAAAGGTACTTTTGCTTCACCGGCCACTGCTTTTGCCAATAATGTTTTTCCTGTTCCCGGAGGGCCTACCAGTAATGCACCTTTAGGTATCTTTCCTCCCAGATTCGTATATTTCTCCGGATGTTTAAGAAATTCTACAATTTCCTGAATCTCTTCTTTTGCTCCTTCAAGCCCCGCTACATCTTTAAAAGTTGTTTTTACATCATTCTTTTCATCAAAAAGCTTCGCTTTTGATTTACCAATGTTAAAGATCTGACCACCACCGCCACCTGCACCGCCGCTTGACATCCTGCGCATAATGAAAATCCAGATCAATACAATGATAATAATTGGCAAAAGATTGATAAATATCCCTGACCAATCGTTTTTAATTACAAAATTAAAATTACTTAACTTTTTTTCAGTTACTGCATTTTCAAGTTTCTTCTGAAATAATTCATCGTTTCCTATATTGTCGAGATAATAATTGGCACTGGTTTTAGGTTTGCCAAAAACATCTTTTGATACTTTCTCAAAAGCAGGGTTTTTCAGTGCTTCTTTGGTAAGAAATACTTCAGCTTCTGTTTTATTATAAACAATAACTTTTTCTATTTGCCCTTTCTCCAGGTATTCATTAAATAATGAAGTAGATATAGGTGCGGGTTTGTCAAAATTAGAACCACCATTTATGAAGTTAATTACTATTAAAATAGCAACTACTACTCCTGGGATAAGCCAAGGGTTAAGTTTCATTTTATTAGGATTCTGATTGGAATTATTATCTTTTGCCATCTCTTAGTATCTGTTTTGAATTGTAGTGATTTTAGCATCACCCCAAAGGCTTTCTATATTATAATATTCACGGATATGTTTTTGAAAAACATGCACAACAACATTAACATAATCCATCAATACCCATTCCGCATTCTCCATTCCCTCTACATGCCAGGGTTTGTCTTTTAATTGTTTTGAAACTGTTTTTTGTACTGAGTTTACAATCGCGCTAACCTGAGTGTTAGAGTTACCATTGCATATTATGAAGTAGTCACAAGCTGAATTATCAATCGCTCTTAAGTCTAAAATATCTATATCGTTTCCTTTTACTTCTTCTATTCCTTTAATGATGTTTGATAATAGATCATCATTATTTATAGCATTTTTAATCATTTAGTATTTTTATGTAAGTTTGCAAAGTTACCAAAATTTGTTAATCTTTTTTCACGTTAACACAAGATTAAATTTTCTTTTAGATATTAATTTTTAATGTGTATCCTAAGTCAAGAAACTTATATTCTTATGTTGTTTTAAATTATCTTAAGTATTCACGATGAAAATAATCAAACTCGATGCCATAGACTCTACCAATGACTTTTTAAAATTATTAGCAGGTCAGGAAGCTTTAAATAATTTTACTGTTGTAACAGCACAACATCAGACCAGGGGGAAAGGGCAGATGGGGGCGAAGTGGTATTCTGAGAAGGGTAAAAATCTAACTATGAGCGTTTTGGTAAAGGATGTTCTGTCTTCTGTCGAAGCTATTTATACCCTTAATATTATAGTGGCAATGAGTATTACT
>DASVUQ010000243.1:0-4898 GCA_036386975.1 Flavobacterium sp. | reverse complement strand
GATGAAGTTTTTGAAATAGGGCTTACACCCAATCGTGCCGACGCCATGAGCCATATGGGTGTTGCACGTGATCTGAGGGCAGGTTTGCTACAAAAAAGTAATATTGCAACCGAATTGATGACGCCTTCAATTAGTAATTTTAAAATTGATAAAAAAACGTTAAAAATTGATATTACTGTAGAAGATGCAAAATTAGCACCACGGTATTGCGGGTTGACCATTTCTGACATAAAAGTAAAACCTTCTCCTACCTGGCTTCAAAACCGGTTGAAATCTATTGGTTTAATACCAAAAAACAATATTGTAGACGCCACCAATTATGTATTGCATGAGTTAGGCCAACCGCTACATGCTTTTGACGCAGCAAAAATTAAAGGGAATAAAATCATAGTAAAAACAGTAGAGGCTGGTACAAAATTTACTACTCTCGATAATGTGGAGCGTATCTTAGATAAAGAAGACCTGATGATCTGCGATGAAGAGGGCCCTATTTGTATCGCTGGTGTTTTTGGAGGTAAATCATCGGGTGTTTCAGAAGATACTACTACTATATTCTTAGAAAGTGCCTATTTTAATCCTGTTAGCATCCGTAAAACAGCCAAAAGGCATGCTTTAAATACTGATGCTTCTTTTCGGTTTGAAAGAGGTATCGATCCTTCCATCACTGAATATGCCTTAAAAAGGGCTGCTATTTTAATACTAAAAATTGCCGGTGGTGCTATAACATCTTATATTACTGATATATATCCAAAAAAAATAGAAGATTTTACCGTGTCGCTAAATTTTGATAAAACGGCAAAAATTATCGGTCAGACACTTCCAAAAGACACTATTAAAAAAATATTGGGTTCATTGGATATCAAAGTGAACAGTATCTCAGAAACCAGCCTTGGGTTAATGATTCCTTCTTACAGGGTTGATGTTCAGAGAGAAATTGATGTTATTGAAGAAATCCTTAGGGTATATGGATATAATAATATTGATTTTACGAAAAAAACAAATGCTTCCGTATCCAATTCTCCAAGGACAGAAGATTATAAAATCCAGAACATTATTGCCAATCAATTGGTTGCCCAGGGGTTTTATGAAATCATGTCCAATTCATTAACTACACCTGATTATATAAAACTTTCCCCTATATTGAAAGAAGAATCTAATGTCACGATCCTGAACCCATTGAGCAGGGACCTCTCCGTTATGCGGCAATCATTACTTTTTTCAGGGTTGGAAGCTGTTGCTTATAATATTAATCGGAAAAATGCCGACTTAAAATTTTTCGAATTTGGAAAATCATATAGCAAATCGACTTCAGGCCACGAGGAACAAAAACACCTGGCTTTATTTCAAACAGGGAACAGAGTACAGGAAAGCTGGACAAATGCCACTAAACCTTCTGATTTTTTCTTGTTTAAAGGTTATACAGAAGCTATTTTATCAAGGCTAGGCATTGATTCATTAAAAAATAAACCTTTAACTCATGATGTTTTTGCAGAAGGTATTGCTTTTGGAACTGATACTACAACTATAGTGACAATAGGAACTGTAAAGAAGACGATCCTCAAACATTTTAATATTAAGCAGGAAGTTTTCTATGCTGATTTTAACTGGAATGCGATCCTTAATCATTTGTCTGATACACCAAAATTTAAAGAAATTCCTAAGTATCCTGAAGTACGAAGAGATTTTGCTTTACTTTTAGATAAGGCGGTTTCTTTTGAAGCCATCTATACTATCGCAAAAGAAACAGAAAAAAACCTTTTAAGAAATATTAATCTGTTTGATGTATATGAAGGCAATAATTTACCGGAAGGTAAAAAATCATATGCCATAAGTTTTACGATCCAGGATCCTAATAAAACATTAACAGACGCTCAGGTCGATAAAATAATGAATAAGATGCAAAAGAACTTCGAACAGCAACTGGGTGCCACATTACGATAATGAAGTGATTTAAACTTTTTCTAATTGGCTACAAAATGGTTTTTCGGCCCTGGATTTTACCTTTTATATTAGAGTGATTGAAGTAATATTCCAAAAGTACTTATAAGATGTAACTGTCCCGGCATATTTTTTAGTTGGTTTAGGGTCAGTTTTAATTTAAACACAAAAATTCAGCTTAGCAAATATAGGGCAGATTGATTATTCGCAATGGTAGTAAAGTATATTTATTTGTATGATTTTCCTGCAAGGTTTTTCTAACCCTGTAGGTGTTATTCATTTTTATTCCTATTATTTTAATTATACCTACAAGGTTAGAAAAACCTTGTAGGATTGCAGTTAGTACTACCGAATGTATATTTTTGTGTTTGTAAACCTTTTTTTAGTTGGGTTAGGGCTGGTCCAAATGGTAACATAAGATACGGATTAGCGAATATGATCTGAGAATACATGTGCCAAAACCAAATGATATAGTTTTTTTAGAAAATTCTGTAATAAATAAGAAGTTAATATAGTCATCATATAATATCAAATAAAAGCCCGATACAGTTCTGTATCCGGGCTTTTTTACCACAGTTGGTATTTTATGCTATCTGCTACTGATTATCTAAAATTTCCAGTAAAACTTTGGATTCTGTTCCGTTAGGCTGGGTAATTTTTATTTTTTGCGCTATGGTTGGGGCAATTTGTGTAATCTCTTTTCTGTCATGGGTAGCACCTTTTTTAATTTTCCAGCCGTAAAACAACAAGGGTACATGCGTATCATAGGAATACGTCGTACCGTGTGAAGTCCCTGTAGCGCCATATTCAATATAACCGGGTTTGTCCAGGATAACCAGGTCCCCGTTTTGGGTCACATCATATCCTTTGGCTATATAATCGAGATAAAAATCACTACCCGGCGACGCCAGGATTTCTTCTTCGGTATATACCTTTTTTACGTGTGGTTGCTGCATCAGGAATTCCTTAAACGATTGTTTTACCTTTGCTAATTCCAATCCTTTGCTTTTGATCACTTCTTTGTTAAAAAATAGATTGAAATTAGAATAATTCAACACCAGGTCTGCGCCAAAAGTAGTAGTTGCATGTTTTTTTAACGCGGCCCGGATGTCTTTTTGTTCCACATTGGTTACGTTGTATTTGTTATCGTTCAGGTACCGCGCGTTTTCTGCCCCGGCATGGTCTGCGGTAAGGAACACCAGGTAATTGCCTTTTCCTACAGTGGTGTCAAGGTAGGCCAGAAATTCGGCAATAGTCTGGTCTAATCTTAAATAGGTATCCTGTAATTCCATAGAACGTGGCCCGAGGATATGGCCGACATAATCGGTCGATGAAAAACTTAGCGCCAGGAAATCGGTCACATCGTCTTTTCCCAGCTCTTCTTTTTCTATGGCTTTCATGGCAAAATCTGCCAGGAAGTTATTCCCGAATGGTGTGGCACGTAATACTCCTGCATCGGCTTTTTCATACATCGCTTTAAGGTTGTATGGAAAAACAGCTGGGGCACCATTTAGTTTGCCTTCATAACTATTATTATCGGCGAGGCTTTCATTATAAGTAACTACAGGTTTTAATAATTCCCAGTTTCCGGAAAGGTATTTCATATAGTGCTTTTCGTTATTGAAAGTTGTAACCCAATCCGGTAGTTTTTCACCATAAAAAGTACTGGAGATAAAGGCACCTGTTTTGCTGTACCAGAATGCCCAATTGGCAAAATGCCCTGCCGGTAGTATGGCCCCACGGTCTTTAAGGCTGATACCGATCACTTTTCCTTTAAAGTTGGTGGATAGCCGTAATTCATCTGTTATTGTAGTGCTCAACAAATTTTTAGGTGACATCTCTCCTTCTTCTTTTGTACCGTTGCCTATGGTTTTTACTGCTGCATCATCAGTACAATAGACTTCTTTCCCGGCGGCCCTGCTAAACCATTCGTTCCCTACTATGCCGTTAACCGAAGGCGTGGCGCCTGTATAAATGGAAGCATGTCCCGGACCGGTATAGGTAGGCATATAATTAAAATGCATATTGTAGAAGGTGTACCCGTTGTCCATTAATTTCTTGAACCCATTGGGAGAAAAATCATCAGAAAACCGGTAGAGGTATTCCATTTTCATCTGGTCTACTACAATTCCAACTACAAGTTTAGGACGTTCCTGTGCGTAACTTTTTAAGATACAACATAATGCTATTAAGCTTACTATTTTTTTCATAACTGGCTGGTTCCTTTTTTTATGGATTCGAATTCCTGAATGATTTCTTTGACAATGTCACTTACAGGCTTGATGTCATGAATAAGTCCGGCGACCTGCCCTATTTCAAGTTCGCCTTCGGTCAAATCGCCTTCGAACATCCCGCGTTTGGACCTGCGTTTTCCTAATAGATTTTCGAGGTCTTCTTTTGACGGACACCTGGCATACAGTGCCTGGATATCGTTATAAAATTTATTTTTTATTAAACGTACGGGTGCGAGTTCTTTTAGGGTGAGTTGTGTATCTCCTTCCTGTGTTTCGACAATTGTTTTTTTGAAATTATCGTGTGCGGAACTTTCTACTGAGGCGGCAAAACGGCTGCCTATCTGAACGCCATCTGCTCCTAGAACCATTGCGGCAAGCATACCCCTACCTGTGGCAATGCCGCCTGCTGCTATTAACGGTATAGTAATCTTTTCTTTGACCATGGGAATAAGTGTAAAAGTAGTTGTTTCTTCCCTGCCATTGTGCCCTCCGGCTTCGAAACCTTCGGCTACTACGGCATCTACACCGGCTTCCTGTGCCTTTAATGCAAATTTGGTACTACTAACAACGTGAGTTACGGTGATGCCTTTTTCTTTTAAAAAAGGGGTCCATGTTTTTGGGTTTCCGGCTGAGGTAAATACAATTTTTACGCCTTCTTCGACAACGACCTGCATGATTTGTTCGATATCGGGATATAACATCGGGATGTTAACGCCAAAAGGCATT
>DASVUQ010000242.1:0-4362 GCA_036386975.1 Flavobacterium sp. | reverse complement strand
CAGGATATGCCTCTAATGTAGTGGGGCTGCCGGTAAGCACTGAACCTTTTCAGGTAAAAAGAAATGCGTTTTCTAATAAAGCATTCAATGTAACTGAAATTAGTTCCGATGTAAAGGTGCTGAGTTTAGCTAAAAATTCTTATGGTATTTTTGAAAGTGTATCTTCCCTGACAGAAGAAGATTTTTCTCCTGCTATAAGCGATGATGATTTTAGTGTAAAAGTAGCATCTGTAGAAAAAGCTTCAGGAAAAGTGACTATTGCAGATGCAGAAGTGGTAGTTTCAGGCGGCCGTGGGCTTAAAGGCCCGGAAAACTGGGGCGTAGTAGAAGATCTTGCTAGTGTCCTGGGAGCGGCAACTGCCTGTTCAAAACCCGTATCTGACTTAGGCTGGAGGCCTCATAGTGAACACGTAGGGCAAACAGGTAAGCCGGTAGCAGCTAATTTATATATTGCTATTGGTATCTCAGGAGCAATACAACATATTGCAGGAATTAATTCATCAAAAGTAAAAGTAGTCATCAATGCAGATGCCGATGCGCCTTTCTTTAAAGTAGCCGATTACGGAATCGTAGGTGATGCCCTGGATATCGTACCAAGATTAACTGAAAAATTAAGGGAATTTAAAGCCAATAGTTAAAACAATAGTACTTTAATTATAATAAGCCCCGCTTAAAAAACTATCTGAAGTAAAATTGAGATAGTTTTTTTGTTTTAGAGCCTTTCCCCATGTTTTTATTTTTCAATAGCGAAAGTTTTTTGTTTCTTTGCAAGGCATTTATTTTAAAAACTTAGTGTACCTGCACACAGTAAAATAATTAACAACAATGAGTTTAGTAAAGCTTACTATAAAAGGGATTTCATACAGCCAGACGCAAAACGGGGCCTACGCATTAATTTTAAATGAGGTAGACGGCGACAGAAAATTGCCTATTGTTATCGGGGCATTTGAAGCTCAGTCCATTGCCATTGCTTTAGAAAAAGAAATAAAACCACCAAGGCCTCTTACACACGATTTGTTTAAAAATTTTGCTGACCGGTTTGATATTGTTGTAAAACAGGTCATTATTCATAAATTGGTCGATGGTGTCTTCTACTCCAGTATTATTTGCGAAAGGGATAAAATCGAAGAAATTATAGATGCCAGGACTTCAGACGCTATTGCACTGGCATTACGCTTTTCTGCTCCGATATTTACCTATAAAAACATACTTGACAAAGCCGGGATCTTTTTAAAAACCAATCCGCTGGAGAGTGACAAAGATATGCATGACATGGACGAAGTATTGTCTAGTACCGATACTTTCGGTATGGAAGAAACGAATACTTCCGGATCCGTATATGCCAAACACAGCCTGTCGGAATTGCATGAACTACTGGAGAATGCCGTAGAAAATGAAGACTATGAAAAAGCAGCAAAGATCAGGGATGAAATTTCGAAAAGAGAATAGTAATTCACACTAACTTTTATACAATAAATTTACACCTCAGATGAAACAGTATCACGACTTAGTGCGGCATGTTTTAGAACACGGGACACAAAAAGGCGATAGGACCGGCACCGGCACCAAAAGTGTTTTTGGTTATCAGATGCGTTTTGACCTGAGTGAAGGCTTTCCTATGGTAACTACTAAAAAGCTGCACCTTAAATCTATTGTTTATGAATTACTATGGTTTTTAAAAGGGGAAACCAATATTGCTTATTTAAAAGAAAACGGCGTAAAGATCTGGGATGAATGGGCGGATGAGAATGGAAATTTAGGCCCTGTATATGGCCACCAATGGCGCAATTGGAACAGTGAAGAGATTGACCAGATTACGGAATTAATTACTACTTTAAAAACAAACCCCAATAGCAGGCGCATGCTTATTTCTGCCTGGAACCCATCAGTCTTGCCCGATACTTCCCAATCTTTTGCAGAAAATGTGGCCCAGGGAAAAGTAGCGCTTCCACCCTGTCATGCTTTTTTTCAGTTTTATGTAGCTGACGGAAAATTATCCTGTCAGCTGTACCAAAGAAGTGCCGATATATTTCTGGGTGTTCCTTTTAATATTGCTTCTTACGCATTATTGACTATGATGATTGCACAGGTTTGCCACTTAGAAGCCGGTGATTTTATCCATACTTTTGGGGATGCACATATCTACAACAACCATATAGAACAGTTGCAACTGCAATTGTCCCGTGAACCAAGGCCATTACCAAAAATGGTCCTTAATCCTGAGGTAAAAAATATTTTTGATTTTAAGTTTGAGGATTTTTCTTTAGAAAATTATGACCCTCACCCGCATATTAAAGGAATTGTGGCGGTGTAATCGGCCTTGTCAGGAGCACAAAGTTTACTATTCCCATTACCTTTTGTCCCGCTTTTCGCTCTATCTGCGCAAAAAAAGCGCAGGATGCCGCTTCAATCAGGGCTACCAAAGAAATTTTCGTTTTTTAAAAAACATGGGAACAGTGGTGTACCGGTATAACTTTAAAAAACAGGCAGGCACCTAATACATTGCCCTATAGCTTTGTGTCTTAGCACCTTTGCGAGAATTAAAAAACACACAATGAATTAGTATAAAATATGCTGTAGTAATAGTGATGAATGCTATCATTTTTCTGCGGAACGGGGATAGTTTGCCTGAAAGGGAGGCCTTTTTTTCCGGGTTTCAAAGACACAAAATCTAAAGAATAACGCATAATCAGGGCTGTGATATTTTATTTTAATTCAGCTATGTTTAAAGTACATACGGATGCCTTTGGTATTACAACATAAAACACAAAATAAACGAAACCAGAAATAGCTACAGCTCCTTTTATAATAAATACATCCTGGCAAAGCCTTTTTATCAACAAAATTTAAGGCACAAAACCGGCATCAGATTACGATGTAAGCCAGATAATAAATTTAACATAATAATTTAAGTACAAAACTGATTTTAAATAAATCTTTTTTATTTTCTTTGTAAGAAATTAACAACTTATGAAGAAGAAGATCCTCCTGCTTATATTGCTCTTCGGAGCCTGCACTTATGCTCAAACAGAACCAGAACCGCCAGTTGAGACCGAGCCGCCCATAGAAGACCCGACTGTTCCAAAAATACTTTTTGAATATGATGCCGCAGGCAACCAGATCAAAAGGGAACTATGTATTAACTGCTCTATATTTATAGGAAGGCAGAGATCAGCAAAAGAAACCGTTACAAAACAACCGCAAAAGTTCCTTCCCGAAGACCGGATTTCCTACTATCCGAACCCGGTAAAAGAAGCACTTACCATTCAATGGGGAGAAGAAGACAACGGGCATATACAAAATATAGTTGTTTATACAATCGATGGCCGGCAAATGAGTAGTGTAACCAACTTAAAAACGGCAAACACGCAAACCATCCCGTTCCTGGATTTCCCTTTGGGCGTATATGTCGTAGTGGTACACTTTGATAACAAAGAACAGGAGTCGGTTAAAATAATAAAGAAATAATAATGTAAATGATCCTTATAATTATCCTGTGATTTTATTGGGGCCCTTATTTCTTAAGCTTTAACTACAACAACAATACACAAAAATCTATAAAAATTTAAAAAGATTACCATGAAAAGAATACTACTCCTTTCTTTTTTACTGTTACAAACCATTATTTACAGTCAGGAGAGCGATTATGGCAACCAACCCGTTGTAGGGGTTACTCCTGTAAAAAGGATTAATGATGGCAGCCTGGACGAACCTGAAAAAGTACCTCAAACAACAACCATTCCGGCAACAGCGGGCACTCCCACCGGGAATTCCAGTGAGGTAGGTATTACTGAAGGGCAACTTGAAGTTTCATTAACAGGAGGTGCTACCTATAGTATTCCTATTGCAGTGCCCCCGGGGATTAATGGGGTAACCCCACAGGTAAGCTTGTCCTACAATAGCCAGGGAGGAAATGACCTGGCAGGTTACGGCTGGAATATTAACGGGGTTTCTTCCATATCAAGGATCCCTTCTACCCTGTTTCATGATGGGATCATTGATGGGGTCGATTTTGACAACCTGGACCGTTTTGCTTTAGATGGGCAACGGCTGATTTTAAAATCAGGCACTTATGGCGGTGATGGTGCCGAGTATGAAACCGAAAATTTCAGCACTGTAAAAATAACCTCCCATGGGGTTTCGCCGTTTGGTGCCAATTATGGCCCGGCTTATTTTGTAGTACAGTACCCGGACGGGTCTGTTGCCCGGTATGGCAACACTACTGATTCCCGCTCCATTACAAAATGGTCGGTAACTTTCTGGCAAAACCCTCAGGGCATAAGGATCAATTACTTGTATAGTAATGAAAATAATCAATTGATCATTGACCGTATTACCTATGGCCCGGAAAATAATTTAAAC
>DASVUQ010000241.1:0-14390 GCA_036386975.1 Flavobacterium sp. | reverse complement strand
TATCTTTCCGAGTTTTTAATAAATATGCGTTTTGACAATAAAACGGTATTTACTCTTACCGCAGATATAATTGATTGTTATTATTGAAAGACGGTGAAGCCTTAACAATAAAATTTTGTATTCACGAGCGAGACGCTCGCGTCAACCTTTAAGATTTTCCAAAGCTGGCGCGAGCGTCTCGCTCGTGCACTTAATTCAAAATCCGATTGATATTATTTATAAAACTAAAAATTAGGAATATTGTTTTCAATATTTTTGATATTCTATGCACGGACGAGACGCTTGCGGGAAAAAATTATGGAAATTAAAGAAGGTAGCATTAATATTATTATAAACTGAACATTATGTACACGAGCGAGGATTCTATTTTCAGTCATCATATATTTTATAAATAAATGACCGAAATTTTTACCTTCAAATTTCCTTTCGTTTTCCAGATTTTATTTGCGTAAATTATTCCGACAATTAATCCTAAAAGAAGGATAGCAATTCCAATAATCAAATTAGTTTGAGTAGGATTTCTAAAATAAATAATGCAGCTAATAATAAGTGCAAATAGAGTAGGCGAAGCTACGATCTGTAACCACGCAATTATTCCCATTGTTTTTTTCAAAAAATCTTAACATTGTACGAATGTTTTTTAGGTTGCCGCTAATTGTATATACACAATACGTTATAGCATCTCTCTATCCGAATCATGATGCATACAGGCTAGAAGCAACGTAATGCTTTTACTAAAATAGTATTTATTATACAATAATTATCAAATGGACTTTTTATTTGCAGTTAATTTTAATATTTACATACATATTAATCAAATAGTTTACTGCTGTTGTCTCCCATACTGCCCTCTTTACACTTTGTAAATCTATTTTAGGATAAGATAATTTGATAAGTAATTCTAATTTATCCATAAATAAAAGATATGTGTAATAAAAGAACATAAACATCATCTATTAGTTTAGATATTCACGAATTTTTTGTAAGATTAAATTCTTTTACATAAATTTGGTTATTCCCTACAAGCTTACTGAACAGCCTCATATGACAGAACCAATAAATACAACGGAACATATACAAATGACTTTGGAACGACTGTGGTACTTATCGAAAATGATTTAGAAATTGATACATAGAAATTAATGAAGAAAATTTTTTGGTTACTGTTTTTTATAATATTGCTTGGTTTAATTACCTATAACTACTACCCGGAAAAAAATCTGCCAGCCAATGCTGATGTAAATTTGTTGGTTGTAAATAAAGCTAAACATCAATTATTGGCTTATGCAGATGGCAAACTTTTAAAAACTTATAAAGTTTCATTTGGCGATAATCCAATTGGGCATAAAGAATTTGAGGGTGATGAGAAAACACCTGAGGGGATTTATTATATCTATGCCAAAAACGATAAAAGTGGTTATCACAAAAATTTGGGTATTTCTTATCCAAATGGAAAAGATATTGCACATGCTAAGGCAGTTGGAAAATCTGCGGGCGGCGATATAAAAATCCACGCATTGCACAATAAGTTTGGCTTTATCAATAAATTTCAGCGTTGGTGCAATTGGACAAACGGATGTATTGCTGTAACCAATAGTGAGGTTGATGAATTGTATCGTTCGGTTAAAATTGGAACTAAGATTGAAATTAATCCTTAATGAAACACAGTATATCTATTTTTTACCATCTTGGTCTGTACTAATACAGCTGAGCATAAAAAACAAAAGCTGTTGCAGTAAAAGCAGATTGTTCTGTTACAAAAACGATAAAGGTTAAAACCGTTTCAGCACTTGTAGATAAACCTTTAAAAATTAAACAATACGGCCCCGAATTGCGTGTGAAAATATGAGTAGATTTAATTAATTTTAGTGCTTTAGTCTGATTAATAATATATTTAAAAGACATTGCGATACACCTTAAATATACCGATTTTCAAAATATTAAGATTAACGACATAAAAATATTTCTATTGTTTTCAACCCTTAATTCGCATTAATAATGAAAAACTTATTTGCCATTATTATACTTCTGCTGGTTCCGGTAGTATGCATAGCACAAAATGAAAATTTCCCAAAAGCTTCCTTTACCGGAAAATGGGAACGTGTGCAACGTTTTCATAACCTAAGTTTGGAGATTAAGTTTGAAAAAGGTAAAGATTATGCCACGGTAGTAGACGTTGGCACTGGTGAAGCCCCGCCAATTATTTTGCATGCAAAAATGCAGGGTAACAAACTGATTATCCTACCACAACAGGTAAATGACCATATAGAAATGGAAATCAAAAACAGGAAATTGATTTTCAGCTATCAACCGGTGGTTTGGGACAAATATGAAAAACCTTTGCTTGTTGGCAAAAATGGGTTTATAAAGAAGGTTTACAAAAGAGTGAAGTAGTAAATTAAAATAAACCCGCTCTTGTAATGGATATCATTGGCTTAAGAGGAGGAATTAATAATTGTATATTAAATAAGCGATGAAAAAAATATTTATTTTGTTATTGATGGCACTTCCTTTTTTGGAGTTAAAAGCTCAGGAAGCAAAAATTATTTCGATTATAAATTTTACGGGTACAATAGATAAGTATCCGATAGAGATGAAATTAGAAATAAACCAACAAAGTGATAATGTGGCTGGCGAGTACTATTACAGAAAAAATGGCGATACGCAAAAGATACTGCTTGAAGACACACTAAAAGATGGAACTTTAAGTTTGCATGAAAGTACTTATAGTGCTGCGAAACGTAGTTATGAAAACACCGGTAGCTTTAAGCTAAACTATGTAGATCAAATTTCTTTAAATGGTAGTTGGCAAAAGCCAGGTAAAAATACTCCGTATTTAACTGTAAAATTAGCTGCGAGAGAAAATTTAAAAGCATTTAATCCGTCTAACTACGTTTTCCAATACACGAGGAAAAAGGCTAATGTAGACTACATTCCCGCCGATGCGCAATTTTATTTCAACTTGATTTCGTTAAAGGTGTTTATTAACAAAAGTATGCGTTGGGTTTTTGTAGATTTTGATGATGCTTTTATGCAAGAAGCCGAAATTGAACTACAAGATTTAAATTTTGATGGTTACTTGGACTTTAAAGTTCCTATCTATTATCCCGGATTAGCAAAAGGAGATTATTCATACTTATATTTTATCTATCATTCTGAAAAACGCGGATTTATCCAAAATAAGCAACTAAACGAGATGGGCGTAGTACTTTTTGATGCGGTTAAAAAAGAAGCCCAAACAATGGATGCAGATGGAAGTGGTAACGAAGGCACCAGATACTTTCGTTGGCAAAACGGGGAACTATTTTTAGTAAAAGAAGAGCGGGTTTATGAGAATGACACTTATACACATTTTACTTATTATAAAATCGAAAAAGGAGAATCCATATTGGTTAAAAAGGAAAAGAAGAAATAATAGAAAATACTTAAGACATAAATACATATATAAAGTCGGTTTTTACATGGAGGGTATAGACCCAGATAGAAAAGAAATAAAAGCACCAATAGGCACAAAAAAATGGCAATAATCATCATTTTATTTTTTATTCTTTGCCCTGTAGTTGGCTACATGTTTTACAGGCAACTAAGGCAAAATGCAAAACCTGCAACCGTTATTTGGGAGTTTGTTTTCATTGGTATTTTTATTTTAACTACTTGTTTGTTTGGTTTAGGTTGGTTGATTAACAGCGATGATTACTATAAAGCCATTGATATTGTAGATAGTGGCTATTCGCCATTTTCTTCCAATAATGTACTCACATTAATTGTGTTTTTTGGGCTGGCGGTTTTTGCATTAACTAAACTTTGGTATAAAGGCAGGGCATTACCGCCTTTGCTATTTGCACTCAGCGTTATTTTTGTCGTTATTGGTATCCCGATAAGCATTGCAGTTCTTTTTCAAACCGGCACTAATTCTGAGCAGAACAACCAAACATTTCTATTTGCTCCATTGCCTTTCTTTTACATCATTACTACGATGACCGTTTTATATAAAATAGTTACTGCAGAAGCGATGGTTTCAAATACAAGGGTCTACCGCAATAAATATTTAAATTTCTTAAATCAAAAGTTATCAAAAACCGAAACGCAGCCGCTATGGATTTTTTTAATGCTTATTCCTGTTTTTGTAATAGTGGTGGCTATTTTAATGCTTTTTGGTCAGGATGCTAATTCAATAACCAAAGTTTTTACCGAAACAACCACCTGGACATTTTCGCAAAAAACACATCCGCCTTTTCTAGATCATACAGGCCATTATTTGTGCACCGTTGCCGTTTGCGGAACACCAGGAATTGTAAAACCTTTACGCCTGGGTAAAAGGCACGGCCATGAAATTATAGTGAATCGCCAGTTATTAATTGCCAATGCTTTCGAAGAATTGATACAGGAAAACACACCCTTTTTACACAAAGTGATTAGAGGTTTTTACGATAAATATGGCTACCCATTATCTCGAAAAATCACAACGACTAAAGCTTCAAATGCGGTTTATCTATTAATGAAACCTTTAGAATATTTCTTTTTAATGGTTTTGTATTTATGTAGTGCCAAGCCCGAAGAACGAATTGCAAAACAATATACCTAATAATACACTATTATGAAAAATAAACCATTAATACTTCTCATAGCAACACTTTTCTTATTAGCCTGCGGACCAGAAATTTCCGGCAAGGATGAAAAATCTTTCAAGGCATCGAAAGCCAAAATGGAAGAAAAATTAGATAAAGAAGAAAAAGAGACACTTGAAAAAGCTTTACGTGTAATTGTGTTAAAAGCGATGAAAGAGAAATGGGACCACCCCGAAGAAAACAAGGGGAAATCGTTTGACGAAATGACGATGGCCATAATAGATGGTAAAACCTTTAGCGGAATTGTAAACTATGCCGAAGATTTCTTAAAAGCGGATAAAGAAGAAGGAATTAAAAATGCCAATGCTGAAATAGATAGTTTAAATAAAGAAAAATTAAAAGTCAAAGCAATTATTAAAAAGTTAGATGCTTTTAAGTTGACTAAAGTTTTTATTAGCGAAGACCAATTTTTTTCAGCGAAGCAACCTTACTTAGATATGGTTTTTACCAATACTTCTGCCGAAAATTTGTTGGGAGAATATATGTTTGACATTACTATTTACTCAAAAAAAACTGGCGAAGTAATTGCCTCACAAGAACAAGGAGGTACTTGGAATGATGATTATGTTTTAAAGCCTAATGAAAATTTCGATTATCATCAACCTTTATTAAGCGAAGCTATAGCCCACAGCAACCTTTGGAAAACCGCAAAATACCCCATAACCGATTTTTCTCCCTTCGATTTGGTAGTTAAAGCCTATGCCACTACAATAACTACCAAAAAAGATGGTACCATCTCAAAACCAAGAGCCGATATTGCTTATTATGATGCTAAGATTAAAAAGTTAAAGGAAGAAATTAAAGAGCTTAAAGATAGAAAAGCAACTTTAGATGAACTGGAATTGACTAACGAAGAATAAATGAAAAAATTACTATTTATTATCGCTATACTAATTAACGACTTGCAAATTTAGACAGGAAAAAATTTTAACTCTAGCTGATTTTATTAATATCGATGCCATAGAAAAAGCAGAGGTTAGCAATAATGACAGAACATTTCTTCTTAACGCCAAACAGCTTAATAATTTAAAAACAGCACTTAAAAACCTAAGTTATGAGCCAAACCAAGCTATAAAAGTAGGTGCAAAGGCAGTTTCAATTACCATTAACAATAAAGAATACAAGCTAGCCACTCGAACATGGAGAAATGGCCTAAATAACAATTGATAACGAAACCCTGGTTTTTAAAACTAATGGATTAAACCTTGATAATTATGAAAAGGATTAGTTTAATAGCACTTATTATATTGGAGTTTTCTGCCTGCAAAAATAACACAGATAAAACCACAGAAAAGCCAAACAACAATATTGAAGTACAACTGACAAAAGTTTCAAAAGGTACTTCAAATGCCAAAACAGCTGATGATTATATTGAGATTAATACCTGGATAGATGATTTTAAGAATCTTAGGCAAGCCGTTTACACTAAAGACAAAGCTAAACTTAGAACTTATTTTAATTTCCCTGTCGATGAGGAGGACTCCAGTATTTGGTATTTGGTAACTCTTAATGAAACCGAGTGGTCTAAAAGAAAGTCAATATTATCAAACCCAGATTTGTTCTATCACTGCAAAGTAATTTTTATTTGGTTACTATTTAAGTTAAATTAGCCATAACTATTTTTAACTTTGAAACAGAATTTAAAAACAAAAAACTACTGATATGTTTATTCAACAAGCTTATAAACCCAACAATAAAATCTGGAAGTATATCATAGGATCACTGGCCGTAATTATTGCTTCTTCTATAGGACAAATTCCTCTTTTTTTAGCAATAATGGTAAAAAATTTTAGTCAAGAAAAGCCTTTCCCTACTAATGAAAAAGAGATTATGACCGCTCTGGAACCTAACCTAACATTATTTTTAATGCTGTTCTCTTTTCTATTTGCTATAATTGCCTTTTATTTTATTATACGGTACCTTCACCAACAACCTTTTACTGAAGTTACCACCAGCCGGAAAAAAGTAGATTTTAAAAGAATATTTTTTGCCTTTGGGATCTGGGCTGTTTTTACTATTGCGTCTACCTATGTTGATTATTACTTCAATACTGAAGACTATATTATTAATTTTAAACCATTACCGTTTCTTCTGCTATTTGTAATTGCTATTGTCATGATCCCTATACAAACCAGTATGGAAGAATATATTTTTAGGGGTTACCTAATGCAGGGATTTGGTATTTTGTCTAAAAATAAATGGTTTCCTCTATTAATGACTTCTCTAGTTTTTGGTGGGCTGCATTACTTTAATCCTGAAGTTGATAAACTAGGGAACATTATTATGATTTATTATATAGGTACCGGGCTTTTCCTGGGAATTATTACACTTATGGATGAAGGAATGGAATTATCCCTGGGATTTCATGCTGCCAATAACCTTGTTGGCGCATTGCTCGTTACGGCAGACTGGACTGCTTTTCAAACGCATTCTGTTTTAAAAGATATTTCTGAACCCACAGCAGGGTTCGAAGCCGTTGTACCGGTTCTCATTATTTATCCGATTATTTTGTTTATTTTTAGTAAAAAATACAATTGGTATAACTGGAAAGAAAGATTGACCGGAGAAATAAAACCTATGAGAACTGATATACTTAACGAAATACCAATACAAAATGACTAGTCCGACTTACCATAATGTCCATAATCAATTTAAATTAAATGGTTTTCATTTAAACCGGGAAGATTTATGCAGAGTAGCTTATAGTTTTATAAAAGAAGGAGATGATCATGAAAAACCAATTGGCGATTTTATTCTGAATTGGTTTGATGATAAAGATTATATAGAAATGGATACTTCGGGAAGTACAGGTATTCCAAAACGTATCCGTGTAAAAAAACAGGCCATGGTTAATTCTGCTCTATCGACAGGTGATTTTTTTGACCTTCATCCCGGTAATAAGGTATTACATTGTCTTCCGGTAAAGTATGTAGCCGGAAAAATGATGTTTGTCCGTGGTTTTATCCTCGGTTTAGACCTTGATTTTGTAGCACCAAATTCGCAACCTCTTCGGAATAATAATACTATTTATGATTTTTGTGCAATGGTTCCGTTACAAGCACAGCATTCTCTGAATGATTTAAATAAGATAAAAAAACTGATTGTTGGTGGTGCAAAAGTAAATTCCAATCTTGAAAAGGAACTTAAAAAACTACCCACTATTTCTTTCGAAACTTATGGAATGACAGAAACAGTATCTCATATTGCTGCAAAAAAAGTGGGTGATACTGTCTTTACGGTGCTACCAAATGTGCAGATTAGTAAGGATGACAGGGATTGCCTTGTAATCGATGCTCCACATATTGCTGATGAAAAAATTATTACGAATGATTTGATAGCGTTAGTTTCGGATACTGAATTTATTTTTATCGGAAGGCTGGATAATATAATCAATAGTGGGGGAATAAAGCTAATCCCTGAAAAAATTGAAGAAAAAATTACTCCTTTTATTCAAAACAGATTTTTTGTAACCGGTGCTTTTGATGAGGTATTAGGAGAAAAATTGATATTGGTAATTGAAGGTGAGAAATATATGCCCGATAAAAGCATTTTTGATATTTTAGATAAATATGAAAAACCGAAAGAAATTCTTTTTGTAGAGAAATTTAAAGAAACTACAAACGGTAAAGTAATTAGAAAGGCATCATTATTAGAATAAGCAAAAAACCCTAAAGGAAATCCTTTAGGGTTTTTTAAAAAAATATATACTTATGCTTATTTAATTCTAAATGTAACTCTTCTTACTAGTCTTCTTGCTTCTTCTGATTCTTTGTTTACCGAAGCATCCTCTCCTGCCGGAACAATATTTAATCTGGAAGGATCGATTTTAGCATTTAATAATACATTTCTAACTGCATTTGCCCTTGCTGCCGATAATTTATCATTATATGGTGTTCTTCCTAATTCATCTGCATGGCCAATAATATCTACTGAGGCAGTTGGATTGTTTCTTAAATAAGTAAGGATAAAATCTATTCCTTCTGTCGATACATTTGTTGGTGTAGATTTATTGAAATCAAAATAAGTAGTAACATACCCCTGGTTAATTAAGTTTCTGATTAATTCAGAATCAGAAGCAGCTACAGTTGTTGTGTTTTTACCACCGTATGTTCTTTCTAAATAACTTTCTAACTCATCCGGAACACCATTTTGATTTTTATCAATAGCTCTTCCTTTTGTATCTACTGCAACTCCATTTGTTGTATTTGGTTCCTGATCCAGGTAATCTGCAACACCGTCCTGGTCAGTATCACGTAGCATTGTTTCAATATCATCAACTCTTTTAGATAGATCATCCCTATCACTTTCAGATGAAACCCAGTCTGCATGTTTTTCGTTTTTACCTAAGTACAAAGTAAGTCCTACAGTTCCTGTAAGAAGACCTCCCTGAACTACTCTTCTATTAACACGTGTATTACCGTCAAAGGTTAAGTTTTGTCTGGAGTTGGATATAGCAGTAACATCTCCTGTTAAAGCTATTCTGTTAGACAATTTAATTTGTCCGGTCATACCGATAATAAAATTACCCATTCTGTCTGTAAAGTTTTTATTTACAGTCTGAAATTGTGCATAACCTACACCTGTGTGCGCTAGAAGTCCAAAAGTATTGGTCCAGCTTTTAAAATCCATAATGTTGCCTAAGTTTGCAACACCCTGAAGACTTGTCCTGTAATATCTGGTTTGAAATTTTTGGGAATCGTCATGATTTTCAAAATTCAGATAACCGATATCTGCTTTTAAACCGAATTTGTTATTGAACATGTAACGAATGCCAAAATCAGCATTATAAGAACTTATATCGCCATTAAAATAACCAGCTGTTAATGGCCTTATAAGTTTGTTAACACCACCATTTAATTCAACGGACCATTTATTATAATCAGAATCAGAAGTTGCTGTTCCTGTTGTAGTAACTTCTGTTTGGGCATTTGCCCCTAAAGTAGTTGCAACAAGTACTGTTGCGATTAGTAGTTTTTTCATAATACACGAATTTTAAATTTTTGACAAAGATAAATTATGTATCAGAATTTTTTTCAGTAGAAAATTACAATGGCCTTATTGCGAAAAAAAATTGATTAAATAAAATGTAATAAAATTAGATTTAATTTTAAAGATATGTAATTTAAAGAGACAATTATTATCTACTCTATTGAAATCTAGTAATTTTACAAAAAATTTAAGGTTTTAAAAAAAATACTCTAAAAACAAAATAAAAAATATGGGTTACAATACTCAAAGAATATTTTGTGAAATTTAAAGAAATAAAAAAGTAAAAAAGAATAAATTAATGGTTCCGGAGAGAAATGTTTACTTAAATCGAATTAAAAATTGCTTTTATACTCTGCAAAAAGATTTAAAATCGTAGCATTTTAAACAGTATAATAATTTTTTAAAAATGGTATTATTATATTTGGTAAATTTAATTTTTTAAAATTAATTTACCAAAAAAAATGCGATTCCATACTAGAAAATGGGTAAAACCAGAAGATTTAAATCCTAACAGCTCTTTATTTGGAGGTAAACTTCTTGCTTGGATAGACGAAGAATTAGCACTTTATTCCATAATCCAGCTGGAAAATTCTAGAATTGTTACCAAACATATGTCAGAAATTAACTTTAGAAGTTCTGCCATACAGGGTGATATCATTGAAATTGGTATTGATGTGGTCAAATTTGGTACTACATCAATAACTTTAAAATGTGAAGTACGCAATATTATGACGCGGGAAAAAATTATTTCAATAGATACAATAACAATGGTTAGCCTGGATGAAAAGGGAAAACCAAAGGCACATGGAAAAACTAAAATAGAATTTATAAAAGATCGCCTTTAAAAGCTATTGTCCCCTTTTTCTAATAACTTTCGTTCTAACTCCGCCTGAAATTCTTCCATTACAGGTTTCATCGTGCTTTCCGGAATGTCAGCAATACGAATATACATTAATCCGTCTACCGCATTATTAAAAAGCGGATCCACATTAAATGCCACAACCCTTGCGTTCTGTTTAATGTACTTTTTAATAAGTACCGGCAAACGAAGGCTTCCAGGTTCTAATTCATCAATGATTTTATCAAATTTATTAAGATCTGATTCTGCTTCATCAAAAATAAAATCCTTGTCCCCGTCCTTTAGTTTTACCTTATATTCTTTTTTAGGATGCACATACTGCGCAATATAAGGATCATAGTAATTCGATTTCATAAATTCAATCATCAGTGATTTAGAAAAATCAGAGAACTGGTTACTAATACTCACGCCGCCTAACAAAAATTTATGTTCCGGATAGCGTAACGTAGTGTGGATGATGCCTTTCCAGAGCAGGAACAATGGCATCGGCTTTTGCTGGTATTCTTTTACAATAAAAGCCCTTCCCATTTCAATAGATTTGCTCATCATATCAAACAGTTCCGGTTCGAAACGAAATAAATCATTAAGATAAAATCCCTCAATACCTAATTTTGGATATATTTCTGACCCAAGCCCCATTCTATACGCCCCGGCAATCTTTTTTGCATCATCATCCCACAAAAACATATGATAATAATGCTTATCAAACTTATCAATATCGATAGATTCATTTGTTCCTTCTCCAACTTCTCTAAAGGTAATCTCTCTTAACCTGCCTAATTCATGAAGGATATTAGGAATTTTATTGGCCTGTGTAAAAAAAACTTCATAATTTTTACTTTGTAATAACCTACAGTCCAAAGAACGTAGTGTTATGACTTCAGCATTAATTTTCTCCTGATTTGCTGCCACAGCTATTTTCTTCGGGCTCTTTTTTGGTAATTTAAGATTCTGAGGATTTAGTAATTTGTTTTCCTTTTCAAAAGGATTGGCGAGCATATAGGTTTTTTTTCTTAAAAACTCGGAGTAATCTTCGAGATTGGTATGTTCATTTTGTTCTGCAACAGATATTGGTTTTCCTATACGTACTTTGATTACCCTGTTTTTTTGTGAAAACAATTCAGAGGGTAGCTTTGCTGTTCGCATGGTGTCGTCTATTTTTGACAAAAGATAAAACAACCGGCTGTTTTTTGCATGAAAGTAAATGGGTACAACGGGCACTTGTGCCTTCCGTATTACTTTAATCGCACCTTCCTCCCACTCTTTATCTACCACTAATTTGCCATCTTTATAGGTTGAAACTTCTCCTGCAGGAAACATGCCCAATGGTTTACCATCATTTAAATGACGTAGCGTTTCTTTAATGCCCACTACGCTTGATTTTACATCTTTATGGTTTTCAAAAGGGTTTACTGGCATAATATAAGGCTTGAGCGGCTCAATCCTATGCAGTAAAAAGTTGGCAATAATTTTAAAATTAGGCTCTCTTTCTAACATTAATTTTAAAAGCAAAACCCCATCAATTCCTCCTAAAGGGTGATTGGAAACAGTAATATAGGCCCCTTCTTTGGGTAGTCGTTTAAGGTCTTCTTCAGGGATTTCAAATTTTATCTGTAACTGATCTAAAATAGCATTCAGAAATTCTACGTTAGACAAATGTTTATTTTTATCATAAATAGCATTTAACTTTGAGATCTTTAAAACCTTCATAAGTAGCCAACCTGAAAAAGTTCCGAAAACTCCGTATTTTTCTGCATTTATTGCTTTGGCAACTTCCTTCGCGGTTACTAAACCCATGTATATTTATTGTTTTGGTAAAAACAAAGATAACAAAAACTTGATACGGTTTAAAATGTACCTACAAATTGATTTAATAACTTACTGTTCGCTTTAAAATGAGTTGTATATTTAATATTTTTGAATGTTTTTAATACAATACAAAAATCTAATTGATGAAAATAATTTCGTATAATGTAAACGGGATCCGTGCCGCTATCACAAAAGGTTTTCTAGAATGGCTGCAACATGCTGATCCTGATATTATTTGCCTGCAGGAAATAAAAGCTACCGAAGACCAGGTCCCTATAGAAGCTATTAAAAATGCCGGCTATCCTTACAGTTACTGGTTCCCGGCACAAAAAAAAGGATACAGCGGTGTGGCCGTTTTATGTAAATCCCAGCCTGAAAAAATTGTTTTCGGTACTGGTATTGAACACATGGACTATGAAGGCAGGAACCTAAGGGTTGATTTTAAAAACTTTTCTGTCATGAGTCTCTATTTACCCTCCGGAACAAATATTGACCGGCTGGGCCATAAGTTTAAATATATGGATGATTTTTATGAGTATATCACAACATTAAAAAAAGAGATCCCTAATTTAATCATTTGTGGGGATTACAATATATGCCATCAGGCTATTGATATCCATGACCCTATTCGTAATGCAAAAGTTTCAGGATTTTTACCTGAAGAAAGATCGTGGCTGGATATATTTATTAAAAATGGTTTTGTAGATAGTTTCCGTCATTTTAATAAAGACCCCCATCATTATTCCTGGTGGAGTTACAGGGCTGGCGCGAGAAATAACAATAAAGGCTGGCGGATTGATTATATTCTGGTAAGTCAGCCATTGGAAGAAAAACTTCAAAGGGCATTGATTTTGTCGGAAGCCAAACATTCTGACCACTGCCCGGTTTTAATAGAAATAGCCGAATAATAATTCCTTATTAATACAAACAATTACTTAAAAAACAACTAAAAAAATGATTAAAAAAGCCTCTTTAGCTTTGCTGGTTTTAGCATTGTCTTCTTCTTGTGTTTCTAAAAAGATATACAATGACCTGGAAAATAAATATGCCGACCTGAAAAAAGAAAGCCGACAATTCTCTGATGAAAATGAAGCGCTGCTTCAGGCTAAAAATAAACTCGAAACCGACCAGAATGCCCTGAAAAAAGATTTTGATAAACTAAAAGCGGAACGTGATAAGCTGCTGGCAGATTATACTGCATCAAGTAATAACCTAAAGAACCTACAGGCTTCTTATAATGCACTGGAAAAAAACAGTGATGAATCGCTAAAAACTAATCTTGACAAAAACCGGGAGCTACTGGCACAATTAGAAGCTAAAGAAAAAGCGCTTGCCGCAGAACAGGCCAAACTGAATAAAGTAATGGCTGATTTTAAACAACGGTCTGAAAGAGTGGCTGAGCTGGAAAACCTCATGGCTTCGAAAGAAGCAAGTATGCGAAAGCTTAAAGAGACGTTGTCTAAAGCCTTAAACAGTTTTCAGGGAAAAGGGCTTACTGTAGAACAAAAGAATGGGAAGGTGTATGTTTCTATGGAGAACAAACTTTTATTTGATTCCGGTAGCTGGGCTGTGGGACCAGAAGGTAAAAAAGCGGTTGTAGAAGTCGGGAAGGTTCTGGCACAAAATCAGGATATTGCGGTACTTATAGAAGGCCATACAGATAATGTGGCTTATGTGGCTGCAGGGCCTATTACGGATAACTGGGATTTATCTACTAAGAGGGCAACAGCTATTGTAACTATCCTTTCTGAAAATAAAAACATTAATAGAAGCAATCTTACTGCTGCCGGAAGAGGGGAATTTGCACCGCTGGTAAGTAATGAATCTCCTGAAGGAAAAGCAAAAAACAGAAGGATTGAAATTATTCTTACACCAAAACTAGATGAAATTTCTAAGGCTTTGAATGAGCTTTAAATTATAGCTATTTTTCGAAAAAAGGGCTGTTTCGCGATTGGTGGAACAGCTTTTTTTTGTTTTTATTCTATGCTGTACTAGATGATATTAATTTAAATCTGTTTGGTATGCTGCGTGTTTGCGTTAGGGATTGCAGCGGAAACCCCGCAGCCATAGTATAACGAAGTGGCACTATGGCGAGGAGTTGTAGT
>DASVUQ010000240.1:0-1650 GCA_036386975.1 Flavobacterium sp. | reverse complement strand
GAATAATCTTCCTGTAACTGGTACCGTATCCTGTCGTGAAGCCGGTTGGGCCTTCCCTGCCAGAACTCCATCATTACAGGGCGTATTAAAAAACCGCCCCAATTTTTTGGCCTTGGGATTTCTTTTCCTTCAAATGCACTTTCCATATCTTTTAATTTTTCTTCTAAAACGGTCCTTGACGGGATAACCTGGCTCTGGTCAGAAACTATAGCGCCTAGCTTACTACCGGTGGGGCGGCTTTCAAAATACCCATCGGATATATTTTCGGAAGTTTTCTCAGCTACACCTTTTATAATTACCTGCCGCTCCAGGCCATGCCAAAAAAAAGAAAGGCACACATTGGGATTTAGCTGGATTGCTTTTCCTTTTTCTGAATCATAATTGGTATAGAAAATAAATCCTTCATAAGTAAACTGCTTTAATAATACTACCCTTGACTTCGGGAAACCATCTGCTCCGATAGTAGCTACTGTCATTGCGTTCACTTCTTCAGTACCTCCAAAATCTTCTGCTTCGTGGAACCATTGCTTAAAAAGTGCAATAGGGTCATCGGGAATCGTATGTTCTAACAATTCACTTTTAGTATAGGATCTTCGGTAATGGCTTAAATCTTTCATGTAATGGTCTGATAATTTTATAAATCGTAATCTATAATAATTTAAAATTCAAATTCTTTTCCGTCATCTGCAAGCAAAACGTTTGGAAAAACCGATTCCGCTTCGTCTTTAAATATTTCTATTGAATCATACCGTGTAGAATAATGGCCCAGGATTAGATATTTAACTGAAGCTTTTTTAGCAATAGTGGCGGCCTCTATTGAAGTACTGTGCATTGTTTTTTGTGCTAATTCTGCTTCACTTGCCAAAAATGTGGATTCGTGGTACAATACATCTGTATCTTTTATTATAGGAACAATGGCTTCATTGTATTTGGTATCGGAGCAAAAGGCATAACTCTTGGGTGGCAACGGGTCAAAGGTTAGCTGTTCATTGGCTATCACCGTTCCGTCTTCCATGGTAATATCGTTACCGTTTTTTATTTTCTGGTAATAGCAGGTATCAATATTATAGCTTAAAACGGCATCTATATTTAATTTCCTATCCCCTGTTTTTTCCTGGAATAAGTATCCGTTTGTATAAATCCTGTGCTGTAAAGGGATTGTTTTTACAATTACTTTTCCGTCTTCATATACGGTTTCACTTTCAGTGGATTCTAACTCATGAAAATGCAAATTGTAAACCACCCATGAACCTGATAACTTGAGTTGCATGGTAATCAGCTGTTTGATGCCTTTTGGACCGTGAATGTGCAGGTCAGTTGTGCGGCCCAGCAACATAAAAGTAGACACTAAACCAATTAACCCGTAACAATGGTCGCCATGCAAATGCGAAATAAAGACATGATTAATTTTAGAGAACTTGATTTTATTTTTTCGTAGCTGTACCTGCGTCCCTTCACCACAATCAATTAAAAAAAGGCGGTTTTTTATCTCTAAAACCTGTGATGTCGGGTTGGTGAGTGTTCTGGGTGTTGCTGCATAACAGCCGAGTATAGTGAGTTTCATTTAAAATAGTAAGTTTGGATACAGGTTCAAAATGCAATACATTTAAAATCCTAAATCCCTTTCGATTTCGTCCATTTCGATAATAT
>DASVUQ010000239.1:0-6589 GCA_036386975.1 Flavobacterium sp. | reverse complement strand
GGCAATGTTTGGATTGGTACAGTAAATACAACAAATAGTTTAACTATAACAACATCACCTTCGGATAATGATTCTCATATTTTCTTTGGAGAATCATTAAGTACAGCCGGACAAGCTTCTGCAAAATTAACTTTTGCAGGTTTGGGCATACAACATGCCGGATTTTCATGGGTTCCCGGTACGACACTTGATAACGGAAAATTACATCTTTCTTTTGGAGGTTCTAACAATGGAATGAACAACCCTATAAAGGCAACCTTTCAATCAAACGGCAACGTAGGCATAGGTACTGTAAGTCCATCTAACGATCAAGGCTGGGATAGAGTTCTTGATGTTGCAGGTTTAAATCATTCTAAGATATTGGCAACTAGCCGCGATGCTACTTACAAAACAGGTATTTTCTCTCATACATCCTGGTATGGCGGAGGTGGACTTATTGGTACTGAAAGCAATCATAATTTACACCTAATAACAGGATTATCTCCAAAAGTAACCATACTTACAGGTGGCAATTTAGGCGTAGGCACTATGAGCCCCGCATATAAACTGGATGTTATAGGTACGATCAGGGCAAGGGAAGTGAGGGTAAACCTGGAAGGGGCTGATTTTGTTTTTGAAGATGGGTATAAATTGATGCCTTTAAACGAACTGGAAAAATTTGTCAAACAAAACAAACACCTTCCGGAAATAGCCCCTGCCAAAGAAATGCAGGAAAAAGGCAGTGACCTGGGGGGCCTTAGTGTCCAACTACTGCAAAAGATAGAAGAACTTACACTCCATGTAATTGAACAAAATAAAAAATTAGAACAGCAAAATAAAAAAATACAAAGCCTTGAAGCTAAAATAAATAACAAGTAATTATCATAGTTACCTTTAAAATATTAAAATTATGAAAAATAGTAAAATTCTTTTGATAGGCTTGTTTGTACTGGGATACATCATCCACGGGAATGCACAAAACAAAGGCCAGGTTGCAAAAATGTTGAACGAAAGAACACAAAACAGCACGCTTACAGTATACACAAACCTACTGAATACAACTACCGGATTTAATGCTTCGGCAATAGCAAATGAGGTTTCTAACGCCACTGTTTTTAATCTCGACAGGGCTAAAGCATTAGAAATAATAAATCAGGGCAGGGATTTGATTTCACTGGAGATACAGCCTAACGATGCTAATGTGCTGATACTCGATCTATACAGGGAAACAGACGCATTTTCTGAATTGTCTATCCGCCTTTCCGACGGTACCCCATTTGATATGAGCACATTAAAAGCGGCCTTTTACAGAGGGATCATCAGGGGCAATGAAAACAGTGTAGTGAGTTTGAGTATTTTTGAGAATGAGGTCGCAGGGATTATTACTTCTGAAAAGGGTAACCTGGTTTTAGGCAAGTTGAAAAATAACCCTCAAATGATTCTTTACAACGACAGGAATTTAAAAGACAGGCCCGAATTTAATTGTGCTACACCAGACTTACCTTTGTCCGATGCTGAAGGTGTAAATTATCAAAACGTCTTTTCACCATCACTTACCCTAAAATGTGTGCGGTTGGCTTTTGAAACAGAATACGACATCTTCCAGACTTTAGGCAGTGTTCCCAATGTAATCAATTATGTAACCAATCTATACAACCAGGTGGGGACGTTATACGCCAATGATGGTATACGTACCGCGCTTTCCAATATTGTGGTTTGGAACACCCCTGATCCTTATACGGCTGCCAACTCGCTTGACTTACTCTATCAATATCATGCCCAAACCAATTCCATCAATGGGGATTTGGGACAGTTGATTACCTTTAGACCTGTTGGCGGAGGAATAGCTACCGGATATAGCGGAATTTGTAATGGAAATGTAGACGAGAGCCTGTGTATTTCAGGAAATATGACAAGCTCAATTGTAAATGTACCTACTTTTAGCTGGAATGTATATGTAGTTACCCATGAATTTGGGCATTTATTAGGCTCAAGGCATACCCATGCCTGCGTCTGGAATGGTAACAATACGGCTATTGACGGATGTTCAGGCTTTACAGAACTAGGTAGCTGTCCCATACCGGGTATTCCTGCCAATGGTGGTACCATTATGAGTTATTGCCATCTGCAACCGGTCGGAGTTAATTT
Organism: Flavobacterium sp.; assembly: GCA_036386975.1. GTDB lineage: Bacteria > Bacteroidota > Bacteroidia > Flavobacteriales > Flavobacteriaceae > Flavobacterium. Next base: position 4,462 of record DASVUQ010000239.1, on the reverse strand, counting down.
CTTAAACGGATTTGGGCCACAGCCTACAGCGGTAATCACAAGCAATGTTAATGGCGGTGTTTGTTTAAACAGTTGTTTTGCTTGTCCGGCTGATTTAGTAGTTACCACGAATGTAATTGCACCTAACGCAGACTACAGGCAGGCTTCGGCTACCATAACAGCTACCAATACTATTGCCGGTGGCGCAACCGGAATCTACCATGCCGGAACAGAACTGGTATTTCAAAACGGGTTTATTGCGGCTACGGGTTCCTACTTTAGGGGGTATATTGAAGGATGTAGTGACAGCTTTGTATTAGGGCAAAATTCTTTGTCTCAAGGGCCTGTTGCAGTTGCATCGCATAATAAAAACATAAGAAATACTGTGCCGGCACGTAATCCGCAAGATGAAAACACAGAAAATCTTGTGCTGGCACCTAACCCAAACAATGGTTCCTTTGTTTTAGATTTAAAAGGGCCAACTACCGGAAGTATTCAAATCACTGATTTAAACGGAAGAATAGTATATGAAAGAACGTTTAAAAACGAGGCCCAATTTGAAATCGATATCCAGGAAAGGCCAAAAGGGATTTATGTTGTAAGGGTGCTTACTGACAAGGCTAATATAATTCGAAAAATAATTAAAAATTAATTCTAAATCACTTTTTAAAAAGCCGGTTAAATTAAGTTTTAACCGGCTTTTATAATTGAAGTGATTTAAACTTTTTTTTTAAATTTTTTGAGAGCAATTACTATAAAAGCCAGATAATTAAATCCTACCCAACTTGCTATTGATATATCAAACCTATTGAGAAGCGACCTGAAATTGTCCATCCAAGCATTAGTTCTTTCAATTTTATATCTCTGTTTATAAAGCAATGGGTCAAAATATTCATCTCTATCCGTATCTCCATTTCTCTTATTGAAACAAATATTTGCATTTATTTCTTTTTTCTTACAACACAACCTGAACTCTTTAGAATCAAAGCCCGCATCAGCATTTAAAAAAAGCCCTTCAACGGGAATATTGGCTTGTTGTAAAGTTCCTGTTACAATCTCAAACTGAACTTCTATATCATAAAGGTCATTATGGTTGCCGGCTACCGGGTTTGAAATTGCTAAAGGCAGGCCTTGTCTGTCGCTTAAATACAACGCATTGGTAGTTTTACGTTTCTTTCTGCCTTGATATTCTACTTCCTGGCCGCCTCTTATGGCAGAAGTATGGCTACCATCAAAATCCACACTTGAAAGGTCTAATTTAGATTTGTTGCCCTCTAAAATCCGTATCCAGCTTTTCTTTAAAACATCAGAGGTACACCATTTACGATAATGGTAATAAACCGATTGCCATGTCAATGGACCTCTTTCAAACAACGCCTTTACAGGCAATTGATGCCATTGGGCACCTGTTTTTAGCTTGTAAAGAACGGCATTTACTATTTCTTCCAGAGGGACTGTGGCCTGAAAACCCCGCTTGGCTAATGGTAAATAAGGAACAATTTCTCTTTTTATTATATCTTTGTCTAGTACACTGTACATAAAGGGTTGATTTAGAATAATTATGTTTTGCAACACAAATTTCGTCAACCCTTTTATTTTTGAAAAATAAGTTTAAATCACTTCATTGTATTAACGTCATTAATAGCAGGAAGATCCTGATGAACAGATGTACCTGATCTTAGCTGACACCGGATTAATGTTTGAATCCTGCCTTAAAAAGTTGAAGAATTATTTTATCGCTATTAATTTATTAAAATTTGCATTGGAGTTCATTTTCAGCACTACTACCGCACCATACGGTACTTCAATACGAAATGAATTCTGTAACGGAAGCCCTAAAGCCAGGCTTAAAAAACTTCGTATATTTCCGGCATGTGTGACAATAACGGCCGATTTTTTTTCAGTAGCCAAAAGATCATCAACAAAGGCTATTGTCCTTTGATGTAAGGCATAATAGCTTTCTCCGTTTGGAGGTGGTACATTTACAAAATCCTGCATCCATAAATCAAGTTCTTCGGGAGGTATTTTGTCCCAACTTTTATTTTCCCAATCCCCAAAATGAAGTTCCATTAACCGGTTATCGGTAGTATAATTTTTAAAAAGTTCTTGTGCCAATGTGCTGCACCGCATTAACGGGCTCGAGTAGCAGGTTGCTATAGCTGAAGGGATTTTTGACTTTATAACTGCAACTTCTGTTGCGAACAGTGATGCTTCTACAGGAAGATCCGATTGCCCGTAGCAAATGCCTTTTTCTATTGCCGGTGTGGTATGCCGTACTAAATAAATTTCCATACTCCTAAACAAAATAAAAGGATGACGAGTTCACTTACCTGCTGTATGGCACCAAGGCAATCTCCGGTATATCCGCCAATCCATTTAGTAAAATAGTGTGCCATGTACATTTTTGTACTATATACAGGAAGGATTACCAGAACAATCCATGGGTTTAGGAATAGTAGCAATGCCGGAAGCACCCAGATACTACTTATCAATAATTCTTTAGTCGAAAGCTGTTTGGCAATAGGCCTTATTTTACTGCTGGCATCTTCCCTGGAATATACATCTGTAAAAATAGTAGTGACTGCTGTAAACCTGCTCAGGACGTGTGCCAGGATGATGGCTTGCAGACAAAATAATATATCGAGTTGCATTAGCTCAATTAAAACAGCTATTTTTAATGTGAATAAAAGGACTAACCCTACGACCCCATAGGCGCCAACGCGGCTGTCCTTCATTATGGCTATTATTTTTTCTTTGGTCCATCCGCCACCAAATCCGTCGCAGACATCTGCAAACCCGTCTTCATGAAAAGCACCGGTCATCAATACGCTGATTATTAATGAAAATAATATACACACGGTATATGGAAATATAAAATGAAGCCCATATACCACGAGTGCTGCGGAACCACCTGTTATCCAACCGATAAGCGGAAAATAGCGGGTGCTTTTGTTGATATACTCTTCGGAATGATCTACGTTTGGCGGACAGGGTATCCTGGTGTAGAACATTACAGCGGTAAAAAAAATCCTGATTTCTTTTTTCATCTTATTGATTGCTTACTCCGGCAGATTCAAAACTGGCCATTTCATTCATAAAATGTACCGCACTGGCAATAACAGGATAAGCAATAGCGCAGCCTGTCCCCTCTCCCAGCCTCATCCCCAAATCCAGGACAGGTTCTACGGCTAAGTAGTCCAGCATTTTCCTGTGTCCCTGTTCACTGCTCTGATGACAGAAAATGGCGTTGTCTTTTATTTTTTTATTGATATGCCAGGCACATAAGAATGCTGCGGTGGCAATAAAGCCATCTACAAGAATCAGCATATTTTTTTTATAGGCGCTTAACATGGCACCGCACATTTGTGCAATTTCAAAACCGCCAAAAAATTCCAGGGCCTGCATGGCATCAACGGGTGCCGGATGATTTTGTTGTGCCTGTTGAAGGATAGTTATTTTATTTTGAAGTTGTTGTTCGTTTACGCCAGTTCCTTTGCCTACGCAATCTTCTATAGGTAAATGGCATAAGGCACTCATAAGCATACTTGCGGATGAGGTATTACCGATCCCCATTTCGCCAAATGCCACTACATTAGAGTACCGGGATATAGGTTCTATAATTTTTTCTGCGTGGATAAAGCATTGCTCTAATGCTTTCCGGGTCATGGCATTGCCATCTAAAAAACTGGCGGTGCCTTTGTCTATTTTGGCATTGATGAGAGGGGTATGGTTATCAAAATCATAATTTACCCCCGCATCAACGATTTTAAGTGCTATATTATTTTGCCGGCAAAAAATGTTGATTGCTGCACCTCCATTAAGGAAATTTAGTACCATTTGCGCTGTAACTTCCTGAGGAAAAGCACTTACTCCATCCTTTGCAATGCCGTGATCTGCAGCAAAAACAATCAGTACGGGATGTAATAATTTTGGAGTAAGGGTGTGTTGCACAAGGCAAATTTGCTTTGCTATTTTTTCTAACCTTCCTAAAGCGCCTAAGGGTTTTGTTTTAGTATTTATGGTATGTTGTATTTCTTCTTCTAACAGCATGTTATGTGATTGTAATTGTAGTTGGTGTCAAAGTTCTTTATTTTTTATAAACTTTTGCGGTATTATTTTTAAAATAAAGTTCCAGTACATATACATCAAAGATTAAAAATAGGTAAAGCAATTGTAAATAAATACTTTACAGCTGTTTTATGATTTTTGGTAATGCGGTAAAAAACAGGAAAAAGTAATGATTGGCAGAACTTCGGGTAATTGGTCGTGCAGGAGATATAATATCCAAACTTGTGATTTCTTAAAGATATGAAAGCAACCTTTCATTTAGCACGGGATACTTTTGCCACGCTGTTTTTAAACAAGGGGACTACGATTGAAAGTTTGAGCAAGATGATGAGATACAAAAACATTGCTATCACACAGAAATATTGCAAAAATTGTCAACGGGAATTTGGAAAGGATATGCAAAAGGTTTCGCATA
>DASVUQ010000238.1:0-6956 GCA_036386975.1 Flavobacterium sp. | reverse complement strand
TTCCAAAAATTGTAAATTTGTCCAATGACAGGAACAGTTTATAAATCTACAGGAAGTTGGTACACCGTAAAATCCGAACAAGGGGATTTTATGGAATGCCGTATGAAAGGTAAATTTCGTATGAAAGGCATAAAAAGCACTAATCCTATTGCCGTTGGTGATATCGTAGATTATGAACTAGACCATAATTCCGATACTGTTACAGGAACCATTCATAAGATCCATAACAGAAAGAACTATATCGTCCGCAAATCAGTAAACCTTTCTAAACAAACCCATATTATTGCCTGCAATATAGACCAGGTTTTTTTATTAATTACGATTAATAATCCTCCGACAACAACAAGCTTTATCGATCGTTTTCTGGTCACTGCCGAAGCTTATGGCATAGAAGCCATTTTGATTTTTAATAAAATTGATACTTATGATGATGCCACACTGGACGAACAGCTTTTTTTACAGCATACCTATCAGGAAATAGGGTATCAGTGCCTACGCATTTCCGCTGTAGAAGCAAAAGGGCTGGAGCAGTTAAAAACCATGATGACCGGAAAAGTAAGCATGTTCTCCGGCCATTCCGGCGTAGGAAAATCAACTTTAGTCAATGCATTAGAACCCGGTTTGCACCTTAAAACCAAAACGATTTCTGAACAAAGCAAACAAGGGCAACATACAACCACTTTTGCAGAAATGTATGATCTGTCTTTTAATGCTAAAATTATCGACACTCCGGGTATTAAAGGGTTTGGCATTGTGGATATGGAAAAAGAAGAAATCAGTGGGTTCTTCCCAGAATTTTTCAAATTAAAAGATCAATGCAAATTCAACAATTGCCTGCATAAAGAAGAGCCTGATTGTGCTATAAAAGATGCTTTAGAAAAAGATCAAATAGCCTGGTCCCGTTATAACAGTTACCTCAAAATACTGGAAGGTGATGACGAACATTATCGTACAGATAGCTACAATGACGACAGGATTGCAAGTGACGAAACCAGAAAACAGTAATAGGTGAAAGCAGTCATCCAGCGTGTCACACAAGCCTCAGTGACTATTGACAATGCCATTGTTGCTTCCATTCAAAAAGGGTTATTAATTCTCGTAGGTATTGAAGAGGAGGACCATCAGGAAGACATTGAATGGATAACTTCTAAAATACTTAATCTTAGGATTTTTGCGGATCAAAATCAGGTAATGAACCTTTCCATAAAAGACATTGCCGGCGATATTATCCTGGTAAGCCAGTTTACGCTTTACGCATCTACTAAAAAAGGCAACCGTCCTTCTTATGCCAAAGCTGCAAAACCCGAAATCGCTATTCCTGTATATGAAAAATTAATCCGGCAATTCGAAACAAAACTTGAAAAGAAAATCCAGACCGGGCAGTTCGGTGCAGATATGAAAGTAGCTATATTAAATGACGGTCCGGTTACAATTATAATAGATAGTAAAAACAAGGAATAACTTATAAGTTATTTTTATATATTTGTGCTTTATATTTTTTTATGAAGACAATTCTGCCTATAATTTTATTATTATTTTCACTTTTTTCTTATTCTCAAAATGAATATACAGTAGAAAACATCCCTATAGAATTAAAGGAAAATGCTAATGCCGTAATAAGGTCAAGTGTAAAAAATGTTGTTATATCTTCGATGTCATCGATGAAAATTACTACTCTGAATGCGGTTACTATTTTAAATGAAAGAGGGCTACGGCACATGGATGCTTCAGAATATTATAGTAAATCACGCAGAATAAATACCATTGAAGCGGTTATTTTGAACAAAAACGGTAATGAAATTAGAAAAATTAAGCGAAAAGATTTTAAAGAAAGTTCCGTTTCTGAAGGTTCGGTAATAACAGATAGTAAACTCTTATACCTTGACTATGTTCCAACAGAATATCCTTTTACTATAGTTTATAAAAGTGAAATGGAAACCTCCAATACAGCATTTATTCCTTCTTGGCGTCCCATAGATGAAAATTATGTTAGTGTTGATAAATCAGTGTATACCATAAAATATAAGCCGGATTTAGGATTTAAATTCAAAGAATGCAATTTTAATAAAACATACGATATCAAAAAAGAAGTGAGTACAAATGAAGTAACTTTTACTGCTAGTAATTTATATGCTTTCAAAGCAGAAGAATATACACCATCATATTCAAAAATTGTTCCTTATGTCCTTTTTGGTGTAGATAAGTTTTATTTGGAGGGTGTTGAAGGAAGTGCAACGAATTGGAAAGATTTTGGGTCATGGATTTATGACAATCTTTTACAGGGAACAGAAATTATTCCCGAAGCTACAAAAAATACTGTAAAGCAATTGGTAGGAAGTGAAAAAGATCCTATAAAGATGGCTAAGATAGTGTATCAGTACGTGCAGGACAAAACCCGTTATGTAAGCATACAATTAGGCATTGGAGGCTGGAAACCAATGCTGGCTAAAGATGTAGACCGTTTGGGATATGGAGATTGCAAAGCCCTAACCAATTATACAAGAGCATTATTAAGTACTGTGGGAGTAGAGTCCTATTATACGGTTATTTATGGAGACACAGAGATTAGAAGCTTACAACAGGATTTTGTTTCTATGCAGGGTAATCATGTTATACTGGCGATTCCTGATAAAGATAAAATAATTTGGCTCGAATGTACCAGTCAGATAACTCCATTTGGTTTTCAGGGTGATTTTACAGACAACCGGCTTGCTTTAATGGTAAAGAAAGGAGGAGGTGAGCTTATAAAAACCAATGAGTATGTTACATCTGGTAACAGCCAGGTATCTAAAGGGCAATATATGATTAATGAGTTAGGAGAGCTTTCCGGTAATGTTTCTATAATTTCCAGAGGCACACAATATGACAGTAAATTTATTAATGAGACTAAATCAAAGGATGATCTGGATCAATTTTATAAAAATTATTTTAGTCATATTAATAATTTAAAATTGAAAAAATTAAAACTTACTAATAATAAAGAAGCGGTAGAATTTACAGAAACTATAGAAATCGGAGGAGCAGAATATGCAAGCAAAAACGGAGATAAGTTGATATTTGCGGTCAATGCATTCAATCCTTTTTCTTCCGTTCCGCAGCGGTACAGAAACAGAAACAATGCATTTGAAATTTCACGTGGGTTTTATGATTACGATGAAATAACAATAGCAACTCCTGAGGGTTATGTATTTGAGGCAAAGCCTGAAAATTTTGAACTAAAAACCCAATTTGGATTTTATAAAACAGAGTATACAGTTGTAAATGAACATCAGTTACAATACAAAAGGACTTTTCAAACAAATCCAGGCTATTTTGAAAAAACGGAATATGAAAATTTCAGAAGTTTCAGGGAAAAAATAGCCAAACAAGATAATGCAAAAATAATATTAGGAAAAAAATAAAATATTTAATTATGAAAAACCTTCTTGTTATAACAGTCACTGTTTTATTGTCATCATTTACATTTGGCCAGAAGTTTGAACTTGGAAAAGTCACCCTACAGGAATTAGAAGAAAAAACACATCCAAAAGATTCGGCTGCCGCTGCTGCATTTCTATTTAAAAAAGGAGAAGTTCGATTTGAATACATAGAAAATGAAGGTTTTATCATGTATACAGAAGTAAAAGTACGGATTAAAATATATAAGAAAGAGGGTTATGACTGGGCCAATCAAAAAATCAGTTATTATTTAGAAAATAACAATACGAAAGAGAATGTGACATTTTCGGATGCTGTAACTTATAATATAGTAGACGGTAAAATAGATAAATCAAAACTAAAAAGAGAAGGGGAATTTGATGAAAAAATTAATAAATATTGGGGTCGCAAAACAATAACAATGCCTAATGTTAAAGAAGGTTCTGTTATAGAATACAAATATGTAATAAAATCGCCCAGATTTTCATCTTTAAAAGAATGGTATTTTCAAGCTACTATACCGGTAAATTTTTCTGAATTTACAACTGTTATTCCAGAATACTTTATTTATAATCCGAATCAGAAAGGACACGTATTTCCAAAAGTATTCTCTGAAAAAATAAGTAAATCAATTTCTATTACTTCTAAAGAAAGAGATGGTTTTTACACAGTAAAAACTACTTTTACAGAAAATAAAATAGATTATACTGCTACCAAAACCATATATACAATAAAAGATGTTCCGGCACTAAAGGACGAACCTTATATAAATAACCTGGATAATTATACCTCAAGCATTTCTCATGAGCTCTCCATTATTAAATTTCCCAATGCTCCTATGGAAACCTATTCTACCGACTGGCAGACTGTAGTAAAGAGAATTTATGAAAATGAAGATTTTGGAGCAGAATTGAACCGTACGGGATACTTCGAAGATGATTTAAAAACAATACTTAAAGGCCTTGATAAGCAAGAAGAAAAAGTAGCCGCAATTTTTAATTTTATAAAATCTAAAGTAAAATGGAACGGGTATTACGGCTATTCCTGTGACGAAGGAGTAAAATCTGCTTACAAAAACAGTTCAGGTAATGTGGCAGAAATTAACCTGATGTTAACCTCAATGTTAAGATATGCCGGTATTAATGCTAATCCGGTCCTAATTAGTACAAGATCTAACGGAATAGCCTTGTTCCCCAATAGGACGGCATATAATTATGTCATCACGGCTATTGAAACTAAAGATGATGTAACTCTCCTAGATGCATCAGAAAAATTCTCTACATCTAATATACTGCCGTTAAGGGATCTGAATTGGTTTGGAAGATTGATTCGTAAAGACGGCACATCGGTTGAAATCGATCTATTGCCTAAATCCATCTCAAAAGAAGGCATTAGTATGAATGTCGTGCTTAGTGCAGACGGATCTGTACAAGGAAAAATCAGAAAACAAATAACAGATCATCTTGCACTATCTTACAGGGAAAATAAATTAGGATTAAAAAATGAACTTTATTTAGAGCAGTTGGAAAATCAAAATAACCAGATACAAATTAGCGATTTTACCAGAGAAAATGATTTTAAACTTTCAGAGCCTATAATTGAAACCTATACATTTAAAGACGATAAAACGACAGAAGTTATAGGAAACAAATTATATTTTAATCCTTTATTGTTTTTAGCTTCAACCAAGAACCCTTTTAAGCAGGAGAAGAGAGAATACCCTTTAGATTTCGGATTTCCGGTTTACTCCAGGTATAATATTAATATCCAGATACCGGAAGGGTATGTATTAGAGTCGCTTCCGAAAGCTATAAGCCTAACAACTGTTGATGAATTAGCCAGTTTTAAATTTAATATTGTCAATAATGGAAACATGATCCAGGTTTCAACAGTGACTAATATTAATGCAGCTATAGTACCATCTGACTACTATGATACAATTAAAGATTTTTTCCAAAAAATGATCGAAAAACAAAACGAAAAAATTGTTTTAAAAAGAATATAAAAATATAACATGAACATAAAAAACGCCCAGCAAGAAGTCGACACCTGGATTAAAGAACACGGTATCCGTTATTTTAACGAACTCACCAATATGGCACAACTTACAGAAGAGGTGGGTGAAGTAGCCCGCATCATAGCGCGCCGGTACGGAGAACAATCAGAAAAAGAAAGCGATAAGAACAAAGATTTAGGAGAAGAACTAGCCGATGTGGTTTTTGTAGTCTTGTGCCTCGCTAACCAGACAGGAATCGATTTACAGGCAGCATTAGACAAAAAAATGGAGCTTAAAACCAATCGGGACCATGACCGGCATCATAATAACGAAAAATTAAAATAGGAGTAAAAGAAACAGCATAGAATTAAAACTATTTTTCGCAATTTTGTATTGCTGAACCACAACCAATGAACCTACTTTTAAAATCATCATCCTGCAAGCTCAAATCGGCAATAGCCATAACAGGTTCTAAATCAGAAACCAACAGATTGTTACTGCTACAGGCCTTATATCCCGGTATTGTAATAGAAAACAGTTCCAATTCAGATGACTCTGAAGTCATGACAAAAGCATTACGGCAGCACGACACCATTATTGATGTTCACCATGCAGGAACGGCGATGCGGTTCCTTACCGCCTATTTTGCCATTCAGGAAAACAAAGAAGTCATTATTACAGGTTCGGACCGAATGAAACAACGGCCCATACAAATACTTGTCGATGCATTGCAGCAGCTCGGGGCAACAATAACGTATGAAGAAAATGAAGGCTTCCCACCTTTAAAAATAACAGGCAAAAAACTAACCCAAAATAAAGTAATACTCAAAGCCGATGTAAGCAGTCAGTACATTTCGGCTTTATTATTAATAGGAGCTACATTAGAAAACGGGCTCGAGCTCTTACTCGAAGGCGAAATTACATCAGTACCCTATATCCGGATGACACTGGCTTTACTCAACAATCTAGGTATAGAAACGACTTTCATTGAAAATAAAATCACCATAGCTCCCGCAACTATGGAGCCGTCGGCAAAAATAACGGTAGAAAGCGATTGGTCTTCCGCTTCTTATTTTTATTCCATAGTAGCATTATCAAAAACCGGGACCCAAATTACCCTTTCCAGTTATAAAATGGACAGCCTGCAAGGCGACAGTATTTTGACAGAAATCTATAAAAATTTTGGGGTAGCAACTTACTTTCAGGATAACACCATCGTAATTGTTAAAACAACCGAAAATATAGCACCGGCATTACCCGCACTCGAATTAAACAATGCCCCCGATATCGCACAGACTATTGCAGTAACCGCTTTCGGATTAGGATTAGCATGCCATTTAACAGGGCTTCATACTTTAAAGATCAAAGAAACAGACCGGCTGGAAGCCTTAAAAACCGAACTCACAAAATTAGGGGCAACCGTTTTTGTAACCAATGACAGCCTCACACTGGAAGCATCAACAGCAATGCATCCCAATGCCAATATTGCTACCTATCAGGACCACAGAATGGCTATGGCCTTTGCACCACTGGCTTTAAGAGT
>DASVUQ010000237.1:0-6574 GCA_036386975.1 Flavobacterium sp. | reverse complement strand
AAGCTCTAATGGTTTTGCAGAAATTACTTTATATACATTTATTAAATCGCAATTTATATCATTAATGATAGCTCTTTTTATATTTGGAAAATTATTTAACATCCAAAACAAAACTGCCCCACTACCTAAAAATGGTTCTACATAAGTGAAGTCATTATTTATAAATTCTTTTGGTAAGGATTTATAAATATCCTTAAGTAAACGAGATTTTCCTCCTGCCCATTTCAAAAATGGTTTTGCTTGCATATATCTTATTTTCTGCTAATATAATAATTAATAAGATTTAAATCCTTTGTAAAATACTTCTATTCAAATCATCCCCCTAAAAGCCCCATCCAACTCCTCCCCCATCTTCTTTCCACTATTCAAACCTTTTGCATGTTGCTCATTAAACCGTATCGTTTCCAACAAAAAATCGGTAATCAGAACTTCTTTTGGGTGCAAATAGGTTTCGTCCTGCTTCGCCTTAATTGCCATCAGTTCCCGTATTTTTTCCCGGACCTCAAAAGGTGCCATCGGTAACAATTCGGTAAAAGTTACTGGCGGGATACTATTGTTTTCAATAATCCATTTTCCAGCCAGGGCAGACCGTAATGCATAGAAATAACTTTTTAACTTTACTTCTCCGGCAGAACAGATGTCGATAAAATTTTTGGTCGTTCCGAGGTAATGGTGCAGGCTGGCTATCGGTGAAAAACAATCTTTCGCCAACGACTGCATTTGTTCTAAAAAAGTATCATTCTGGTAATACACGATTGGCGAATACAGCCACTCCAGTAAAGGGGCATTGGATTTTGCCAGTAACTTTAGGGCTTTCCGCAAATCCCAACCCGAACCGTCGAGATCGTCTTCGGTCATAAATTCAATAACGTCGGGCTGCTCCCAAAGCGAGAGGTAATAATCGAGTTCATGTTTGTAAATAAACCGAATGTCATAATCGCTGTCCGGCGAGGCAAATCCCCAGGCACGGCTTCCGGATTCACAGGCAAACAAAATTTCAATATTTTTTTCTTGTTCTATTTGCCTGAGTTGGTTGCGTATATATTTTTCCATCAATTGTATTTTTTCAAATTTAATAAAAATTAGTATTCCGATTACTACAAACAAAAAAATAATTGTGCGTTTATCCTGTTATAAATACAATTAAAATCGCATGCTTTACTTCCAAAGCAACCTCCATTAAAAGCAAGAACATCCAAAAAGTTATAAAACAGCACCACATCAGGATAAAAAAGGAATACTAAAACATTGCTTATATTTACGGCACATCAGTAAATACGATACCCAATGAAAAAATACCTCCTGCTGTTTATCCTGCCACTATGCTTTACGCAATGTGTGACAGTACAAAAAATCACCACAGCCGCTACTCATGATGTTGCGATTGTGATACACGGCGGTGCCGGAACGATACTAAAACAAAATATGCCGCCTGAGCTCGAAGCCCAGTACAAAGCCAAGCTCGAAGAAGCCGTAACAGCCGGCCATACCATACTCAAAAACGGTGGTTCCACTATAGATGCCGTACAAAAAACAATTACCATCCTCGAAGACTCCCCGCTGTTTAATGCTGGAAAAGGTGCCGTATTTACCAATCAGGGTAAAAACGAACTTGACGCTTCGATCATGGATGGCAAAACGCTAAAAGCCGGTGCTGTTGCCGGCGTGACTACTGTAAAAAACCCTATTATGCTGGCCCGTGCTGTCATGGAAAGATCGGAACACGTCATGCTGGCCAGGGAAGGCGCCGAATATTTTGCCAGGGAAAACGGAATTGAAATCGTAGAACCCGCGTATTTTTATACCGAGGAACGCCACAAGTCCTTACTCAAAGCCATTGAAAAAGACAAAGCAACACCGGCCCAAAACGGTAAGGCATCATTATACGACCCGTATGTAAAAGACACCAAATTCGGTACTGTGGGTTGTGTGGCTTTGGACAAAAACGGCAACCTGGCCGCGGGGACTTCTACCGGTGGCATGACCAATAAAAAGTGGGGGCGTATAGGCGATACTCCCATTATTGGTGCCGGAACGTATGCCAACAATCTTACCTGCGGCGTATCGTCTACCGGATGGGGCGAATTTTTTATCCGTAATGTAGTGGCCTATGATATTTCGGCACTTATGGAATACAAAGGTTGGTCCCTGGAAAAAGCAGCCAAAGAAGTAATCCAGAAGAAGCTTCCGGCATTAGGCGGCGACGGTGGGATTGTCGCCATGGACAATAAAGGCAATATTGTAATGGAATTTAATACCGCAGGCATGTATCGTGCTTCGATAGATAAAAAAGGACAACTTACTATTGCTATTTATAAGTAACAAACATTAGGACATAGTAATGCTACAGGATGGTATAAATAATTATTGTAAAAAATCTTTTTTCGTCTAGAAGACATAAAGTACTAAAAGAAGCCTGGTTTATAAATTATTGAAATCTTATAGAATGTTGTTTACATTTATGACAAGTCAAATTTATGTCACCTTATTTTAGGACAAGACACTATAACAAAAAAGACCGAAGATATTTCAACGGCCTGTTAATGTAAAACGAAATACGCTTAGTTAAAGTGTTTATCGATAAATGTTATAAAGTTTTCATCACTCATTTTATTAGAGGTGCTCTCAGTAGAAACGGCATTTTTATATTGTGGCGTTTCTGCTAAAAACTTCATAAATTGCTCCTGGATTTGCCCGGTTCCGGTAATATGGATAGTATCAACATTAGGCATTTTACTTGCGATTTCTTTAAAGAATTTTTGCGTTAAGGCAATCTCCTGGTTGTTGGAAGCGTTTTCGTTAGAATTGTTACCCGGCCCGGTATTTTCTACATGGCCTAAAACAATAAAATCCCCATTATCAACACTTTCCCTACCTACGATTGTCGCATGGTGGGAATCCATCCAAACACCAAACTGTTTTTTGTTTTTCACTGACATTTTTTACTTTTTTTTAAAGATATACTATCTGTAGAAGAAATTGTTTTTTTTTGGGTTAAGATTATGATATAAATATTTTTTCATGTTGGCTTCTAACAAAGATAGTACCAAGATATAGATACCAGTGTAACACTATGGTATTTTTAGCAGTAACCTTATCATAACTTTATGAAATCTAAAAATCCAAATCTTTAATAATCGGATTATCTGATTATCTTTGCCGAAGTTTAATTATATCATAAAAATGGAACCTAACATACAACACTTACGCAATTTAACGACACAGGTACGCAGGGATATCCTCAGGATGGTCCACGCGGTCAACTCCGGACATCCCGGAGGCTCCTTAGGCTGTGCAGAATTTCTCGTTACCCTGTACCAATACATTATGGACCGCAAAGAAGGTTTCGATATGAATGGTAATGGCGAAGATATTTTCTTTTTGTCAAACGGGCATATTTCTCCTGTTTTTTACAGCGTTTTAGCCAGAAGCGGTTATTTTCCGGTTGCAGAACTAGCGACATTTCGTCTGATTAATTCCCGTTTGCAGGGGCATCCTACTACACACGAAGGATTACCCGGCGTAAGAATCGCTTCGGGATCACTGGGCCAGGGCATGTCTGTGGCTATTGGTGCGGCACAAGCCAAGAAGTTAAATGGTTGCCACCATCTCGTATACACGCTTCATGGTGATGGTGAATTGCAAGAAGGGCAAAACTGGGAGGCTATTATGTATGCTTCAGCTAAAAAAGTAGACAACCTAATTGCAACAATTGACCTGAACGGAAAACAAATTGACGGTACTACAGATGAAGTGTTACCTATGGGAAGCATCAGGGCTAAATTTGAAGCTTTTGACTGGGAAGTTATTGAAATCAAGAACGGGAATGATATTGATAACATCATCGCCGGTATGACGGAAGCCAAAGCACAAACAGGAAAAGGAAAACCTGTATGTGTCCTGTTGCATACAGAAATGGGCCATGGCGTAGATTATATGATGTATACCCATGCATGGCACGGAAAAGCACCTAATGCGGAACAATTGGAAAATGCACTTTTACAGAATTACCTGGAAGACGAGAGCGACTATTAACTAAATGTTAGAATTAAGATTTCTGAATTAAGATTTTTTAAATTCTAATTCTAAGTCTTTCCATCTTTAATTTTAAATTCAAAATGAAAAAATACACAAATACAGGAAGTAAAGATACCCGTTCAGGCTTTGGTGCCGGACTCACAGAACTGGGCCAGAAAAATGAAAATGTGGTGGCACTTTGTGCTGACCTGATCGGTTCATTAAAAATGGACGATTTTAAAAAGAACCATCCGGAACGTTTTTTCCAGATTGGGATTGCAGAAGCCAATATGATCGGGATTGCTGCAGGATTGACTATTGGCGGTAAAATTCCGTTTACAGGGACTTTTGCCAACTTTTCTACGGGAAGGGTATACGACCAGATCCGTCAGTCCGTCGCCTATTCGGATAAAAATGTAAAGATATGTGCTTCCCACGCGGGGCTTACACTGGGAGAAGATGGTGCCACACACCAGATCCTCGAAGATATTGGTTTAATGAAAATGCTGCCCGGCATGACCGTTATTAACACCTGCGATTACAACCAGACCAAAGCAGCCACCCTTGCCATTGCAGACCACCACGGACCGGTTTACCTACGGTTCGGACGTCCTGTTGTCCCCAATTTTACTCCTGAAAATGGTACTTTCGAAATTGGCAAAGCAGTTATTTTAAATGAAGGTTCCGATGTAACTATTGTAGCTACAGGCCATTTGGTATGGGAAGCTTTGTTGGCTGCCGAAGCACTGGAAGAAAAAGGCATTACTGCCGAAGTAATTAACATCCATACGATAAAACCACTGGATGAAGAAGCCATACTTCAATCACTGGCCAAAACCAAATGTATTGTTACTGCCGAAGAGCATAATGTTATTGGTGGCTTAGGCGAAAGTATTTCAAGAGTACTTACCCTAAATGCCCCTGCCCCACAGGAATTTGTGGCCGTTCAGGATAGTTTCGGAGAAAGCGGTACACCGGAACAATTAATGGAAAAATACAAACTCAATCACCAGGCTATTATAGAAGCTGTAGAAAGAGTAATGAAAAGGAAATAATTGCTTTTTGAAATAAAAAACAGGCTGTCCCACAACTCGTGAGACAGCCTGTTTTTTTGTTTTTAAATCTGGGCTTATGCTGAAAACCTTAAACGCTTTATAAGTTGTGAAACAGCGGCTTTTTGTTATTCTAAATTTTAAGAATGATCAAAACCTAATCATCAGTAAAATTTAATATATTTGGTTCTGTTAATCAATTCAACCAAATACATATGAAAAAATTATTCTCTTCCCATCCCTTACAGTTAGATTTAGGGTTATTACTTATCCGGATTATTATAGGCGTACTGATGGCATTTTACGGCTATGAAAAATTCACTCATTTTGATGCAATGGCGGCTTCTGATTTTTGGGCCAAAAATGTCAACTTCCTCGGTTTTACAGGAAAAGTGCCTCTGGCATTAACTATTTTTGCGGAACTGTTTTGCAGTATTCTATTGCTTATAGGGTTATTGACCCGATGGAGCCTGGTACCACTTCTTATTTGTATGGGATATATTATTGTTGTTGTTGCCGATCTCAACATTACTAATTCCGGTGAAAACGGTACAGAAGTGAATCCTGCATTTTTATATTTTGTCATTTACGCTGCTTTATTACTGACAGGCCCGGGAAAATACAGCCTTGATTATTTAATTTCCAGAAGGCAATCTTAGAAGTATAAAATGAGGACAGTTCAGGTAACACGGTATGTACAGGCATTACGGGAAGGTGGCTCCCTCCCTGCCCTTGCCGAAGCTGATGACGGCTTTAAATATGTTTTAAAGTTTAAAGGCGCAGGCCATGGTGTTAAAGCGCTTATCGCGGAACTTTTGGGCGGTCAAATTGCCAGGGCTTTAGGCCTGCCTGTTCCTGAACTGGTTTTTGCCCAATTGGATGAGGCATTCGGAAGGACAGAAGCCGATGAAGAAATACAGGATTTGCTGCAAAACAGCCAGGGGCTTAACCTGGCTTTGCATTTTTTGTCCGGTGCCCTCACGTTTGATCCTGCGGTTACGGTTACTAATGCTGAATTGGCTTCTAAAATTGTATGGCTTGATGCTTATATTACTAATGTGGACAGGACATTTAGAAATACCAATATGCTGCTCTGGCACAAAGAATTATGGCTGATTGATCATGGGGCTGCTTTTTATTTTCATCATTCCTGGACCAATTGGGAAAATCATGCCAGGAGTCCTTTTGCATTAATAAAAGATCATGTGTTATTGTCTCTCGCCAGCGAACTTGATAAAGTAAATATGGAGTTTCAGGCGCTTTTAACAGATGATGTTTTACGTAATATCATAAATCTTATTCCAACTGAATGGTTGCAATGGCAGGATACAGATGCCTCTCCCGAAGAAATTAAAGAAGTCTACTTTCAGTTTTTGGTTATACGTAAATTACATGCCGCTATTTTTATAAAACACGCCCAGGATGCAAGAACAGCACTTATATGAATATGCCGTTATCCGTGTTTTGCCAAAGGTGGAGCGCGAAGAATTCCTGAACATCGGGAT
>DASVUQ010000236.1:0-9974 GCA_036386975.1 Flavobacterium sp. | reverse complement strand
ATGCGCCCCGATGATATACGGCTTCTCGGCATTGCCGCCTTCAAAGCCCACCAGCACCTCTTCGCCTATCTCCGGGATAAAGTAAAACCCTTTGCCCACGCCCGAGTGCGGCTGTACCATCCGGACCCAGTCCGTCTGTTGGTTGCCCCCGGTACCCCAGTAAAAGAACACTTTGATACGCCCAAGCCCCTGCGGGTCATTGTTGTCTACTACTGTGGCCGACTGCGACTCTGCATGTGCAAAACAATGCGGATCGGTATAGGGTGGTGCGGCCACATCAGCCGGTATAGCGGTAAAGGTACAGCGGTAGTTGCCGTGGTTGTCCGAGAGGTGCTGTACCGATACGGCCACCAAGCGGTATTCTACCTGCTCTTCCATGACCATAAAAGCCCTTCCTACCCCCAGCGGCTCGTAGGACACCCCGCTGTAGGTAGCACTATAGGCCGCTGCCGCTGCCACCTGTAGCTTTGCCATTTCGTCCAGCTCCTGCTGCCCGGCTGCCTGCGCGGTATAGGCACTTACCTCCATATCGCGGGTAAAGTAATCGTGCTGCTTTTGCGCCATATGCGCCGCCAGGCCGTCACTGCTGCCCTCGGACACCTTGCGTTGGGTCGCCTGTATCTTTGCCCCTTTCTCATAATCATAGGCTGCCAGTGATGCTTTTTGCGGGGAGAAGTGCGTTGCTGCCGCAAACTCATGGACCGAAGAGCCGCAGACCAGCTTTACCTTGCTGTCCTTGATGGCCCCGAACTGCAGGCGCATACCGTCCCAGTAGAACCACTGCCCGTGGCGCGTGGCCAGGCGTCTGAGGTATTCAAAGGTGGTCTCGTTGTACTGTGCGCTATAGGGAAGACGCCTTTTAAAGGTTGGGGCCATACTGGCCGACTGGTAAAAATCCCCCGGTGTCTCCGAAGGCAGGATATCGAGCAGAATTTCCTGCAGGTTCCTGTCCAGGAACGTCCTTGACTTTTTCATATCGTCAATATAAGAGGTATGGCTGATGCCCGTTACCTGTAGCCCGGCGGAGCTGCCCTGCCGGTTTACCGAGGCCAGGTTTTCTATAATGCCCTTGGCCTTGAGCGTGGTACCGGTGGTGGTACTGGTAAAGGTAAAGATTACATCGCGGCCGGAGTAGCGGCGCATCATCGCGTCGCGCTCTTCCGGGTCGGTAATGACCGCATCGGTATAGCGCCAGAGGAACGAAAACTGGTGGTGGCCGGCCAGTACCTGGTCTACCTTTAAATCATAATAAATAACCGTCTTGTCAAAGCTGTCGATGTCCACATGGACTTGTTGAGATAAACTCATAGGTAATAAGTATTAATGTTAAAAAATAATTTTAATTGAGTGAGACCCACGGGTCCGGTTCCCAGGTATTGCCCGTGGTAAGCTCTACAGTATAGAAGTCTATGATAAATTGTATTATTTCTCTTTCAGCAGAGATAGTGCTGATATCGTAGACACAGCTATACGCATTGCGAAACAAAAACCCCTTGATCCTGCCTATTTCACCATGCTGGTAAAAGGTCACTTCGGCTTCTTTGACATGGCCGGAACTAAACAGAAAGATGGTGGCCGGATGGGCCTCAATCGTTATCCTGATCTTGCTGCCGGAGGGTAAACTGACCTGTTCTCCGCCAAAGGTGGTGTATTGCTCTATATTTTCAATACTAAATTCGACAACGTCTAATGCATGCCCGTTAAAGTGTAGTGTTGATGTAAAATTCATATATTTTTTTGTTAAGGTTAATCTAATGTAAATAGCTAACTGACACAAAACAGAGTTGCACAAAAAAGTGTTATAAATAAAAGAAAGCTTCTACCCCGAACATAATCCTTCTGCTGTGGCCAGTAGCTAATAGCTTTCCCGATTCATCAGTCTCCTGCGCCAGATCGTAAATTACATTTATTTCAAAGCTATAGTTTTTTATCCTTACAGCTATTTAAGTTAATATTTTGTTAAATGTATTTTGAATTGATAAATATATAATTTACAGAACTAATATACAATTTAACTTACTTTATTGAGATTCTAATGAAATTTAAATATTGTAATATACAACTTAATAGTTTTATACATGTTGTAACACTCCCCCGTTGGCGTAAGTGTCCCGCTCGTGTACTTACATAAATCAATTTATACACTTTGGTTTGAGAGCGAGACTTCCGGGCCAGCAGGGGGAATTAAAAATAGATGATGAAGTGGTTTAAAAATTAGAACATAAAGTTTTTGATGTCCTGAATCCTTGATACATCCGGCAGAACATAATTTAAAAATACATAGTGCCAGAATCTGTAAATATTTAAGGAATAACTTCAATCTGGATTCCCTGGTTCCAGTTCTTGTGCTCGTTTTCATAATAAAGATAAGCAGAAGATGCGACACCCTGATAATTCCCCGGGACAATTGCCTTGAGGTCAATATTGATTTTTCTGGTTTCATTTGCATTTAATTTTCTAAAATAGAACACCAGTTCGTTGCCAAAAATCTCATAATAATCAATGGCGTTTTTTTCGACAAGTTCTTTCAACTGCCAGGGTTCTGGCGTTAATCCGCCCGGGATTCCAATCCTGGCAATAGGGTTCGAAACTTGGCGGTTATCTTTGTTCTGCACTTCAATTTCAAGCCTTGCAATTTCACTGGCCTTCACTTTTCGGGCAAGCGATTTTGTTTTTAAAACTATCTTACATTCTTTTGAATTATTAGGCGTATAAGTTTGATACTGCACATAAAACAAGTATGGAATTGAGGTTTCGGCAGAAATTTGAATAGAAAAATCGTTTTTTCCCGGATTTATTTTCAAGTTTTTTAGTATCACATTACCGTTGTTGTCTTTTTGTGCCAGGTCGATTTTTTGATCATTCAGGATCATGCTGGCATTGGCAACAAAATTAGAGTTAACAGCTATTTTTGTGTATTCGGTAATGGCTTTCAAGGCCAGGGCCGTGGCTTGCGTAGAACCAAACCCATAGGAGCTTTTGCCTGATTGGATAAAATCCAGAACATCAGAAACTTCTTTAGTGACTTGCTTTTCTTTTAATAGGGCAAGTGCATATAGCGACGCAATCTCAGTACTCATAGACCTTCCATAACTATTGATTACCGATTGTTCCGCTTTTAATTGCTGCATTCCCTGCTTTTGGATTCCTGACCTGATAAGTTGCATCAGCTGTTTGTAATCCTGCATTTTATTCAGGTTAAAAGAAGCCAATGCGACCAGTTCCATTCTGTATAAATCATTGCTTTTTAAAGCTTCCTGCAATGCTTTTTCATATTGCTTGCTGATGTCGTTATGACCAATTTCTGATAAAACATATACGATATAAGCGTTATTCACTTCATATTTAATTCCGGAGAAGCCATACCTGCCTGGGTTTTGCTTAAAACCGCCTTTATCGTCTTTTCTGGAATTCAGCCAATCCGTTGCTCTTTCTATTAATTTTTTATCAATGTTGATAAATTCTTTCATCTCATTAAATTGAAGCAAGCCATAGGCGGTTAATACTTCATGGCCCGGATTGCCTCCATACCATTCGAAACCGCCGTCTTTTGACTCATAATTCTTTAATTTTTGATAGCCATTTTCCAAAAACTTCAGCGCCCTTTCTTTGAACTCTGGTGCCATATTTTTAAATTTTAATAATTGCATTGCCATAATATTGGGGTAATTTGAAGAAGAAACCTGCTCAAAACAGCCTGAAGGTTCCCGCATCATACTTTCTAAACCATCAAAGATAGAAGAGAAAGGATTGTAAAATAATTTGAAACCGGCATCAATGGAACCTGGCATCGGGTTTGAAATAGTAAACTGCTGCACCTGGGATTTTGTTCCGGAAATGTCTACATTCATCGGGAAACCTTTTGAATACACATTAATCGTTTTTTTAATTTTAGTTTTGAAATTTCCGCCTGTGAGCGTGATTTCTAATGGAAAATCTTTACCGACTTTATTGGCAGTCAATGAAACATAAATTGTTTTCGACTCGTTTGAATTCAAATTTATAAATGAGCTGCTTTCACCGGTTTGCTTTCCTGCAAAATTGACTTTGTATTCTAGTTTTACGCTATTTTGGGAATTGTTTTTTAACCAAAGTGGTATCAAAATAACATCTTCCTGTGAAACATAAAGTGGCACTTTTACATCCGTTTGAATTAATTCTTTTACTGCAAAAACGGCTTCAGATTTTCCTAAATCACCTTTATATGACGTTCCTTCAGCCAGGATTTTAAAAGAAGTATTTTCATCAGAATTATAAAACTCAAAACCGGCTTCTCCCTTATTGTTAGTATGAATGATGGAATTCCAGTAAATACAGCTTCGGAAATCTGTTTTTTCTTCAACAATTGTTGACGTATATTTTGGAGCATAAAAAGCTTCCGCTTCATTTAGGATTTTTTTCCCCGAACGGTTGATATGCTGAAAAGTATAATTGTATTTTTTTCCCAACAGCATATTTCCGACAGGCATCCTGTTTTTTGTAGTAACAACAATAACCCCATGAGCACCGCTGGAACCATAAATGGCTGTTGCGGCAGCATCCTTTAAAATGATAACTGACTCAATGGAATTTACAGACAGGCTTCCTAAAATGGAAGCATTTTCATTATTGGCATAAGGAACTCCATCAACCACAATCAACGGCTGGCCACCCGACCTGTTTCCATAAATGGATGAAGCCCCACGAAGCATAACCTTGCCAGCAACCCCCGACTGGCCAGTAGCGGTTGTAATCTGAAGGCCGGCAGCCCTTCCGCTCAATGAATTTGTTACTTCTTCATAAGAAATTATGACAGAACTTGCACTTGTTACTGATTTTCGTGAATTGCGAGGATATCCATATCCCTGAACAACAATGCTTTCTAATTGCGATGAATCTTCATTTAAAACAACAGCATTTGTAATAGTTTGCGGGTTTTTACCGGCAGTTGCTTTTCCGGGCAAGTCATCATAAGTAACTTTTATAACTGTGCTATTTGAAAGCGTATCTTTCATCTTTGCAAATTCATCTTTGTCTGAAAATGAATTTTTAATAGTGTATTTCTGCTTGTCCTTACTTTCAACAACCAGGTATGCCAAGTCTGAAAAATGCAACCTGTTGAATTTAAAATAGCCACTCGAATTGCTTTTTGTTTCAAAAACCTGTCCTTTATCTGTAAAAAATAATACTTTTTTCGACACTGGTTTTTTATCCTGATCTAGTACAAAACCTTCAATGGAATTGCTTTTTTCCGGTTTCAGATTTTTGGCTTCTGATTGCAATTTCTCAAGATTGCCCTGGTTGTATTTTCTCCATCCGTGCGTGTTTAGAAGCAAATCAATAGCTTCTTTTCTTTCTTCAAGGCTTTTGTTTTCGTCAAAGTAAAACCTTGGTTCGTGGATTTTTCCTTTTAACTCAGCACCAAGAAATAACCACGACAAGATATTATTCTGTTTGTCATCAATATAAGCCAGCAGTTTTGAATCTACCACGGAAACCGAAATATTAGACGCAATAGGATTATTTTTTTTGTCTTTTGTTATAACGGAAACTTTTACCTTTTCTCTGGGCAGATAGGTCTCCTTATCCGTTTTTATTTCAATTTTAAGCCCGTCTTCATAATTTACAAACGCCAGTCTTTCCGCTACAATGCTGTTTTCAATAAGAAGCGAAAAAGATTGGATGCCGACAGGAAGGTCTTTTGTTTTTATGTCAACGGAATTCCAGCCCTGTTTTAAATCTAAATGGACTGATTTATGGATCTTAGCACTATTCCTAACCAGCATTTTCCCCTCGATTGTCAATGGTGCATAAATTTTTAGGGAAACCGTTTCTGATTTCTTTTGGGCATTTATGACAAACGCGGTTTTTCGGGCCAATGGTAAAGCCATTTTTTCTTCCGATTGAAACGGCGAAGCAAGGACAGCAAAATACTTTTTATTTTCATCTGCTCTTAAAATTACATTGCCCATTCCGTCGTGGATACTTTTAAAATCAGCGACTTTATTTCCTTTATCGTCTTCAATAAACCCGGCTACATCCATGGGAAACCCGAATTCATTTTTTGCAATAAAAAACAAAGAAGAAGGCTGGCCCGCTACAAAATTTCCGCTTTCCGGCAAAAACTGCAAATCGACAAAATTTAAGTTTATGGGAATGGAGCGCGTTACGGATTCCTGAAAATTATCATAATCTACCATTAAATTGACAATCCCGTCATTGGATTTCAAATCCCCTAGAAGCTGGAACTGTATTGTCGCTTTTCCCGAACCGTCTGTTTTTCCTTCAAAAGAACCCATCTTTTTTCCACCGATGAAAACATCATATGTAAAAGAATAATTTTTTATCGGGTTACTTTCTAAATTTTTTAGATTAAAATCCGCTTCGCATGTTTCTCCTTTTCCGTAGGCTTTCTTCTTGAAATCCAATGTCATCAAAATCCGTGGTGAAACTACTTTCTGAACAAAAAACGTTTTTTCAAAAATAGTTTCACCAGCCTGGTTTTGGATTCTTGTATAGGCTTTAATGGTATACATTCCTGAAGCCACATTTTCCGGAATTGCATAAGAGCCCACTGCATTACCGCTTTCGATAAGATACGTTTGGGTTGTTATTTTTTTGTTACCGCTGTCAAATATATCTACATACATATAATCACTTAACGTTGTTGGGCGATTGTCGCTCTCCGTAATATAAGCCTTAAAAAAAACTGTTTCCCCGGGAACATAAAGTATGTTATTTAACTGCAGGTACACTTTTTCAGTGACCGATTTTTGATAAACGGCTGACCAGTCTGCTTCCGTATCCTGAGCCGATAAAAATTGAAAAAACAGCAGGAATAACAAGAAATTAATATTTTTCATTGTACTAAAATTTAATGGTTAAGGAAGAACCGAAACTTCTCATCATCGGGGTATTAAAATAATCCAGCCCGCTAGTTTCAGTAGAATTAAACATAGAATTATTACTAAAAGCCGACTTACTTTTTGAAATTATAAAAACATTATTCATAAAAATAGAAACCGTAAAATTCAGTTTTTCACTAAAAAAACCTTTATCGCTTGAATAGGATAAATGAATTGAATTTAACCTAAAATAAGTAGCATTTTCAATAGCATCTTCAGCAACTCCGTCTATTCCATATCTTGTCCAGCGGTTCTGTCCTACCGGAAGATCCGCGTCATAAAAAGAAATGGGTTGTGTATTGGTACCACCGGATTGCGTCACTCCATTGAAAACATAATTTGTAATGTCCCGCTGATTTCCTGTTATTTCTGATTTACCATAATAATTTAATGTTTGCTGTGTCCCGTTCCAGATTTCACCGCCCTGGCTCCAATCAAAAGAAAGACTAAGGGAAAATTTCTTGTACCGGAAAGAGTTAAAAAATCCAACAACAAAATCCGGATTTGGATCTCCTAAAATTTTTGGTTGTGAACCTTCAACCGGAAAGCCTTGTCCGTCAATAATCCTATTGTTGCCTGCATCGCGCAGATAACCAGTCCCTACAATAACCCCGAGCGGCTGGCCAACGATATAATTTTTATTTATATCTGAAAATCCTGCAAATGGAATCCTATCCTGGCTGTTATTTAAGCGTATAACTTCATTTTTGTATGTCGTGAAATTCAGGTTAAACCCGTAACTGAAATCTCTTCCCCAGACTACTCTTTTTTCAATTTCGAACTCAAAGCCGTGTTGCTTATAATTTACATCAGGCGACCAGTTGGCAATGCCTGCATTAAGGATTGGGGCATATACGTTTTCTACTTTCTTGTGATAATAGTTTGCGTTAAAATCCCATCTATAATTTATATGAGCATTTAGTCCTAAGCTGGTTGTTGCTTCATTCGTAGGAATTGCATTTTTTAAAGTGATTAATTCTAAATTATTCTGAAGCTGTTTAAACTGGGACACTCTATATTGTAATGAATTGAAATTCAAATTATTATTTTGCAACGAGGGCTCGACTTGATTAAATGACTGGCGTACTGAAAAAGAAAGCTGTTTTCTAAAAAGCTTGATTTCGGCTGAAGCCAGAAAATTTACCATTAAATTCCGTTTGACTGTTGACGAATAAATGAGATCAGAATTTATATTTAAAACAAGTTGTTCGTCGTTAGAAAATACATTCTGAAAAGTATAAAGACCATTAAGATTATAAAAAACTTCTACTCTTTGCTGGGTTATATCTAATTTATCCCGGGTTAAACTATTATTTGGAAAGTCGCCAGGCATGGCATATCCGGTAAAAAAATTTCTTTCTAATCTTCTTTCCTGAAACCTAAAATCAATTTTTAATCCAATTGCAGCAGCATCATTAAACTTGTGATTGAAAACATCTGACATTAAAAAGGTTGTAAATTTTTCAATTCTTTCGTTAAAATTTGGAACAATAATTTCGGCAAATAATGGGTTTTGGCCATTCGAATTCTTAATTTCTGAAGATTGAAAACTTGCACTTGCAGCATTTGAATTCTTATATTTTTGAAATGTATGATTAAAATGGAGCGACACTGTTTTGCTCTTATTTACATCTACATTATTATGTATCAAATAATAAGGATTGTTTTCAAATAAAGAATAACTTCTTGGTAAACCGTTAGATAAAGCTGAGGCAAGATTATTATCAAAATGGACCGGTGTTACCGCATTTGCAAAAACTATTTTATTGATCCCAAAGTTGGAATTAGAAAGATTGTTTTTAAAATCATTGTAAGACAAAAACGTTTCAATTTTACTATATGGTGAAACGTTCCTGAAGTATTTTAGAGAGGTGGTGATCTCATTATTCCTGCTGGTCGGTATTGAAATATTCCCGGTTTTATACACCAGATTAATTTTAAGAAAATTACCCTTTGGACTTTGGATTACAGCATTAATAGAAGATTTGTTATCTGTGGTGTTTTGAAAAAAATCATTCTCATTATAAAGCTGAAGCGGGTTTCCGTTTCCAAGCGGCCGATTTACGATATTTCCCTGAGGATAATATTCAGAAGCATTATTAGAATATTCAAGTAAATTTATCTCTGGTCCCCAACTAAAAACCTCATTTGTTTCCGGGGACTGATAGGCCAGTTGGCCATCCTGGCTTCTTCCTTGTGCGAATCTATTCTGATATTTGGGCAGACGGATTGGTGAGGAAAAGATAAATTCCTGATGGAGTTCTAAAGATAATTTATGGTGCTGGGACTTCTTTTTGAAATTATACAAAGCATTGGTATTTCTACTGATTTTTGTGATTTCCTGATTTTCAAAATTGTATAATTGATTAAAATCAAAGTTTCCGGATGGTTTTGAAATTTCAATAGAGTCAACAGGTTTTCTTAATTTATTAGTATAATCATTGGTTTTAATCTGATTTACAGGCTCATTGTTTTTCTGAAGTATATCCTTATTTATTTTAATGATCCTGGTTTCCATCCCAATGTAGGAAAGCACTAATTCATCTCCGATTTCTACCCAAATTTGATAATTTCCATCAAAATCTGAAGAAGTACATGCTGTTGTATTCTTTATGCAAATATTTACGCCGGGAATTGGCCCATTGTTATCACTCACATTACCTTTATAAAAGGTCTGGGAGAAGCCGAATGTTGGTATAAAAAATAAAAGTAATAATTGTTTCATATTTGGACTTTTATATTATAGATAAGAATTCTTATCAAAAGGTTGGAAAGAAACTAAAAAATAACAAGAATACTACTTGAAATTTGATTTTCTTCTAATTATAATTGCTTATTTTCATAGTGTAACAAAATATGAGTCAGAATTTAGAGCAGCCTTTTCAAGTAATTGAAAAGAGCCGGAATATTATTTTACAATATTTATAAGTTGTGTTCTTGGGAAAATGTCCATAATGAACTTTTCAGAAAATAATAATTCAGTTATAAAAGACTCTTTTTTTATAAATTTAGGGGCCAACTATAATACCCCCACAAAATCGGACCACTTGATTAATTGAAAAAAAGTTTTAAATTTAAACAAGTGAAAGA
>DASVUQ010000235.1:0-4075 GCA_036386975.1 Flavobacterium sp. | reverse complement strand
CTCGGTGTAAAAGAAGTTCCCATAGACTACTTAATCCCTAATAAAAAATATTTTTTCTTTTCGCATACTATCAAAAAACAACCCCATAATCAGAAACTGCTACAGGCAATTATTGAAAAAAAAATCGATTTATACGATCATGAAACCATTGTAGATGCTAATCACAAAAGGCTTATCGGTTTTGGCAGGTATGCAGGAATCGTAGGTGCTTACAATGCCTTGAGGGCTTTCGGTATAAAGTATGAATTATTTAATGTGCCAAAAGCGGAAACACTTGCCAGTAAAGAAGCACTGATAACCAAATTAAAAAAACAAATACTACCTCCCGTAAAAATTGTCCTTACCGGTAAGGGAGGAAAAGTAGCCAACGGTGCCCTTGAAATACTGGAAGGAATAAAAATAAAAAAGGTTACACCCGAAAATTTCCTCTCAAAGAAATATACTGAACCTGTTTTTACCCAACTCGATGTATTAGATTATAACACACGGGCCGATGGTAAACAAGTAGACAAAAACGACTTTTACAGCAATCCGGAACACTACATTTCCAATTTCGGACGTTTTACAAAAGTAGCCGATATTTATATAGCCGGGCATTTCTACGGAAACGGCGCCCCGGTAATCCTCACACAGGAAATGCTTGCCGCAAAAGATTGTATGATCAAAGTCATTGCAGATATTTCATGTGATGTCAATGGGCCCATAGCAGCCAACATCCGTTGTTCTACCATAGCAGATCCCTTTTACGGTTACCTGCCGTCTGCACATCAGGAAGCAGATATGTTTCATCCCGCCGCGATAGTGGTGATGGCAGTCGATAATTTGCCCTGCGAATTGCCAAAAGATGCCACCGAAGGTTTTGGCGAAATGTTTATGGAGCATGTGATTCCCGCATTTTTCGACGGAGATAAAAACGGAATCCTCGCCCGTGCCAAAATTACGGAAAATGGTAAGCTTACACCACGGTTCGATTATCTAACAGTGTATGTTACCACTACCAACGAAGCCAATGCCACTTTATGATATAGAGCCACTTCCTGCTATCCATTTCAAGCACTCCTCAAAAAACTTTTTTTTCCAATGCTGCAAAAAGGAGCTCCTGCGGTCGCTCTTTTATAACAGGAAAAAATAAATTTTTTATCGTCGTGGCTTTCCATTCCTATCAGGGCTAACTTTATTAAAATTACATTGGTAATCAGAAAGTTATTCTTGCCACTTTAAAAGCAAATTTATCTATAGAAATTCTAAAAATATTTCTATTTAATAATGAGTAGTTTAACTTTTTGATTGAAGATAAAGATAAGGATTTTTGTTCTGGATTTTTAACAGCAGTGCTACGGAGAATCCCATTGCACATAAACAATCAGCCCCATATTTGCTAACCGGATTTTATGTTATCATCTGAATGGCCCTAACCCAACTAAAAAATGGGTTTACAAACACAAACATATATTTGGGTAGTACTAACTGCAATCCTGCAAGGTTTTTCTAACCTTGTAAGTATAATTAAAATACTATAATAAAATGAATAACACCTACAAGGTTAGAAAAACCTTGCAGGAGAAAATAATAAAAGTTAAAATCCAGGGCCGAAAAACCATTTTGTAGCCAATTAAAAAAAGTTTAAATCACTTCAATTAATATATTTCAATCATAAATGAATGGTATTTAAATGATATTTATAAATTAGCGTTAAATACGTTTATAGTTCAAAATTTCTGTTACCATTTATCAAATCAACATCTTTAATTAACAACACGACCAAAAATGAATGCATCACCAGTTAAAACCAATTATCCTGCATTATACACCTTAATTACCGTATTTTTCTTTTGGGGATTTATAGCTGCCGGAAACAGTATTTTTATCCCTTTCTGTAAAAGTTATTTTTCGTTAGACCAGTTCCAGTCCCAATTGGTCGATTTTGCTTTTTATACCGCCTATTATGTCGGGGCACTTGTATTATTTGCGTTAAGCGATGTAACAGGAAAAGATATTGTTGGCAAATGGGGCTATAAAAAAAGCATAGTGTATGGCCTTTTATTTTCAGCATTAGGGGCCGGTGCTATGATTGTCGCTGTAGAAGCTAATATTTATGCAGGAATGCTCGTAGGATTATTTATAGTAGCCTTAGGGTTTTCATTACAACAAACAGCAGCCAATCCCTTTGCCATATTATTAGGCGATCCTAAAACAGGTGCCAGCCGTGTTAACCTTGGCGGCGGGATCAATTCCTTTGGAACAACAATTGGGCCTATAGTAGTAGCACTGGCACTTTTTGGTACAGCGGCATCTGTAACTGATGAACAAATAAAACTATTAGAACTAAATAAAGTAGTGCTGTTATATGTAGGCGTCGGTTTATTATTTATAGCTTCTGCGGCGTTATTCTATTTTTCAAAAAATGTACCCGCAGGTGTTGCCATTGAACCAATGGAAAAAGCAAATAAAGCTTTAAGAACATTAATTATTATGACCGTTTTATTGGCCATTATGTTTACACCGGTATTCAAAAGCTATAAGAGTAATGAAGCAAAAAAAATAGAAATACTAACTACAGAAGTAGAACAAATTAAAATGCATCTGGGCGTAACACTATATCCCAATCCTTCAGACGAACTAACAGAAATCCAAAATTCACTAACTACAAAAGAATCAGCAATTATAACATTAAAACGAGGCCTTGAAAATTACCGTATGTACTGGCTTGTAGGTGCTCTGTTGATTATTATTGGAGGGTTATTATTTGCTTACAGTACAGCCCGTAAAAAAGCAGCAGGTTGGGGAGCCATGCAATATCCACAATTGGTGTTAGGGATGCTGGCTATTTTTACTTACGTAGGTGTTGAAGTCGCTATAGGAAGTAACCTTGGCGAACTATTAAAACTACCCGAATTTGGAAATTTAGAATCATCAGACATTGGCCCCTATGTTTCTATGTATTGGGGCAGTTTAATGATCGGGCGCTGGGCCGGTGCCATCAGCGTTTTTAATTTACAAGGCATCAGCAAAACCATGGCATTAATCATAGTACCATTAGTTGCTTTTGCAGTTATATTGAGTGTTAATATCATTTCAGGAAAAGATATGAAACCGCTTTATTATTATGTTATTTGTGTTCTTATTCAGATTGCCGCTTTTTTTCTTAGTAAAGACAAACCAGCAAGAACATTGGCCATTTTTGGTTCATTTGGTATTCTCGCAATGCTCATCGGTTTATTTACCAACGGTACCGTTGCCATTTATGCGTTTTTATCCGGAGGTTTGGCCTGTAGCATTATGTGGCCGGCCATCTTCAGCCTGTCGATTATTGGTTTAGGAAAATATACTTCACAAGGTTCAGCATTTTTGGTCATGATGATTTTAGGCGGAGGGATTATTCCTCCGATACAAGGAAAATTAGCCGATATTATAGGAATCCACCAGTCTTATATTGTTACGGTAGTATGTTTTTGTTATCTTACTTTGTTTGCTGTTTTAGTTAAAGGCATTCTTAAAAAACAAAATATTGATGTCGATGCGATAGAAGTAGAGGCAAAGCATTAATCTGAATAAACCATTAAAATTTTAAATTTTCACTTATACGATGCATTTCATTAAAACATCACAACTCCAATGAAAAAAATAGGCTACTTTCTTTTGTTGAACACCTGTATTGTTTTTGCTCAGGACCAGGATGAGCAAATGCTTAAATCCATTTATAAATCAGCTTTAACCAATGCCACTTGTTATTCCTGGCTGGATCATTTATCTAATAAAATCGGTTCCCGGTTATCAGGATCGGCAGGAGCAGAGAAAGCCGTGGTCTATACAAAATCAGAACTGGATAAATTGGGGCTGGATAAAGTATACCTGCAGGAAGTAATGGTTCCGAAATGGGTCAGGGGCAAAAAAGAAGAAGCCTATGCTACAATAAACGGTAAAAAAACATTTTTCCCTATTTGCGCACTCGGAGGTGCTGTAGCCACACCGGACAAAGGGCTTCAGGCAGAAATTGTAGAAGTAAAAAGTATAGATGAATTAAAAGCAATAGGCACTGCAAAAGTAAAAGGCAAGATCATCTTCTTTAACAGGC
>DASVUQ010000234.1:0-3474 GCA_036386975.1 Flavobacterium sp. | reverse complement strand
GTGCAGGCAACACGCTATCGGGGTTTGTGGTTCTGGACAGGGGCTATACAGGGCATGAACATTTACAGGGCGTGAACCTGATACACATGAACGCGCGGTTGTACGACCCGGTACTGCACCGGTTCCTGCAACCGGATAATTTTATCCAGGACCCGTACAACACGCAGAACTATAACCGCTATGCCTATGTACTGAACAACCCGTTAAAGTATACCGATCCTAGCGGCGAGGAATATAATAATTGCATAGAATGTGGCGAAGGTGGCGGGATGCCGGGCTACCAGCAAACACTAATAGGTGCCGGGATTGGTTTTGTAGGAACAAGCTGGGACAAGCTACGCATAAAAGACTGGGCCAATAGGAACATAGGTTTTCGACAGTTTGGTGATGGGTTAAAAAGTGCAGGTAATTTTATTGCTAATGGTATAAGTTCGATATTTAGTGGTTTCGGAAACTTCCTTGAAAGGCGTTTAAAAAGTGGAGCATCGGCCTCTGTACCACTACCACCTACACCGGCGATATCGAACCATCAATTATCAAGTGGGTGGCAGAATGAAGGGTTTGGAAATAGTGGAATGAATTATTTGGGGCATAATTCCTTTGATATGAATGTATATGACTACACCAACAATGGAGAAATTTTTAAAAGTCAAAGTGATTTAGAAAATTATGTAAATAAAAATATTGGAAATCTAAATGCAATAGAAAAAGCCCTAAATGTAGATATTACATTAGCTTCAAAAAATAATTTACCTCCAGGATATAGTATGAAGGGAAATGATTTAATAAATGACAGAGGTGGTAGAGTAGCAGGAACAACTTCTAATATTCCAGGTCATAATAATTCAATAATATATATGGCTCCCAGTGTAAAAGGTGACTTTTTTGGAAAAGTTGGAATAGCATCGCATGCAATTGCTCATGAACTTCTACACGCAAACCATTTTTTTCTTGGCTTACCAAATACTATGTTATATACTGAAGCTGCAGCATCAACATTTACATTCGCTTATTTAAAAGCATATGGAAGTAGAAATGGTGCCATGTTTTATTATCCTAATATAAAAAAGTATCCTCAATCATTTTCGTGGAAGAATTTACCTAAAATTATCAATATTGGAATAAAATGAAAATAAACATTATAATAATAGCATTACTTTTTATATCGTGCACAAAAAAGAATATAAATTCAATTGTAATACAAAATGATAGATCTTCGGAAATCAATTTGTTTGAAGGTGAATATATTATACATTTTATGTCGAAAGAGGATTCCAAGTATAAATTTCCTATAGATAGAGAAGAGATTCTGGAAATTAAAAATACTTATGAGCGTGAAAATATTTTTGATTATGGGAAAGAACTTATAGCAGTAGAAGAAGAATTATTCAGTGTGCCTTTATCTGATACAAAATATATAATTCATTTTGAAGATGGTACCAAACAAGTAATTATTGTTAGAACCGATTTTGTTAAAAACCCTTTAGACATGAAAAAATATAGGCGATTAAAAAAATTTATTGATAAAATAAATGATATAATTAAATCAAAAAAAGAAATACAAAATGCTCCTAGATCTGATGTCTTTTATATGTAGGTTTAGTAGTTAGTGGATTAAGTTATGCAATGCAGAAACAACAGGAGGTCCCGATTATAGCGGCGAAGAGTATAATAATGGCGAAGGCGTGGGTCGAATATTTGGACAGTGTTAATAGCTGCCGGGATTGTTTCTATAGGGAAAAACTGGGACAAGCTGCGCATAAAAGACTGGGCCAATAGAAACATAGGCTTTCGCCAATTTGGTGATGGGTTAAAAAGTGCAGGGAATTTTATTACTAACGGCATGGGTTCGATATTTCGTGGTGTCATGAACCTCTTTAAAGGGCGTAGAGGAAGTGAAGCACTACCACTACCACCTACACCGGCGATATCGAACCATCAATTGTCGGGCGGTTGGCAAAATGAAGGGTTTACAAGTAGTGGGACATTTAGTGGGCTCAATCAAGCGGCGCATGAAATACAGCAAAAACAAGATTTAATGCAGCGTTTGATAAAAGTAGGATATAGTCCTTCAAAGGTAGCCGTAATGACTGATTCACAAGTAGCTGCTTTTGCACAAAAGGTATTTCCTGACCTATATGGGGCATCAGGAAACCCTACGTTTGAAACCGTAGAATCTCTTGGAGGTGGTGTCGGAGGAAGACCCGTAAAAGAAGTTTCCAGAGAAGAAGGAACTTTGAAAATCAAATTTAAAGGAGTAATCCAACTTAGTAAAATATCCTATGATAGTTATCTTAGCTTAGCTGCGACCATTGGGCATGAACTGCATCATGCAACTGATTATGTTAGTGGACGTTATCAAACCTGGGCTAATAAGTATGGATTAATCGGAGCAAAGGCTTTATCTGAAATATCAGCATACAATTGGGAGTTAAGTGTTAGGTCTCCGGATTATAATGCTGAAATGCACAATTCATTTATTTTAAAAACACAAAAATATGGCTGGACACACTAAAATTATTTCTTTTTTAATACTATTTACTTTTGCAGGAATAATATATATGAATTGTTCCGGCAAAAAAATTATACCTAAGGAAGAAGAGCTACAATTTGAATTATTAAATCCTACAGTTAAAGATGGAGAAAAATTAAAAGTAAGGTTATCAAATTTAACAAACAAAGATTATTGTTTGGTTTTAGACACCTTAAGTTTATCTAATCCGGTTTCCTTTTTTGCATCTTCAAATTTTTTTGCATCTGCTTTTACTCATTTAGTAAATTTTGAAAATAAAGTAATACCTCAAACGGTTGTTGATTATGAATGTTATCCAAATGATAAAAAAGCTTTTGAAGAGGAAATCAAAATATTTGACAGGCGTACAGTAAAGAGCCTGTTAAAAATAAAAGCTAATACATCTTTAACTTTTTATGCCCCTTTTAAATTAAAAACAATCATTACCAAAGAATGTTGGTATGGCTATAATAAAGAAAATTTAAACGATGAAAAAGGATATTTAGTGAAGTTTAAGTACCATTATTATTCTCAATATGCCTTAAAGGCCGAGATGCGGGATTCTATAAAGACAATGGGTTATGAAATATATGAAAAACCTATTTTATCTAATGGAGTACCTTTAATATTGAAGTAGCTGAATCTGTTTACATACTTGCGTGGTATTACAGGCCTTGGTTTTGTAGGCCCGATCGCTTGGATATGCTCAACGAAGCGTAGAGGCAATGAAGCTGTACCACTCCCGCCCACACTGGCCCTATCAAACCATCAGTTATCATGTGGCTGGCAAAATGAAGGGTTTACAAATAATGGGGCATTTAGTGGGTTCAATCACGCGGCGAATGAAATGCAGAATCAACATGACTTAGACGCTCTTGCAAAAGAGAAATTTGGGGCAGATTACAAGAAGAAATATGGTGTAAAATCTCTTAAATGGGGGAGCCAAATGAGAATAGGAGAAG
>DASVUQ010000233.1:0-2402 GCA_036386975.1 Flavobacterium sp. | reverse complement strand
AAACTGAATGAAATTTTTTTAGAAGATATTATTATGTACCAGGATGGCGGAGGTAAAATGGCGGCTGCACTTAAGCCGATTTCTGGTGTCACTAAAACAATAAAATTTCTGGCTGCAATTACTGGGTTGGAACCAGATGCTCAGTATGAAATAAAGCCTGTTTGGATAAATGGAGGAAAAGGAGTTTTGATTTTGGTTAACAATGTCATTGATACAGTGTGCTCGCTTGAAATAGAGAAAGGTAAAATAAGTAAATTATTTCTTCTTAGAAACCCTGATAAAATCTTCTTAAGCTAGTAAAGTATCTAAACCAATTGTAAATCAAGTCTCGTGTATTTAAGACCCCTCGAAAATTAATTCGCACGTCAAAGTTTTTGGATTACTACTAAAAATTTTTTTAATTTTTTGTCACCTTTTAGCACAACTCCAGTCATAGGGATAAAATAAAGAACTCTTATGAATACATTCTTATGGATATGCCAGGTCTTCTTGGCTTTTGCTTTTGGCTATTCTGGTGTCATGAAATCATTTCAGAACCGTGAATATTTAGTGAGTATTGGCCAAACAGGTGTAGATGGTCTTCCCTATTGGGTAATACGGTTTATTGGAGTTGCCGAAATTCTAGGAACAGCGGGACTAGTTCTACCATGGGCAACACAAATTTTGCCCTTATTAACGTCGATTTCTGCTTTATGCTTAGCAGTAATTATGATACCTGCTGGTGTTATTCATTATAAAAGGAAGGAGTATAAAACTGTATTAGCTATAAACGTTACCTTTTTCATCTTGAGTTTATTTGTAGCCTATATGAGGTTTCTGCAAGTAAGCTAAGCTTAGATCGACTCTAAAATTATGATTGAAATATTTAAAACGAACGTAACAACAGACCTACAGGTCCAAGAAATTACCGCACTACTAATAGGGAAATATCCTGCCTGTAGAATTAACTTTGATTTGCAAGACTGTGATAAAATATTGAGGGTAAAATCAGATGTAGATCTAAAAAGTAACATTATAAATTTGATGCGCCACGCAGGGTTTGAATGCGAGCAACTTGCTTGAAGATACCAAGGGCAATGCCTTGTATAACTTTATCTGTTGCAGTTTGATTATTTATTTCTACATTCAAAGTATTTCCAAAATAGAGAGCTAAGCGCTATCCAAACCCCGCCATTAACGATTATTTTGCGTTAGTTTTATAAGCTCAAATATTTTTACCGTACGGGCTTGAGCCCCGAATAATTTGTTTTTGGACTTAAATTTATTCGCCACCCTCTTTCGAATTTCTCGGATAGCCAACTTGACTATATTAAAATATGCCGTCCTATCTAACGGTAGGTCACTCATCTATTTTAAACGGACTAATAGGCCATTATTTTCAGAAGCATTTTGTGAAATGAAATTTATTGAACATGGACTACTTAGTAGATCTTTTTTAGAAAGCAGACTAGGTTGTTCAAAGCTTCAATACCAGTTTCTTGCATCTAATTGGCTAATAATTTACGATCGCTTGGACGCAAAAACCATGATAGGACGATAAGTATTAACATAATTATTTGAAATGCGGGATTATCGCCTATTATAGCATGTGATATAATGGCGCCAGATAGTAGGAAAAAAAAGCCAGCATAAGCCCATTCCTTTAGTAAAGGAAAGCGTGGAATAAGAATCGTTATTACACCTAGTATTTTCCAGGTACCAATAACTACAGCAAAATAGGTGGGATAACCCATATTATGAAGCCAATCGATGTAAGGTGACCGTTGTAATACATTATTTATACCTGCATTTAATAGCACCGCTGAAATGGCTATAGTTGTTGCCCAATATGCAATTAGGCGAACTTTGGCTTGTGTGTTTCCTTTATTTTCCATTTGATTCTAAGGTTTATTCAATTTAATTCTGACTTATATTTTGCAAAGTATTGAGCTATGCTCTAATCAACAGTTATGTAAAATTTATTCTATTTAATTCTACACCCTTCGGACTGTACCTTCGTATTTGGTAGTAAGTCCGTATTTTATGAAATGCATACATAGGAGTGCCAGTAATCACTTTTGTGACAAAAATTCAAATAATTATTTTCAGATTGTCATTATTACTTAGAATTGGAGGAGGTGCCATCAATAATATTGAGGTGAGTTGAAGTATTTTGTTTATAGAGAAGAATTGTACGTAATCCAAAATAGTTTTTATATGCTCAGCAGCCAGCGTGAATCAACGCGCTAAACAACCATTGAATGGACTTCTTTTCGAGTTAATGGTTATAGGTTTTTCTGTCACCAGCAATTTTATTGCCTGGCTTCTTAAGAACCCAGTTGACGATAGCCAATGTTACGGGAAGGTGGCATATCTGTCACTTAATTTTATATACACATCTGATATACTAAATGTATACATTG
>DASVUQ010000232.1:0-6592 GCA_036386975.1 Flavobacterium sp. | reverse complement strand
ATTTTTTACCGCAATACTTCCTCCTGTAATTTGATGGGCCCCACTCTCGAAAGCAATTTTTAAATCGGCATCTGATTTTAAACCACCACCAAAATCGATTTTCAAGTTAGTTTTTGTCGCAATGGCTTCCAGCACTTTATGATTGATTATTTTACTGGATTTAGCCCCGTCCAGGTCTACCAAATGTAAAAATCCTATACCGTGTGCTTCAAATGACTTCGCTACTTCGAGAGGATTTTCGTTATAAATTTTTTTAGTATCATAATCTCCTTTGGACAAACGTACACATTTGCCGTCTATGATATCTATTGCCGGAATTATTCTCATCTGTTTCGATCTTAATTATGTCTGAAGCCTTTTATAACTTTAGAAAGTTGGACAAAATTTGTTCACCCATTTTTCCGCTTTTCTCCGGATGGAACTGTACTCCGTAAAAATTATCTTTTTGTAATGCCGATGAATATTCTGTTTCGTAATTGGTAATGGCAATGGTTGCATCACATTTCGGGGCATAAAAACTATGTACCAGATACATGTATTCGTTTTCATGATGCTGCGAAAATAGTGTGCTTTTAAGATTATAAATCTGGTTCCAACCCATTTGCGGCACTTTTACTTTAGTAGAAAATTGAATTACATCTACATCAAAAATCCCCAGCCCGTCTGTATTTCCTTCTTCGGTATGGTTACACATGAGCTGCATGCCCAGGCAAACCCCCAGAACAGGTTGTTTTAATGTAGGTATCAAGGCATCCAGCCCACTGTCCCTTAATTTGATCATTGCAGAACTGGCTTCTCCCACTCCGGGAAAAATAACTTTATCTGCTGCCTTGATTACGGACCAGTCATTGCTTAAAACGCCATTATAACCCAATCTTTCCAAAGCAAATTGAATGCTTTGAATATTGCCTGCGCCGTAATCTATAATTACTACTTTCATCTTTGTGTGTTATAACATTCCTTTTGTAGACGGCAGGATCATTTTTTCTGCATCACGTTTTACCGCGGCTTTTATAGCTTTGGCAAACGATTTAAAAATAGCTTCAATCTTATGATGCTCGTTGATGCCTTCTGCCTTTATATTCAAATTGGCTTTGGCCCCATCAGAAAATGATTTGAAAAAATGAAAGAACATTTCGGTAGGCATCTCCCCTATTTTTTCACGTTTGAATTCCGCTTCCCATACCAGCCAGTTCCGGCCCCCAAAATCAATGGCTACTATTGCGAGGCAATCGTCCATCGGCAGGTAAAACCCATAACGCTCAATCCCTAATTTATTCCCTAACGCTTTCGCGAAAACCTCTCCCAACGCTATTGCTGTGTCTTCAATCGTATGATGCTCGTCTACTTCAAGATCGCCTTTTACAGCAATTTTAAGGTCCATCTGGCCGTGCCTTGCAATCTGGTCCAGCATGTGATCGAAGAAAGCCAGGCCGGTATTAATGTTGCTTTTTCCTGTGCCGTCCAGGTTCAGGCTGATAAAAATATCGGTTTCATTTGTTTTTCTGGAAATAGTAGCGACACGATTTTCCAGTTTTAGAAATTCATAAATCGTTTTCCAGTCAGTTGTGGTCAGGGCTATGGTATTGTTTAAATCTTCTGTGTCAGAAATGGTTTCAGTACTTCCTAAAGTAACATCATTATTGATAAAAATAGCTTTAGCCCCTAAATTTTTTGCCAGTTCCACATCCGTAAGCCGGTCGCCTATTACGAATGAATGGGCCAAATCATATAACGGATTATTAATATATTCAGTTAACATTCCTGTCCTGGGTTTGCGTGTAGGTGCATGGTCCTGAGGAAAACTTTTATCAATATATACTTTTTTAAAAGTAATATTTTCATTTTCGAAAGCTTTCATGATAAAATTTTGTGTCGGCCAAAAAGTAGCTTCAGGAAAGATAGTCGTTCCTAACCCATCCTGATTGGTTACTATAACAAGTTCATAATCCAGTTCGGCTGCTATTTTTGATAAATACTGAAATACTTTCGGATAAAATTCTAATTTATCCAAGCTATCCAGCTGGTAATTTTCCGGTTCCAGGACGAGTGTTCCGTCCCTGTCTATAAATAATACTTTTTGAGCCATTATAATGATTGTAAAGCTTTAATTAAATTGTCGTTTTCTGTTGCCGTACCAATAGTAATCCGAAGGCAATTTTCGCATAAAGGCTGTGTACTCCTGTTCCTGATTACAATGTTCTTTTCAAGTAATTGCCGGTACCTTTTTGTAGCGTCGTCTACTTTTATTAAAATAAAATTGGCATCGGTAGGATATACTTTCTGTACAAAATCAAGTGCTGCCAGCCGGCCGGTTATTCTTTCTTTTTCGGCTATTATGGCTGTTATTTCTTTCGTAATTGTTGCGGTATCTAACACCCGTTCCAGTGCTTTTTGCTGTGTCAGGATATTGACGTTATAAGGTGGTTTAATTTTATTTAAAACCGCTGTTATTACCGGTGCAGCATATAAGATACCTAACCGGATCCCTGCCATTCCAAATGCTTTGGACAAGGTTTGGGTAACCACCAGGTTGGGATAATCGCCCATCTCTATAAGCCAGCTTTCTTTTTTAGAAAAATCAATATAGGCTTCATCTATTACTACAATGCCTTTAAAATTTTGTAATAACGTTACCACACTTTCATCTGAAAATGAATTGCCTGTAGGATTATTTGGCGAACAAAGAAAAAGCATTTTTGTATTTTCATTGGCTGCATTTAAAATAGCTTCTACATTCGGCTGAAAATCATCATTTAGGATTACTTCTTTATTTTCGACAGCATTCAGATTAGCCAGAACACCGTACATACCATATGTTGGGGGTAACGTAATAACGTTGTCAACATAAGGTTCACAAAAAGCACGGAACAATAAATCCAGGACTTCGTCACTACCATTGCCTAAAAGGATTTGATTTTCTGGTACTTTTTTTAAAGAAGCCAATTCTTTTTTTAATGTCTTCTGTTGTGGGTCCGGATAGCGGTTTATTCCGTTTTCAAAAGGATTTTCATTGGCATCCAAAAAAATCATTTCCTGATCGAAATCTTTAAATTCATCCCTTGCTGATGAATACGGTTGCATGTTCAGCACATTCTTCCTAACCAGGTTTTGTATGTTGAAATTATTCATCTTGTAATGCTTTTAATCGTAACGTAATGGCATTTTTGTGAGCGTGCAACCCTTCGGCTTCAGCCATTATTTCAACAGCCTGACCAATATTCTGAATACCTTTTTCCGTAATTTTCTGGAAAGTCATGGCTTTTAGAAAGCTGTCTAAATGCACCCCGGAATAATTTTTGGCATATCCATTGGTAGGTAATGTATGATTGGTGCCCGATGCATAATCCCCGGCACTTTCCGGCGTATAGTTACCTATAAAAACGGAGCCTGCATTTTGAATATTATTGATATAGTACTCTTCATTTGCAGAACAGATGATAAAATGTTCCGGCCCGTATTCATTAATCAAATCTAAAGCTGTTGCATCATTTTCGACCAAAATCAGCTTTGAATTTTCGATGGCTTTTGCGGCTATTTCTTTTCTTGGTAAAACGTCCAGCTGATGGTTTATGGCAATGGCAACAGCATCAATAAGTTCTTCTGATGTAGTCACCAGGATTACCTGGCTGTCGGTACCGTGTTCTGCCTGGCTTAATAAATCAGATGCTACAAAATTGGCATTGGCTGTGTCATCGGCTACAATTAACAGTTCGCTTGGCCCCGCCGGCATATCAATAGCGACACCATATTGCGTCGCCACTTGTTTTGCCACCGTTACAAACTGGTTCCCGGGGCCAAAAATTTTATACACTTCAGGAATAGTTGCTGTGCCAAAGGTCATTCCCGCAATGGCTTGGATACCGCCTACTTTAAGGATTTTCGTAACGCCGCAAAGATGTGCCGCATAGAGAATAGCAGGATTAATTTTGCCTTCTTTATTGGGGGGCGAACATAAAACGATTTCGGTACAGCCGGCGATTTGTGCCGGTACGGCCAGCATCAATACGGTAGAAAAAAGAGGTGCTGTCCCACCCGGAATATACAAACCTACTTTTTGGATAGGCCTTTTTTCCTGCCAGCAATACACCCCATCCATTGTTGTTACTTCAATTTTGGATGTTTTTTGGGCAGTATGAAATTTTTCTATATTTGATTTTGCCAGTTGAATGGCTTCTTTTAGTGCTTCGGGAGTGCCACTTACGGCTTCGTCAATTTCATAAGGGGTTACTTCAATGTCATTTATTGTAGTGCCATCGAAGAGTGAGGTGTATTTTGCGATGGCTACATCTCCTTTTAATTGTACTTCTTTAAAAATAGATTTTACCGTTTCTTCTATATTTTCGAAAGTAGCCGTAGGCCTTTTCAGAATGGCGGACCAGGTATCTTTGGTAGGATAGTATATTTTGTTCATAACGGATAAATTTTAAATTATAATACCATTTTTTCAATCGGACAAATCAAAATACCTTCAGCACCAGCCTCCTTGAGCTGATCGATTACTTCCCAAAAAGTATCTTCTTCTATAACAGAGTGTACGCTACTCCAGCCTTCTTCAGACAATGCCATTACTGTAGGACTTTTTAGGACGGGGAGTATATTGCTGATTTCTTTAATTTTATCATTGGGTACATTCATTAAAATGTATTTGCATTTCTTCGCTTTTAATACGGATTGTATCCTGAACTGCAACTTATTGAGTATCAATTGTACCTCTTCTGTTATTTTTGGAGAAACAGCGAGTACGGCTTCACTCTTAAAGATCACTTCTACTTCTTTAAGATTGTTTTTGAATAAGGTGCTTCCGCTGGAAACGATATCGACAATGGCATCGGCAAGGCCAATATTCGGGGCAATTTCTACAGAACCTGAAATCTGGTGAATGTCTACCGCAATGTTTTTAGCGTTAAAATAATTTAAAACGGTATTGGGATAGGAAGTCGCGATGCGCAATCCGTCCAGATCTTTAATAGAATTGTACTCAAAAGCTTTGGGTACAGCCACAGCCACTTTACATTTAGAAAAACCTAATTTTTCGATGACCTGGATGTTGCTGCCTTTTTCTACCAGTAGATTGTCACCTACAATTGCGGCATCTACAACGCCATCAATAAGGTATTGTGGAATGTCTGAATTTCGTAGAAACAGGATTTCAAGGGGGAAATTAGAAGCGCCGGCCTTTAACTGATCGTTCCCATTATCGATTGAAATACCACAATCTTTTAGAATTTTAAGGCTGTCTTCGTTTAATCTTCCTGATTTTTGAACTGCAATTTTTAAAGTACTCATTTTAATTTTGTTTTTAGTTATTGTCTGAGTACATACCGTTCATAAAAAACCCGTTTGATGTACTCAAACGGGTTTTTAAATATTGTGATTTCACATATACCATTAACACATCGCCTGAGAGCAATAATGAAAATGATGATGATGTGACTGAGATGCGTACATTGTATTTTTATTTGTGACAAATATAAAGTTAAAATGAATTAGTAAACAAATTTATTTTTAAAAATTACACATATTATGATTATTTTAAGTGGCGGAATTACCATCCGGCAACAGCAAGATTTTTAGTCGATTGACCTACTGGCTGAAACAAGTAGAAAATTTAGCCCTTATGCCTATCCTTTAATAACCCGGTTTCTTTATTGATCTGGCGATTGGATGAATTACTTTAAGGATGAAGAAATAAAACTGACCATGTCTTCCAACGCACAGTTAAAAAATATGATTATTAAAACAAAAGATTTATTTTCTGAACAAAAATAAAATAAATTACAGCTAAACAACCGAAATTCTATAAATTTTAAAGAATGGGTAAGTCCGAAAATCAGGCCTGAAGACAAATGAATTGTTAAAATTAAAGGATAGATTGTTAATAACTTAAGACAATTTAATTTGTTTAATCCATTTACTTTTTTTCTTTTTGTAAATAAGTTAAAATTTAAAATTTAAAAAACTATGGAACCAACAACAACACAGTCAACAAGTAGTAATCCTAGAGCAGGCAGGGGCTTAGGTATTGCCGGATTAGTATTAGGTATTCTTGCTGCAATCATTTCTTTTATCCCTTGCTTGGGCATGTATGCTGTGGGCCCGGGTATTCTAGGTCTGATTTTATCCATTATCAGCATTATCCAGGCCAATAAAGGGGGTGCCACCAAAGGAATGGCTATTGCAGGTTTAATTTGCTCTATCCT
This sequence comes from Flavobacterium sp., assembly GCA_036386975.1. Lineage (GTDB taxonomy): Bacteria > Bacteroidota > Bacteroidia > Flavobacteriales > Flavobacteriaceae > Flavobacterium. Next base: position 389 of record DASVUQ010000232.1, on the reverse strand, counting down.
TGGAACAGCACTGGCGATCTGGCAGTACAGACAAATCACATCCGGAGTAGAAGCATTACAAAAAGAGCTGGAAAATTATGATACTATTAAGCCAAGTGAGGAGGCCAATGATAGTATTCAATACCCTACCGACTCTTTAGAGCAACAACAATAAATTGATGCAAAGCAAAATAGGCGATTATGTAATAATAAATACGATCTTTGCAGTAATAATAGGAATGGCCATTGGCTATTCCTTTTTTTTATTCTATAGTTAACTCAATATAAAATACCCTATCTTTGCCTTATGAGTTATTCGTTAGATTTCCGCAAGCAAGTCTTTAAGATAAAAGAGGAATATCATCTTAGTTTACGTGAAACAGCGGAGCGTTTTAATGTTCCGGTACGTA
>DASVUQ010000231.1:0-1844 GCA_036386975.1 Flavobacterium sp. | reverse complement strand
AACAGCCAGGACATTTTCTTTTTGGGCTATAATATCAATTTCCGCTTTTTGAAAAACCCAGTTGGTTTCCAGGATCGTGTAACCATTTTTCTGAAGGTATTCTACAGCCAGTGCTTCGCCCTGTTTTCCTAATTCATTATGTTCTGCCATTGATTATGATGTTATATTCAAAAACAAATTAATCACTCAAACTTTAGGATAGTTTCATTATCATTGACTTCCAATGTTACCGTTTTACCCAGAATTAAAGCGCGGTTGTCTTTGATGTGCCCTGCCGGAAAATTATAGGCCACAGGGATTTTAAGGTCTTTTACAATATCCTGGATAATCTGAAGGGCATCTTTGCCCCATGGGATATCATTGTCGTTCATAGAAGTCATCCCGCCAATAATAATCCCTTTTACACCGTCGAGTGATCCGTTGCGTTTTAGGTTCATCATCATACGGTCTATATGGTACAGGTATTCGTCAAGGTCTTCCAGAAAAAGGATTTTTCCTTTCATATCTACTGCCGACGGTGATCCTTGTATACTGTACAGCACCGAAAGGTTCCCGCCCACAAGTTCGCCTTTGGCTTTGCCTGTTTTATTAAAAGCATGTTTGGGGATACGGTATTCCAGTCGTTCGCCAAATAAGGCTTTTCGTAAGGTTTCGATAGCTTCCGGAGTGGCGGTTTTTGTACCGGCAGCCATTACCCCATGTAACGTCCCAATGTTCATATTGTTGATATGGCTGTGTAAGACTGTGACATCGCTGAAACCTACAATCCATTTGGGTTTCTTTTTAAAGTTGGTAAAATTGATCCTGTCCACAATACGTACTGTACCATAGCCTCCTTTTGCTGCCCAGATCGCCTTAATGCCAGAATCATCCAGCATTTCCTGGAAATCGGTAGCACGTTGCCAGTCGGGACCCGCAAGCTGGTGGTCTTCTTTTCCTATCGTTTTCCCGATAACTACTTTTAAGCCCCAGCTTTCCAGTAATTTAATTCCGGGCTGTAAAGAAAGGACATCTATTTTTCGGGCTGTGGCCAAAATACCAACGGTATCGCCTTTTTGTAAATATTCGGGCATAATGATTGTGTTTTGTGCTTTGATTAAAGACGTGATGGTTACCAATAAAAGCGTAAAGAATAGCCTGGACCGGTGGTGCTTTTGCATAATATTCTTTTTCTGATCAAACAAATAAACGAATAAACCGTTGAAATTGCAAAGTTTTATAACAACCCGTTTTTATTTTATGTTTAACTGTTTTTGCTATAGCTGAATTAAAATAAAATATCATAATCCTGGTTTATTGTGTGTTTTAATTTCTCGCAAAGGTGGTAAGACGCAAAGCTATAGCGGAATGTATTAGATGCCTGCTTATTTTTAAGTTATACCGGCACATCCCTGTTGAGGTGTTCCTGAAAAAACGGGAATTTTTTTGGTAGCCCCGATTGCAGCCTACCGTGTGGACACATCTACAAATAATTGCCATCCCTGCATAATTGCTGCGAATTTTTGTATTCCTATAGCGAAAGTTGTTATTCCCGGTTTTCGCCCACTGGCATATCCTTTCCATCCCCCGAGCCTTGCCATGGCCCATACGTATCTTTTCAGGTCTTTTTCTATGTAGGGGTTTTTTAGTTTTTCTGTTTTTCCCTCTAATTTTATCATCTGATGTTCCAGGCATTCCAGCTCCTGATCTGAAAAACAACTTCCGGCTTCTATTCTTTCTTCAGGCATATTATAGGCTATTTGCATTAAAAACAACTTAACAATGGTTTCCATCATCAGTAAAGATAACTTTCGGATAGCTTTGGCAGAGCCAAGTTCACTTGCTTCTATATTGAACCCTTCTTT
>DASVUQ010000230.1:0-6584 GCA_036386975.1 Flavobacterium sp. | reverse complement strand
TACGTACCGGAACATTAAAACGCTCCGCTGTTTCACGTAAACTAAGATGATATTCCTCTTTTATCTTAAAGACTTGCTTGCGGAAATCTAACGAATAACTCATAAGGCAAAGATAGGGTATTTTATATTGAGTTAACTATAACTAGAAAATTAGAAAATCAAAGAATATTAATTAGCCAAAGTTTAGATGTTAATAAGACATTTAAATTATGATTTTAAACAATTTACTTCTACACATTTTATAATTTAATTAACGAAAACGTTACCGTAATAACTTTTATCTTCGGCTCCAATTCGTTATTTTTGTTAAAATTTATACCAAAAACCAAAAACAAAATTAGATAATCATATTATGTCAAAAACAGCTACATTAGAATTAGATGGTAAAAAATATGAGTTTCCGGTAATTGTAGGAAGCGAAAATGAAGTGGCCATTGATATTAATAAGTTAAGGGATGTAACCGGTGCCATAACACTTGACCCCGGCTATAAAAATTCAGGGGCCTGCAAAAGTGATATTACTTTTCTCGACGGAGAAGAAGGAATCCTGCGCTACAGAGGCTACAGTATAGAGGATTTGGCCGATAAAGCCAATTTCATCGAAGTTTCTTACCTAGTTATTTTTGGCGAGTTACCAACAAAACAACAGTTAGAACAATTTGAAAACGATATCAGAAAATATACATTAGTCAATGAAGAAATGAAAAACATCATTGATGGTTTTCCAAAAACAGCTCATCCTATGGGCGTCCTGTCTTCATTAACCAGTGCATTAACGGCATTTAACCCTAAAGTGGTCAATGTAGAGAATGAAAAAGAAATGTATGAAGCGGTGTGCAAAACAATGGGTAAATTCCTTGTTTTGGCCACCTGGACATTCAGGAAAGCATCCGGTTTCCCTTTAAATTATTATGACAATACAAAAGGGTACGTAGAGAACTTCCTTCATTTAATGTTCGAGCTGCCTACAGGGCCATACATAGCAAACCCTATTGTAATTAATGCCTTGGATAAATTATTTATACTACATGCAGACCACGAACAAAACTGTTCTACTTCTACAGTACGTATGGTAGGTTCATCACATGCCGGCCTTTTTGCTTCCATATCTGCAGGGGTCTCTGCGTTGTGGGGTCCGCTACACGGAGGTGCCAACCAGGCAGTGCTGGAGATGCTGGAAGAAATCCAGAAAAATGGCGGGGATGCAGACAAATACCTGGCCAAAGCCAAAGACAAGGAAGATCCTTTCCGTTTGATGGGGTTTGGGCACAGAGTGTATAAAAACTTTGACCCGAGGGCAAAAATCATCAAGAAAGCGGCAGATGAAGTACTAAGGGAATTAGGGGTAAATGACCCTATCCTTGCTATAGCTAAAAAACTGGAAGAATCCGCGTTGGTCGATGATTATTTTGTATCCAGAAAATTATATCCTAATGTCGATTTTTATTCCGGTATTATTTACCGTGCATTAGGCATACCTACAGATATGTTTACCGTATTGTTTGCCATTGGCCGTTTACCGGGCTGGATCGCCCAATGGAAAGAAATGCGTGAAAATAAAGAACCGATTGGGCGCCCGAGGCAAGTATACACCGGATATGCGTTACGGGATTTTAAAACTTTCGATCAGCGATAATGGCTTCATACTTAATAGTAAAGCCCTGCTATACAGCGGGGTTTTTTATGGCAAATAATAAATCCTTTATTTCTACTTTAATAACAATAACAAAATAGTGCAAACAAAGGTGTTTTTTTATCTTTGTAAAAAGCCAAAGCTGATTTATGTTACAATTAAATATAAAAAATGAAACTTCGCGTTTAAGAGCGGTAGTTTTAGGCACAGCCGAAAGTAATGGCCCTGCCCCCCAGGCACACGAAGCCTACGATCCCAAATCTTTAGAGCATATATTAGCCGGTACCTATCCTGTAGAAGCAGATATGGTCCTTGAGATGCACGCGTTTAATAACGTTTTTCAGAAGTATGAGGTACAGGTTTTCAGGCCGGATCTGATTGAGGATTGTAATCAGATTTTTGTCAGGGATATCGGTTTTGTGATAGAGGATACTTTTATAACCGCCAATATACTTCCGGACAGGCAAAAAGAACTCCTTGCTTTTAAGCCTATTTTAGATCAGATTGATCCTGCGAAGATCGTTTGTCCGTCACAGGACGTACATATTGAAGGAGGCGATGTGATGCCCTGGAACGATTATATTTTTATAGGCACTTATAAAGGAAGCGATTATAAAGATCAGATTACGGCAAGGACCAATATGAATGGTGTTGCCTATATTAAAAAATTATTCCCACATAAAAAAGTGAAAGAATTTGATCTGATAAAATCAAAAACAGAAGCCAGGGACAATGCATTGCACCTGGATTGTTGTTTCCAGCCTGTAGGAAATGACAAAGGGATTATTTACAAAGGCGGGTTTAGGGAAGAGGCTGATTATTTATTTTTGGTCGGCCTTTTTGGTGAAGAAAATCTTTTTCATATTACCCGGGAAGAAATGTACGAAATGAATTCTAACGTATTTTCGATTGCACCAGACGTGGTAGTTTCGGAAAAGAATTTTACAAGGCTCAACCACTGGTTACGTGAAAAAGGGTTTACAGTAGAAGAAATCCCATATGCTGAAGTAGGTAAACAGGAAGGGCTTTTAAGATGTACCACTTTACCCCTAATAAGAGATTAAAATATTGGTTTAAGGTTTAAAATTTAACGTTATGCAAAGTAACCTTAAACTTTATGCTTTAAACTTTAAACTAAAAACAATGAAACAAACAACCAATGCTATACTAATGATCCGCCCCGTGGCGTTTCGAATGAATGAGCAGACAGCAGTTAATAATTATTATCAAAAAGTCTTAAACGGATTGTTGCCGGAAACGGTCAATGCCAAAGCACAACAGGAATTTGATGCTTTTGTAGAAAAACTCCGGTCTGTTGGTATTGATGTTACGGTTGTCGAAGATACTATAGACCCCGATACACCCGATTCGGTTTTTCCTAACAACTGGATTTCTTTTCATGAAAATGCAGACGTAGCACTATATCCTATGTTTGCCGAAAACAGAAGGACAGAGCGTAGGGAAGATATTCTGGATATATTGGAAGAAAAAGGTTTTAAGATTGAAAATATCGTTGATTATACCGAAGCGGAAACCGACGGTTATTTCCTGGAAGGAACAGGAAGTATTGTTCTGGACAGGGCTAATGCCAAAGCGTATTGCGCACTTTCTCCAAGGGCCGACGAAGAACTCTTTATTGAATTTTGCGAGGATTTTGATATGAACCCCGTTATTTTTGAAGCATTTCAGACAGTGGCCGGACAAAGAAAAACTATTTATCACACGAATGTAATGATGTGTGTCGGGGAAACATTTGCTGTCATTTGTGCCGATGCTATCGATGATAAAAAAGAACGCAAAATGGTCCTGGATCATTTAAAAGCCGATGGTAAAGAGATTATATTAATCACAGAAGACCAATTAAATAACTTTGCCGGAAATATGCTGGAGCTTCGGGGAGCAGATGAAAAATGTTATTTGGTTATGAGTGCCGCAGCGCATCAAAGCCTTTCTCCGAAACAAATAGTACAACTGGAACAGCATGCTGAAATCTTGTCTTCAAGCCTGGATACAATAGAAGCCTGTGGTGGCGGAAGCGCACGGTGTATGATGGCCGAAGTTTTTCTTCCTAAACAATAAAAACAAGTCAATGCTATACAATCAGTCTTATAATAAAGATTGTATAGCATTTTACATTTTATTAGATTTTGTCAAAACGATAGCCCCCTTTTTCGGCGCCCCAGACTTGTTTTCCGTTTTTATCAAAACCCTGGTCCCATGACAAAATCTGGTTTTCTGTAATCGTAACTTTGGAACTGGCATAAGAAGCACCGCGTAATTCACTTGGACATGTTTTGTCACCCGTTTTCCCTTCAAAAATTTTTTCACCGGTTCGTCTCAATACCACTTCACAACCCGGTTTTAATTCAATATCATTTTCTGAAAGCGCATCAAAATCCTGAGGGTTGGCCCATTTTCCAATCCAGTCCTTTTCATTTTTTAAAGTATAAATTTCACTGATAAACGCCTCATTTTTTTGAGAAATTTTATAGATCCTTACCCGGTAAGGTTTACTTTGATTATCAGCCATAGCCTGTTCTACATATAAGTAATGGCCTTTGTTTTTCCAGATAGGCACCATTCTCAGGAAGACATTATAATACGAATTATCTTCAAGTGATTGTTTTTCGGAAGAATAAGTACCCTGCATAACAGTTACCAGTTCTTGAAGGTATTCTTTGGTGGTATAGGATGCTTTTTTAATAGTATTACAACTTAACAATAATACATAAGTAACAAGAATAAGTAGTAGGTTTTTCATGCTTATTTTTATTTGGTTTTGGCAATATTGTTTATCATTCCCGCAAATATAAATAAATGAAACGGAACGACACTATACCAATACAAACGCCCCATTAATCCGCGTGGCCTGAATGTGGCAATCTGGTGCAGTACATTATGCTCATCGATCCTGAATTCCAGCCAGGCTTCTCCCGGAAGTTTCATTTCGGCAAAAAGTAATAACCTCTTTTCTTCCCGGCTGGCAAGTAACACACGCCAAAAATCGAGAGAATCACCGGAATGAATTACCGTAGGGTTAGTCCTTCCTCTGCGCAAGCCTACGCCACCAATTATTTTATCCATATGGCCACGGACCTGCCAGAGCCAGTTGCCGTAATACCAGCCTTTCTGGCCACCAATCGAAAATATATTATCTAGTACCTGCGGGACATTATCAACCGGTCTCGATTTTACATCTTTAAGGCATCCGTAAACAGGTACCTGGATATATCCTGTAAGGTCATCGGAGCTTCTGCTGCTCGATAAACTATCCTTCCAGCTGGAGATAACTAAATTTTGTTCTATTTTTTTAAAAGCCAGGTTAATAGCATCAACATACGAAATAGGTCTTATACCAAGCATTTTTTGCAGCCTGTTGTCCTTGCATACCACTTCCATCTTCATGCTTTCTACCAGGTTTACCGCCAGTTTATAGGAGGTAGACGTAATAAAATAAAGCCAGTAGCAGGATAATTTGGGCGTCATAATAGGCAATGTAAATATCCACAGTCTTATACCACGGGTTTTTGCATACAGCAGCATCATTTGTTTGTAAGTCAAAATATTGGGCCCGCCAATATCAAAGGACTGGTTGTAGCAGTCTTGCCGTAGAATAACGCCTATAAGGTATTGTATTACATCACGGATGGCAATGGGCTGGGATTTCGTTAAAACCCATTTCGGCGTGATCATAACCGGAAGTTTTTCGCATAAATCACGTATAATTTCAAAAGAAGAACTTCCGGAACCTACAATAATACCGGCCCTTAGCACAGTTAAATTAAAATTCCCTTTGTATAAAATAGCTTCGACATCACTGCGGGATTGTAAATGTTTCGATAATTGGGCATCATTAATAATACCGCTTAAGTAAATTACCTGTGTAACGCCAATAGCATTCATGTATTGATTGAAATGTAGTGCGGCATCAGCTTCCATAACATCAAATGCAGCTGTTGTGGCGCTCATGGAATGAATGAGATAATAAGCAATATCAATAGCTGTAGGAATGTTTTTAAACTCCGGGTCGTCAAGAAAATCGACTTCCCAAACGGATATTTTAGATAACGTATTTTCATCCAGGCCTAAACGGTTTTTATTGCGGACACAACAGGTTATTTCGTGGCCCAGGTTGAGTAATTCCGGCAATAAACGCTTGCCAACATAACCATTTGCTCCCGTAAGAAGGATTTTCATAACACTAAATTTTTACTAAATTTAATGATTTTTATCCTTACTTGCTATTCGGGCTGTTATAGCTAAATTAAAATAATCTATTTTATAATTTTTAAAAAGTAGATAAAGATCCTGAAAATGTACAGGTTTTTTTAAATCCAATGAATTGTCAGGAGCACAAAAGGTATTGTTGCCACTGCTCTTGTCCCGCTTTCCGCTCTATCTGCGCAAAAAAAGCGCAGGATGCCACTACAATCGGGGCTACTAAAAAATTTTCGTTTTTTTAGGAACACCTGAAAAGTGGTGTGTCGGTATAATTTAAAAAAAAGGCAGGCACCTAATGCATTCTCTATAGCTTTGTGTCTTAGCACCTTTGCGAGGAATTAAAAACACACAATAATGAATTAGTATAAAATATGCTGTAGTAATAGGGATTAATGGTATCATTTTTCTGCAAAACGGCTAAAGTTTGCCTTAAAGTGAGACTTTCTTTTCTCGGGTTTTAAAGACAAAAATCTAAAGTATAACTCATAACCAGAATTGTGATATGTTATTTGAATTCAGCTATATCTCTAGCCCGGATAGGAACCTACCGTGTGGACACATCTACGAATAATTGCCATCCCTGCATAATTGCTGCGAATTTTTGTATTCCTATCGCGACAGTTGTTAGTCCCGGTTTTCGCCCACTGGCATATCCTTTCCATCCCCCGAGCCTTGCCATGGCCCATACATAACTTTTAAGGTCTTTCTCTCTATAGGGATTTTTTAGTTT
>DASVUQ010000229.1:0-2793 GCA_036386975.1 Flavobacterium sp. | reverse complement strand
TTTCTTGTGTGCAAAGTACGCTGCTTTTGATAAATTATTATAAATAAAATGACTAATTTTTTTTGAGGAATCAACATCTGTTTTGTTATGATGCTGTAATAGCGTTTGATCAAAATCAAGTAAGTATTCTTTGGTAAAGTTTGCTTCAAAATAGGCTATAATTGCTTCACAAGCTAATTTAGAACCTTGTTTGGCTAAAGGATAACTACCAGCGCCATCAGCAACACAAATAACGCTCCATCCGGTTTCGTTCATATTCTTAAAAGCAAAATCATCATCTCTAAAGCTACCTACATTAGCGTGGCTTCTTCCTCTTTTAGACGCAATTACAATGCTTTTATCTAAAAAGGTACCTGAGGTACAACTATTATCCTCTTTCCAATAAGCATCGTTTATATCACTTTCGATATTTTTCCACAATGATTTAGGATCAGGATTAATAATAATTGTTACTGTTTTTTCATTTAATATAGCGTCCTCAGCTTCTCCTTCAACCTTAAATAGTAATTTTATTTTTACATCTCCATTTATTACAGGAGTGCCAAAAAGTAGTTTTTCTTCATTATTAAATTTAAGTCCAGAATCCTCTAAATTTTTAATTTCAAAATAAACAATATCATCCCAACCTAATGTATTGAAATCAATTTTTACTTCATATTTTTTATTTACTGTCGCGTTTGGAACCAACACTGTTTGCGAAATAATATCATCAATTCTTGTTTTTAATGTCCAGTCTTTCATAATCATTTTTTGATTTTCCTGAATTATCCTTACAGCATTTATATTCTTTTCATTAGCAATAAATTCATCAAAAAGCGACAATTTTCCTGATGGGATTTCAATTCTGTTTTGTGATAAAAATGCTGTTAGGTATTTTTTGGCTTCTTCCATTTGCTATCCCTGGGTCCTGTTTACATCAAAACCGCCGCCTCCGCTGCCATACGTCCCCTGACTTCCACACCATGGGCAAGTACTTATTTGTTCATCGCCAATGCAATGCAGCTTTCCGCACACGCATACTGCAAATGCTACCTGGTTCCCACAACAAGGACAAGTTGGACCTCCAATGAGTTCATCTGTATTTACTTTATGGCTGGAATTAGTAGGGTCGGCCAGTTCAAAATAAGCATTATCAACCTGATATGCCCCAACTAATTTATAACTTTTTGAAGATAATTCAATACCTGCGTAAATTGATTCAGCAATTGTCTTGCGGTATTTTATTAAATAGGGCCTTTTGGTATTTTGGCATTTCCCATTTAAAACCACATAATTATCATCGACGAACTGACGATTTACTTCTGGTTTGCTTAAATCTATTTTTGACAGGGTTTCATTATCCAGTTTTGCTAATTCAAAGCCAGTTGAATTATTTTCTACACTTATGCTACTTGTTTTGATAGAATCTGTTACCCATTTAAAAAATTCTTTATAGGACTGTACATTTGTATTTTTAAAATGTAGCACATTGTCAGTTAACTCTCCCAAAAGCCTGGTATCGGTATCATTACCAAAAGAAACGGCAATTAAATTAGCCGTTTTCTGCCAATTGGTTTTCCACTCATTTATGGCTGCTTTACTATCATCCGTTGGTGCACCATCAGTAAATAAAAACACGATAGGTTTCCAATCGCCTTTTACTTCATAAGTGGTTTTAACAATGTTTGTTCTTAATTCATACATCAAATGCCCTAAACCTTTGCTAAGGGATGTTCCGCTTCCTATAGGGAATTTTGGCGGGTAAAAAGTTACTATTTCCTGTAACGGTACTAATGTTTTTGGTTGCCCGGCAAATACTATAATAGAAACAAAAACAGTTTCCAGGGCATGTGGGTCTGTTTTTAATGCCTGGATGATTGTTGCCAGCCCTTCTTCTACTTGTTGAATAGGCTCGCCAACCATTGATTCAGAAATGTCTATCAGGAAATATATAGGAAGTCTTCTCATTTTAGAAGTATTTTAATTTTATTAATAATTGAAAGTATAACTTATTATTAACCGACAACCAACTGCAATTTTTAAAGATCTGATCAGGTTAAAAAACATACTATTGATGAAATAACTATTATGAAACTACCGCGATTAACTCTGCGGCAATTTCTTGGAAAACCCGTCCTTCATCAGCACTTATTTTTTTAAATCCATAAACAGAAACACTATTATTGGGTAACATATAATTGATAGAAAAAGAGCCACTATAACATTTGTCTTTATCTTTGAAAGGCATAGCGTACCCAATTTTTAGATACATACAATTTTTACGTATAATAATATCTTTTATAACCATATCATTTTTTACATAATTATTCAATAGCATCAGGTGGGCTTTGTCAAATGAAAAACCAACAATCGCTGCAGATTGATAGCAAACAATCAGGTTATCAATATTCATATTTGCCAGTTTTTCGTGTTCACTAAGTTCATAATTATTGATATAATTATCATCGGAACCGGAATACGAGTGATCATTACGGTTATTATTATCATTAATTTTATCATTAATTTTCATAATGATATGCACAACTATACTAATAATAGTAATTATTAAAGAAATATCTCCCATTTATATTACAATTGTTATTTCACTTGGTGGGGGTGGTAAGGCTACCGTTTCACCTGTTCCCTGGCTTTTATTTCCCTGCTCAATAGTTTCAGAAACCCATTTGAAAAATTGTTTTAATGTAGCACTGTCAGCCGAGTCTAAATGAACAACATTGTCTGTCAATTCTTTTAATATATCATCATTTGCCATATGCCCTGCAGCACAACCCACTACTGCACCAAAGTTTAAGT
>DASVUQ010000228.1:0-5846 GCA_036386975.1 Flavobacterium sp. | reverse complement strand
TCATTTTCTTTTCTCAGTTCATAAATAGTACCAAGCGATTCAATAATTCCTGTAAACATTTCTTGCTTTATTTTACCTGTTTTATATTAATGTAGCCTCAATTGAACATTAATTTTTAGATTATTATTATCTTATATCCAATGATACATTATATTTTTAATTGAGATCAAAATGAAGATATATCAGGCAAAGTTATATTAAAAAATAAAAGTAAGTGATGTTACCGGACATTTAGTAATGGGGTTCTAACAAAATTACTGAAGGCATAAATAAAATTATCGGCAGACAAAAAATATAAATATGCTTATTATTTTTTTACTTATTACAAAAAAATTATAAATTTACTATTAATATTTGTTAATAAATATTTTAATTTTTATGGATTCTGTTATTTTTAGTTAAAGTGCTTTTTGTATTATTGTATTGTTTAAAATTTTAAAGTATATCACATAATGGCAATAAATCTACAAAAAGGGCAGAAAATTGATGTTGGCTTATCAAAAATAACTGTTGGATTAGGATGGGACCCCAAAGAAGGTACCGGATATGATTTTGATTTAGATGCCTCAGCTATAATGATAAATTCCGATCGTAAACTTATTAGCGAAAATTACTTTATTTTTTATAATAATCTAACATCACCCGATGGTGCTTTGGAGCATACTGGTGATGACCCAACCGGCGGTAATAACGACGGGGGTGATGATGAAGCTATTAAGGTAGATCTTAATAAAATTGACGATGCTGTACAGGAAATACTTTTTGTAGTTACAATTGAAGATTACGAAACAAGGAAACAAAATTTTGGTCAGGTAAGAAACTCCTATATTAGAATTGTAGATAATGATAGTGCTCAGGAAATAGCTAAATATGAATTAGGGGAAGATTTTTCTATAGAAACAGGTGTAGAATTCGGAAGGCTTTACAGGAGAAATGACCAATGGAAATTTGAGGCTTCAGGCATTGGTTATAAAGCAGACTTAGGGTTCTTTTTAGAAAAATACTATTCCGGCCAAATAATTAAATAATGGCTATAAACCTTCAAAAAGGTCAAACAATCGACCTGCGCAAAAATAACAACGGAGAGCTTTTTGATCTAAACCAGGTAACAATTGGTTTAGGTTGGGATGTTAAACAAAAACAGGCCAATTTTTTTGGAAAAATTTTTGGTTCCAAGGAAGTGGAATATGATCTGGATGCAATTGCATTTTTGCTTGATCCGAATGGTAAAGTTGGGAATTTAGGGAGAACAGTACAAAATAATAATGGAGGCCAGGTGGGTTTGTATGGTGGCGATATTATTTTCTTTAATTCAATGAAGCATCCGTCAGGCCATATTTGGCTAACAGGTGATAATAGAACAGGTGATGGGGATGGTGATGATGAACAAATTATTGTAAAGTTAGATTCCCTTGATCAGAAATATCAGAAGATCGTATTTCTGGTAACAATTTATCAGGGAAGAAAGAACGGCCAGCATTTTGGACTAATTGAAAACGCATTTATCAGGGCCGTTGATTCTAAAGGAAACGAAATCGCAAAATTTAATCTATCGGGTAATGATACTTTAAATGAAATGTGTTCCATGGTTTTTGCCGAAGCTTACAGGAAAGATGGGGAGTGGAAATTCAGGGCCATTGGAGAACCACAAAGAACCGATAATTTTGTTGATATCTTAAAATCATACATTTGAAAATAGCGTATACCAATTACAGCCATGTTTCTTTTGATCTATGGCTGACACTGATAAAATCTGATCCTGAATTTAAGAAAAACAGAAATTTACTTTTTAAAGATTTCTTCGGGATAAACTGCACAATCGAAAAAGTAAGTGAAATAATACGATATTATGATGTTCTATGTAATAAAATTAATGAAAAAACAGGATTAAATTTACATACGCACGAAATTTATTACTTAATCTTGAATGCTCTTGAAGTTGACATTGATAAAAATGATATTGATAAATTAGATCAATTCTATGAAGAAACAGAAATTTTGTTCATGAAATATAAACCGATATTGATTTATTCTGACATTAAAAATTTGCTTCAGGAAATAACAGAAAAAGATAAAACTATTAATATTTTAAGTAATACCGCTTTTATTAAAGGCAGGACTTTAAAAAAAGTATTAGCATATTATGAATTAACAGACTATTTTAAGTTTCAGATTTACTCTGATGAAGTTGGAATTTCAAAGCCTAATACGGAAATTTTTCAGTTGGTTTTTGATCAGGTCAATGCACATAGAAAGACACAAAAAAAAGAAATAGTACACGTTGGGGACAATAATATTGCCGATTACAATGGTGCACTTCGTTTTGGATTTGATGCCCATCTATTAAAAATATAAAGGTGAATAAAAGTTATAGCTTACACAAAATTATTGAAAAAGATAACTGTCCGTTTCGAGAAGAAGAATATAGTAAATTCAAATTTGGAGATAACTGGTATGCAGAGAAATTTGCAAAAGAATTATTCGAAGGGTTTATTAATCAATCCAGGGAATTAATTTTATCAGGCAACGAGATTGTTATTTTACCAAGTCCTTATTTATCAATACCAACAGCATCAAACTTTTTGTGTCATTACTTTAAAAAAGAGTTAAATAAATTTTTATTTAAAAATGGTAAAAAGGCATGTATAGAATCTAAGATTTACAGGAACCAAACCTATGTTACAGATTATGGTAACCTGGATTTTGAAGAAAGAGTAAAATTAATCTCAAATGATACGTACTATATTGACCGAAATTTTATTGAAGGCAAGCTTTGCATTTTTGTCGATGATATTAAAATCACGGGGAGCCATGAGCATACTGTAAATAAAATATTAGATCAATATAATGTCAATGGCGATTTTATTTTTGTCTATTTCGCAGAATTAGCCAACAAAGAGATCCCTCCTAAGATTGAGAATTATTATAATTATTATTCGGTTAAGCATGTAGAAGATATTATTGCAATAATTAATAGCGAACATTTTCAATACAATACCCGAATAGTGAAATTCATTTTAAGCCTCAATCCCGAACAGTTTGCTTTTTTAATAAATACGATTTCTATTGAAAAAAGTAACGATCTGTTTCATCTTGCAATAAGTAATAATTATCATCAGATCTTAGAATATAAAACAAACATTAATATAATAAAACATTAAACTATGGCTATTAATTTACAAAAAGGGCAACGCGAAAACATAAATGCACCAAAATTCACAATTGGTTTAGGGTGGGACACCAACAGCAGCAGTACAGGTGTAGATTTTGACCTGGATGCTTCCGTTTTTATATTAGGAGAGAACAGAAAAATAATATCCGATGCCCATTTTATCTTTTATAACAACTTAAAAGCACCGGACGATTCTGTAATACATACAGGCGACAACTTAACAGGGGACGGGGACGGAGATGATGAGCAGGTTAAAATCGATTTGACCAAAATCAATCCGGCTATAAAAGAAATTTGTGTGGTTGTTACTATCCATGATGCTATAAACAGAAAACAAAATTTTGGGCAGGTGAGAAACTCGTTTATCAGGATTGTAGATGACAGCAATAATACGGAAATGGTAAAATACGAATTAGAAGAAGATTTTTCGATTGAAACCGCAGTAGAGTTTGGCAGGATATATAATAAGGATGGACAATGGAAATTTGAAGCTATAGGCGTTGGAATGAAAGGCGGATTAGAAGATTATTTAACCAAATATAATTAGGATATGGCAATTAATTTAGAAAAAGGACAACGCATTAATCTTGAAAAAAGCAACGGTGCCAAATTATTAAATATCTGTGTTGGGATAAACTGGGGTGCAATTGAAAAGAAAGGGATATTTGGCACAAAAAAAGAACCCGTAGATTTAGACGCAAGTTGTGCTGTTTACGATGATAAAAAAAATCATATTGACTCTGTTAATTTTAAAAAATTAATATCAAATGACCGTGCCATTAGACATAGCGGAGATGATCTTACAGGAGATCTAAACGGAGATGACGGGTTGGATAATGAAGTAATCACTTTAGATTTTTCACAATTATCACCAGCAGCAAGTTATGTTGCATTTTTTATAAATAGTTTTAGAGGGCAGGACTTTAAAGACATTCCTTTTGCATCTATTCGGATATATGAAGGTACACCTACAAAAGTCAGTCAGGAATTTGCTCGTTATGATATTGCAAACGACGCCTCTTTTGCTGGAAATGTTTCTATGGTCCTTGGTGTTTTCTATAAAAAAAACAATGAATGGAAATTCAGTGCCATTGGAGTTCCAACAAGCGATAAAAAACTAGAACAAACGGTAGTCACAATTCAACAAAACCATTTATAATTCAACGTATGATAGATAATCAATTAGTGACTCAGGAAAATACCGCGTTAATAGACAAGGATGGAAACGTAAATCTAGCTTTAATCTCTGATAATGAAGTAAATAATTACAAGTCTATCTCCAACCAGCTGAATGAAAACGATGCCAATTCCATCTTAAATTACGGTGCAGAGATTCAAAACGCTATTGCAAAACAAAGTGATACTTTTTTAACCAACGTTAGAACGTATAATTCCGGCGAAGTAGGAACTTTAATTAATGATTTGCTAACAGAATTAAATTATGTAGATGTTGACCAGCTTAATCAAGGCCCATTGAAACGATTTCTCTCAAAAATTCCTGTATTGAATAAGCTGGTTGTTGATGTTAAAAAGTTGTTTCAACAATATGACAAAATTACGGTAAACATCGACAAAATCAGCAATAAAGTTAAAGCAGGAATGATCAATTCTGTAAAAGACAACAGTGCCCTGCAAACCATGTTTGATGGAAATGTAGGATTGATAAAAGAAATGGAGAAACACATTATTGCAGGCCAGATCCGGTTTAAAGAACTTAGTGAAGAACTTGCGCTAATGGAAGCTAATCCTTCACAACACCAGGATTATCAAATAGCCGACAAAAGAAGCTTTATAAATCGTCTTGACAAGCGTTTAGCAGATATGAAAATTGTCCGCTTCATCATGCTGCAATCTTTGGCACAAATACGTGTAGTTCAGAATAATAATACTTCTATTGCAGAAAAGGCACAGTCTATTTTAACAACTACAATGCCCGTCTGGAAAAACCAGTTAACACTTGCTGTTGCTTTACAAAGGCAAAAACAAAATATTGAAGTGCAAAGAAGAGTATCAGAAACAACAAATACTATTCTACAGAAAAATGCCGAAATGTTAAAGCAAAATAGTATTGAAGTAGCTAAAGAGAATGAAAACACAATAGTTTCTTTAGAAACATTAAAAATGACGACAAAATCATTAATAGATACTTTGACCGAAGTAAAACAAATCCATGAACAAGGTACGGCAACCAGAAGGCAACTGGATGAAGGGTTGCAGAGTCTCGAAACGGAATTAAAAAAAGGGGTTATAAGTTAATGTCTAAGAAATCCATTTAATGCAAGAAGAAGAGGAAAGGTACGCCCAGATACTAAAAGACAGTAGCAGGAAATTAGTGGTTTTAGAGTTGTTATCCAACTTTTTCAACCACAAGGACCTTCTTGGTATTCTGGTAAAAACAAAAATTATCCATACTCTTTTTAAAAACAACCGGACATTAGACAGTAATAAATTAGAATTATTTCATATACAATTTACAAGCAGCCTTATTGATTTGTTTCAAAAAATTAAAAAATCGAAAGAGCAGCAATACCTTTTGGTTACTGATGAAGTATACATTAACAATGATATTATATCAAAACTAAAATTTGAAATCGGACAGGAAAAATTCTCGTTACAGATGAAGGAGCATGCTCAGAAGATGTCAAAAAAGATAGAACAACTGTATTCCATCTTT
>DASVUQ010000227.1:0-3733 GCA_036386975.1 Flavobacterium sp. | reverse complement strand
ATAATTATTATCCGTTTGGAATGAAACATAAAGAGTATAACAGTATTATTAATGGTGTGGCACATAAGTATAAGTTCAATGGCAAAGAGTTGCAAGACGAGATGGGGCTTAACTTGTATGACTATGGAGCTAGAAATTATGATCCGGCTTTAGGACGATGGATGAATATTGACCCGCTGGCGGAACAAGGACGCAGATGGTCGCCCTATGCATATGCTTTTGACAATCCTGTTTATTTTATTGATCCTGACGGGATGTGGCCGGACAATCCTTTTAAAGGATTAATAAAGGCGATAAAAAATGATATAAGTGCTTCTTATCGAGAAGTAAAAAGTGCTGTTGTTAAGAATTTAAAAAAATTGGACACAATGTTACAACCTAATAAAAAAAGCTCTGACAAGCCTTCAAAAGTTTCTGGGCCTGGAGTTGATTTTGTTGTTAAAGATAAAACTAATAAACAAGATGGATTAGCAACAAAAGACCAAGGGGATAGAAATGTGCCGGAGGTAGCAGTTGATATTATTATGGATTTAACTAATGTTCACGGTCCAGGAGGCACAAGCGGCCAAACGCCAATTGTCCCAACAGAGGCTTCAGTAGATGAATCCCAAAAAAAGGGAAAAAATGAAAAAGCAGAAAATACAGTGACAGTTATTCACCCAGTAAGTGGTTCATCATCAACTTCAACCGTCCCAGTTACAGAGGCTCAATCAAAAATAGATTCAGCTTCTTCGGCAAGAAAAGGGAATAAAGTAATTATTAATAGACCGTAGATGGAAAAGAATAAAATAAATTATATTTATGTAATGCCGATTATGGTAATTATTTTTTTAGTCCTCTTTTCCTGTAAAAAGAGTAGTTTAAAAAAATATTATCCTTCTGGTAATTTGAAATACACAGAAAAGCATGTGGGGGAAAATAAGGTAGAAACCATATTTTATTATGATGAAGTTGGAGAACTTGTGTATAAGAAAATTTATCATTTAACGGATTTTGACAGTTTAAATTTTTATTATAAAAATGGGGTTTTATATAAAAACGGGAAGCAAGATAAGAGAGGGCTTAAATATGGTAATTGGGACAGATATACGTTAGAAGGTTTGATAAGTGAAACAAGGGAGTATTATATTATTAAGGATGATTATGTGTTAAATAGACAATGGTATTATTCAAAATCAGGAGATACACTATGGTATGCAAACAAGTTCAACAGATATAATCAAAAAGAATTTGCAAATGACACACTTGCATCTCGAAATTCAACTATGATCCGTTTTGATTTTTATTCAAAAGATACATTAAATATAAATGAGCCATTTGCGGCTTCTGTTATTTGTAATAGTCCATTAGGGAGAAAGTATAATTCTCAAATTATGATGCTCTTAGGAAATGAAGAAAAGAATTTTGATAAATATTTTTCTAATGACAAAGAAGTACAGTTAGATACATTTCATAATATATTAATAGATAAAAAGAATAGAGTTAATTTTCCAGATTTAAAAACTGAAAACTATAGATATATAGCTGTTTTCGGGAAATTTTTTAAAAAACCTGGAAAGAAAATTTTAAGAGGATACATGCTTGAATATTTTACTATTCCAAAAAATAAGCTTAGGAGTGAAAGGAAAGTTTATTTTGAGAAAGAAGTTTATGTAGTCCCCTAGCTGGCGCCAGCGTCCCGCTGGTGAAGCAAATAATTACAAGAGGAGTTTGGGCTGAACGTTTACGATTACGGCGCGTGTTTTTACGACTCGGCTTTAGGAAGATGGTACTCTATTGATCCGTTAGCGGAGAAGTTCCCAGACCAATCACCGTATAGCTTCGTGTTTAATAATCCGATGCGTTTTATTGACCCAACTGGGATGGCTCCTGATGATATTATTAAATTTATGGATAATGGATCGGTTCAAAGGACTAAGACTAATGATAAGTTTGACATTCTAACTAATGAAAAAGGAGATAAAACTTTAAAAATTGACCACGATAAAAATGGTTCAAAAATAGGAGAAGTTCAAAGTGTAGGGACAGGGGAAAACAAAAGTGATTTTATGCTGATAGCTGATAGTAAAACGGCTGATAAAGTATTTGAATTTGCTTCTTCAACTACAAATCAAGTCTATGGAAGTGAATTTGGCTTGGATAAATTTTCATTTTCTGATGGATTTAAAACAAATGCTTTAGTACTTGGCAGTGGGCCTACAGGAGGCTCTTCGGGTTCCGTTATACCATTAGGACAATATAGCAACTTAGATTTAGGGAATAATCATTTAGTAGGAAATTCAAATTGGCTTGAAAGTAATCACTCACATCCCGGTGGAGATGCACAACCATCTGGCTTTCGCCAAGGTTTCAATCAAACAACAGGAAAGCGTACTTATTCAATAGATACAGTTAGTCCATCTGGAGATAGAGGATTTATGCAAGGAAATGGAAATAGAACTCCCAATAATGCATATTTGTATTCGACCAATGCAGGGGGTTATGTTCGATATAACGGGACTTCTGCAACATATATAGGTAAAAAGAAATAAATTTATTATGACAAATAAAAATATAATTAAATTATTGGTTTGTTTTATACTTTTTAGTCTAAACTATTCATTTTCACAAGATTTAAAAAGTTCAATAAGTAAAATAACTGAAACTTTTATAGGAGAAGAAACAAGGAGAAGAAATTTAGATCCAAAAGAAATATTCTTAACCATTTCAATATCGTCAAGTAGTAATTCAATTGAAAACAACTATTTTGGATTATCAATACAGATGCATTATTTGCAATATTTAGACAAAATTAAAACAGATAGTATATATCAATTTAAAAATACAATAACGATATTGGGTATATCAAAATTGGAACAGAAGTTTTTCGATACGAAGGATTTTATTCCTATTTATCACAAACAAGAAGTTAAAATTGATACTGCCAAAATTAAAAGACTTTACCACCCTTTAGTTACCCGTCAGTTTTATTTTAATCCTAAAAAGGAGATAACATTTATAGAAGAGCCATTAACCGATAAGCGTTACTATACTTTATTAAAAGAAAAAGTTAAGTTTGCGAAGAGTTTTAGTTGTAACACTTACAATAACCCATACGGCACAAACAGAAAAAAGAAAAAGAAAAAATAATTATTAAAAAACATAAAATTTAAACAGTAAAAAGCCCCAAATCGGGGCTTTTTTATTTATAATTTATAGGCTAATCTAGTTTTAGCATCTCTTAATAATCCATCAAGAGTATAAAGAATACATTTTTTGTCATCTTCTGGCAGAGCTTCAATATCATTTAATCGAGTAAGCATAGCTGGATTTTTAAGAATATTAGTTTGAGTTGTTTCCCCTAATAGAAAACCAACAGTTGTTTCTAGTTGATCGGCTAATTTTTTTACAACATCAATCGAGGGCTTTACTTCATCACGTTCGTACTTACCAATAATAGAGTGATTAGTAGCTAAAATTTTAGCTAGTTCACTTTGTGAAAAACCTTTTGCTTCCCTACATTCTCTTAACTTTTTTCCGAAACTACTCATAATATTAAGTCATTTATGGTGTAATATACCAGTTATTTAACTGATTATGCAAATATACGGTTCTCCAGCTGGCGCGAGCGTCTCGCTCGTGAATAAAAAGATTAATAGAAAATAAAAGCCACTTCCTTACGGAATGGTTTTTGTTTTGAGAAGTTGTTTCAAATTTTGAAAGACAAAACTTTAAGCTATAACAGTAGTCAATA
>DASVUQ010000226.1:0-7357 GCA_036386975.1 Flavobacterium sp. | reverse complement strand
ATGCCTGATGCAACTCGCCTCTATCACTTTTGATGGAGAAAAAAAAAAGCTGAGCCCTTTATAATCCCTGCCGTTTATTTCAAAAATACGGATTATTCTATTGTTGAAAAAGGCATTGCCCCTAATGAAAAAGCAAGTACTACTGTTGATGAAAATAAATCAGATATTAACAATAGCGCTACTGAACCAATAGCGGAAGTGACCATTCCCGAAACAGCTCCCCCAACTGTTGATGCCCCTCCATTACCACAACCAATATCTTCTAAAGTAACTACTACAATAGGAGAAGGTAAAGTATCCGCATTATCGTTATCAAGTATTCGTGCCAAAAGAGAACTGGAACAAAGCAGTAAATCTGCTGTTCGGGAAACCATCCATTTGCCTACTGAAGCTTTTACAGAAACGGACATGCTCCTGCAATGGAACAAATATGCACAGCGCCTGAGTGATAAAGGCTATAAAATAATGGAATCATTACTTTTGATTAATGACCCTACCCTGCGGGGTACTACAATTATTCATGAACTTCCGAATGAAGGTGCTAAAATTGAGTTTGAAGGCGGAAAAGGGGAACTATTAGGGTATTTACGCGGAAAGCTCCATAACCATGATATTACTATTGAAGTTGTTGTTAACGAAACAATGGAAAGCAGAAAGGCGTTTACTGCACAGGACAGGTATAACAGGCTTAATGAGATTAACCCAAGCCTGGAACTTTTGCGCAAAACGTTTGACCTAGATATTTAAATGTCCTGATCTTCTTCTTCAATTTCCTGGATCGATTTTTCTTCAATTTTTCTGCTCGGGACTATCCACATGCCCGCTATAAACAGGTAAATGAATCCTGATACCCAGGTACTGTAAAAAGAAATGACTACGGCCAGTAAATAAAAAAGTGGTGATAACTTCGCTTTAAGGTTTTTACCTAAGAATTTTTTCAATTCAGAATCTGTTCCCTGGCTTTGAACGATGAAATGCTGTAAGATATAAAATGATACCGATGCCATTAGCAGTACAAAACCATATACGGCGAGGGTAGGTTTTTCGAAATCATTGGTGCCCATCCATCCTGTGGAAAAAGGGATTAAAGATATCCAGAATAAAAGATGGTGGTTGGCCCACAATATTTTACTATTCACAATTTTGGTAGTATGTAGCATGTGATGGTGGTTGTTCCAGTAAATCCCAATGTATATAAAACTTAATAAGTAACTTATAAATACGGGCAAAAGATCTTTTAAAGAAGATAAACTGGAGTTGTTATCCGGAATTTTGAATTCCAGTACCATAATGGTAATTATAATGGCCATAATACCATCACTAAAACTTTCTAATCGCGTTGTTCTCATCTGCTATTGTTTTAGTAACTGAAGTGATGCAAATTTTTGCAATTAATGCCTTTCTGAATCTACTTTTTTAAGGAAGTTAATTAATCCCTTCATATACGTTTCCTGATCGTCATACATGCTCATATGGCTTCCGTTTGGACAATACAGATAACTTCCACTTTGAAATTGTGTGGCCATCCATTTCATATATTTTGGGTCCATTGTATCATATCTTGCACCAATAGTAAGCGATGGGGTGGCAATTGTTTTTAATTCTTTACTTCTGTCCCAATACGTTAGTTTACCTGCAATGCCTAATTCACTTGGCCCCTGCATCGTAATATAAAGAGAATTGTTAAGCCTGCTGAAAGCCCTGTTTACCGGCTCAGGCCATTGATCAAGAGGTAACCTGCATATATGTTTGTTATAAAAATGGGACATCAAAAGTTCCATGTACCTCGGATCAGCATATTCTTTCCGCGCTTCTATAGCCTTGATTTGTTTTAGGACATCAGGGTCCATTTGTTTTGCCAGTACTTTAGAATACTGGTCATATTCCGGGCAGCTTGCCATCATATTCGAAATGATCAATCCTTTGAGGTTCTTCTGGTATTTTAAAGCATATTCTATAGCCAGGATCCCTCCCCAGGAATGGCCCAAAAGATAGAAATTGGAGTTATCAAGATGCAATGCCTTTCGTACCTGCTCTACCTCTTCTACATAACGCGGTAAATCCCATAATACGGTATCGTTAGGATTATCTGAAAAGCCTGTGCCTAACTGGTCGTAATAAATAAATTCAATACCTTCTTTAGGTAAAAAACTTTCCATACATTCAAAATATTCATGTGACATTCCCGGACCTCCGTTAAGCAGTAGCAGTTTTGTAGTGGGATGGTTGCCATAGCGTTTCGTCCAGACTTTAAAATCCCCTTTTGGAGTAGTAATGACCACTTGCTGAACACCTCCATTTTTTATTCCACTAGTATTATTTAAAAAATAATCCGTTGTTGCCTGTTGTTTTTTACAGGAAAAAAATAAAATGGAACATAAACCCGAAAGTAAACAAATTACATTTTTCATACTTATTAATTTATTGTAATATACCGCTTTTAATAGTTCCATGTAAAGCACTATTTTAAAAAATTTTAGTTTTTATTCATGAATTACTGTTGCAAAATAATTGAAACCTGCAATGGTAATTATCATAGAAGAGAGATATTTTATTCTTTTGTATAATTTGATACTCCATTAATATCAACCGTTTCTCCTAAAAAATGAGGTTGTCGGTTTCTGACCACATCCAATACAGATTTAAAGATCGAAAAATACTCTCTAAAAGAATAGTATTTATATCCTTTATATTCTCCTTTGTTTGCAGCATACCCATAGGATTTTATTCCTAATTTTTCTCCTATAAAGAGGCACCGGTTTAGGTGATATTTTTGCGTAACCAGAATTGCAGTATCAACTTTAAAGATTTCTTTGGCACGGTACATTGTCGAATAGCTGTCGAAACCCGCATAATCAATGTAGATTTTTGTGGTGTCTACACCATGTTTGTAACAGTATAATTTCATCACGGTCAATTCGTCGTGAGCATCATTTCCGTTATCGCCAGAAAGCAGAATCTTTTGCACTTTATTGTTTTTGTACAAACTGATTCCGGCATCGAGCCTATCCTTTAAATATCTTCCGGGTTGGTTGTCCTTTATTCCGGCGCCAAAAATTATGGCAACATCGATTTTTGGTAATTCTTTTTGATCTTCAAAAATCAGGTTATCTGTTTTTGAACCTACGTAAATAGTAGTGGCAATTACCGCTATACTTCCAACTAACGAAAGAATCAGCAATGGTTTTAAGTATTTTTTCAACGTTTTTATAGATGTTATTTATTTTTCGCAATACGTTCCTATTTCTCCTGTTTTAATATTCTTTACAGTCATGACACGATCTCCGGAGAAAAATCTATTTTCCATTTCAAGCACTATAGCTATAGGGATTCTACCTTTAAAGAGGGTATCGTTCCTAAAATCATTGGCATCATTAGAAAACTGTACAACATCTCCAAAAACGGCCTTGCCCCCACTTGGTTTCCAGAAACTACCGGGATTATTAACTGGCGATTTATTTGGGAAAATAAAAACAGAACCAACAACCCAGAGTGCTATTAGAATTGAAATGGCAATGAAACTGTATTGAAAGTGTTTACTTTTCATATTATATGTCATTTATAATCGGTTCCTATATTTTTCCATAATACAATGCTTTTACAATTCCGTCTGAAAGCCCGATTTTGGGAACATAGATATTGCGGGCGCCACTCCATTTCATCGCATTGAGATATACCCTGAGGGCTGGAATGATAACATCGGCACGGTCGGGATTTAATCCCAGTTGCGAGATGCGTTGTTCATAAGACAAAGCGTTTAAATTGGCATACTGTGCATTAAGGTAAATATAGGAAAGTGGTTTTTCTTGTTGCTTGCCCGACATTTTAAATAATTTATTGATGTTCCCACCTGATCCGATTAGCGTTACCGTATCAAAATCATAGGTATTTGCCTTGATCCATTTTTCGATTTCCTGCCATACAATATCGCTTACCATGTTGTTGAGCAGCCGTACCGTCCCGACTTTGAATGATTTTGAAGCGATCATTTTGCCATTCGAGAATAGTGAAAACTCTGTACTTCCTCCGCCAACATCTACATATAAATAGGTTTGTTCGGTTTTGAGCAGGTAATGCAGGTCTGTAGAAGCAATGATGGCGGCTTCTTTTTTACCGTCTATGATTTCAATTTTTATGTCTGCTTTTTTTTTAATAAGGTCCACAACTTCCCTCCCGTTATAAGCTTCCCGCATGGCCGATGTGGCACAGGCCATATATTTTTCGACTTTATGGACTTTCATTAATAACTTAAATGCTTTCATGGCATCTATCATCCGTTCTATATTTTCTTCGGTAATTTCGCCTACAGTAAAAGCATCCTGCCCTAAACGAATGGGCACACGAACGAGTGAACTTTTACTAAACTGGGTTTCTTTTCCCTGTTCTTCTATGATATTGGAGACCAGCAACCGCATGGCATTAGAACCAATATCGATAGCAGCATATTTTTTTATTACAATCATTCTGATTTTTATTTGGAACCAGGCATTATCCGCTTTTACTAAGTTAATTTTAATGCATAATAAAATTATTACTGTATAATAAATAGCTTTTATGCGTCTGAAGTAGTTTTAAGTTTTTCTTTATAATATTTATACGTTTCTAATTGCGCCCTGAAAGTGAGTTCATTTTCACTTTTCCTGTATTTGTTATCGAGTCCCTCTGAATGCATCCTGGCTTTTACATTGCCTTTCCAGCCTATATCAAAACTGTCCATAAGTTCTTTTTTTACGTCCTCATCATAAATAGGGCAACTTACTTCTACCCGTCCGTCGAGGTTTCTGGTCATAAAATCGGCAGAAGAAATATATACTTCGGGGTTTCCTGCATTGGCAAATATATACACTCGTGAATGTTCCAGGTAATTGTCTACGATACTAATGGCCTCTATATTATCACTCATTCCAGGAACGCCCGCAATAAGGGAACAAATCCCCCGTATCTGAAGTTGGACCCGCACTCCTTGCCTACTGGCTTCATACAATTTATCGATCATTTTAAAATCACAAAGGCTATTCATTTTTAATTTAATATAAGCTTGTTTTCCCAATTTAGCATACATGATTTCTTTATCGATAAGGCGATAGAAACGTGTTCTGGTGTAATGAGGGGAAACAATTAAATGCCTGTAGCGGTAAAGCCTGTAATTAATATCGAAAAAGTCAAATATTTT
Organism: Flavobacterium sp.; assembly: GCA_036386975.1. Taxonomy (GTDB): domain Bacteria; phylum Bacteroidota; class Bacteroidia; order Flavobacteriales; family Flavobacteriaceae; genus Flavobacterium. Next base: position 2,184 of record DASVUQ010000226.1, on the reverse strand, counting down.
AGAAACGTCTTTTAGTATTTTCTGATGACTGGTAAATAAGGTCACATCTGTGTATATCCTGGCTGTAGTTTCGTTAAAATTTCCTGTTGAAATAAGCCCGTAGCGATGGATTTTTTCATTTTCCATTCGTTCGATAAGGCAAATTTTACTATGCACTTTTAAACCTTTTATACCAAAAATAAGTTCAATGCCTTCCATCTGCATTTGTTCTGCATAGGAAATGTTGCTGGCTTCATCAAAACGTGCCTGTAACTCAATTTGTACCGTTACTTTTTTACCGTTCTTTACCGCATTAATTAATGAACTGATGACCTGGGAGTTTTTTGCCAGGCGGTATAAAGTGATTTTAATTGCAGTGACTTTGGGGTCTAAAGCAGCTTCTCTTAAAAATTTGATGATATAAGAAAAAGACTGGTATGGTGCATTAACTAAATAATCTTTTTGGCGTATCTTCTCAAGTATGCTTCCTTCCAGGCTTAAACCTTCTACAGGTAGTGCCGGATTGGGATTGTACAAAAGATCGAACCGCCCCAGATTGGGAAAATTCATATAATCCCTGCGGTTATGGTACCTTCCTCCGGGAATGATACTATCGCCCGCATTGATATCCATTTTATCAAGGAAGAATTTTAAAGTATCTTTTCCTATGGACTGGTCGTACACAAAACGTACCGGCTCGCCCATTCGCCTGTCTTTTACACTCGTTGCTATTTTTTCGAGCATGCTTTTACTTAAATCGCTGTCTATTTCGAGTTCTGCATCACGTGTAATTTTAATCATGTGTGCTTCTATGCTTTCATAATCAAAAATATTAAAGATATTACCGAGGTTATAACGTATAAGATCGTCCAGCAAAATGACATATTGCTTTTCGTTTTTGCTGGGCAATACAACGAACCGGTTGATCGTCTTTGGTATTTCTATAACTGCATACCGGATTTCGGCTTTTGCTTTACCTAAATTTAAAAGTGAAGGCTTTGATTTTGATTTCATTATCATTTTCACTGCCAGATACCCGGAAGTATCTTTAAGTATAGGAAATTCGGCAAGATCATTTAGAATTATAGTTACTAATGCCGGGCTTATTTTCTGGATATAGAAATCGTGTATAAAATCTTCATGTTCTTTAGCAATTTCGGATTCATCAATTATAAAAATATTTTCTTTTTCCAGTTCTTTTTTAATAACGCTAAGGATCCTGAGGCTTTCTGCCTGCTGTTCGATTACAATTGCTGTAATGTCTCTTAATAATTTTTCGGCAGAAATACCTCCTAATACTTTTTCTCCGGAAACTCCGGAAAGGCTTAACCTCCGGATAGCAGCAAAACGTACCCTGAAAAATTCATCTAAATTATTCGAAAAAATTCCAAGGAACCGAAGCCTGTCCAGTAAAGGGACATTTTCGTCTGCTGCTTCCTGAAGTACCCTGGCATTGAAACAAAGCCAACTTTTATCTCTGTCGATATATCTGTTTTTTGTCATTGTAAATCTTTAGGAAAAATAATATGTGTTGTACGTCCTTTTTTCAGTGCTGCCCAATTGTCTGTATCCATTTGTAAAGCTACAAACCCTGAAGTGGGCACGTTATCTATCAGGACATTGCCAAATTTATTAACAAAATCTGTTATTGCCTCATTATGTCCGAAAATAATAAGCTTTTTGACATTATTTTCACATGTCGCAATAACTTCTTGCAGCACTGTGGCATCAAAAGTATATAAGGCCGGTTTGGTTATTATTTCCAACTTAGGGTTGGCCCAGTTATCTGTAACTATCTGTGCCGTTGTTATAGCACGGCGGGCCGGACTTGACCAGATTATACTTTCTTCATCAATAAATTTTTTGGTTGCTAAAGCGACTTTTACAGCGTTTTTTATTCCTTTATCTAATAACCCTCTCTGAAAATCATCGAATGGATTTTCCCAGCTTGACTTTCCGTGCCGTATCAGAATTATTTCTTTCATTTTATAAATGCCTTTACTAAAATAGATGGGAGTAAGTTACAAATAATGATGATTGATTTTTATATAATTTATAGTTTTATTGGCTTTTTGAGTAATGGGGTATCAAAAAAACATCTTATCGAAGATGCTTTTCTATAATTTTTTATGGAAGGCAAGAAGATCAGGATAATATAAAATCCAACTTCGTTACGGGGCCAACCGCTCTATTTTCCAGGAATAA
>DASVUQ010000225.1:0-5176 GCA_036386975.1 Flavobacterium sp. | reverse complement strand
TATTGACTACTGTTATAGCTTAAAGTTTTGTCTTTCAAAATTTGAAACAACTTCTCAAAACAAAAACCATTCCGTAAGGAAGTGGCTTTTATTTTCTATTAATCTTTTTATTCACGAGCGAGACGCTCGCGCCAGCTGGAGTATTGGTACAACCAATTACAACAGGGTAGAAAACGGACAACGTGAAGCATCTGTAGAAGTGCTGGATAAACTGGCCAATTATTACGGCATTACCATTGATGAGATTGTCCACTTTGAGGATAAAAAGCTCCCTCCAAAAGAAATAACCATACAGGACAAGGCTATTGTGGAACAGGTAAACCTGATTTCGCAACTGGACGAAAAAGAAAAAAATGTAGTCTATACTATCGTGGAATCTTTCCTGTCCAAAAAACGTTTTAAAGATTTTGTACAACAGAATGTGGCCTTATAAAAAAACCACTCCGTAAGAAGTGGTTTATTTTATTTCTGTTTACCAATGGGGTTTAGTTATGCGATTTATAGATAATCAATCTTTGTTTTTTGAAAGAAGGTAAAACAGTAAATTTATTTAAAATCTCATAATTTTTATAATTACTATCTATGTAATCAATATGATACTCAAACACTCTAATATTCCTCATAATTTTTTTCTTCGGATCAACAAACTGACCATTTGTTTTTACTAGTTTATACTTATAAAAAATTGAGTCTTTTTTTTCATCGATATATAAATAACCTGTCGTTTTGTTTTTCATTTCAAACCTAAGTGTTAAACCTGAAGTTTCAGTATAAATAGGCTTATCATTTAATTTTTTTGTGCTAGTACACGAAAAACAAACTATAATTGAAATAGCGTAAAGCATACTTTTGGTCATAATTTTAAATTTTTTAATGTGCATAAATCCATATTAAATAATTTTGAACCGTAGGCAATGGGCCTCCTCCACCTCCTACACCAATCTCAACTATATTGTTAACAAAATTGCTGTTTATTTGGTTTATAGCATTAATATTCGTGACAGTAACACCTGGTGGCATCATACCTGCATTCAAAGCAGTTCTATTAATAAGGTTTGTTTGAAAATCAACTATATTGCTAATGGTGCTAGAATCTAAAGTATTGGCTCTTAAAGATCCATCCCAAGAATATTGAGCACGATATCCACTAACTTCTGCTGCTATTGAAGATTGCTGCGTAATTGCATTAATTTCTCCTCTGGCATTTTGTCCACCATGACGGGTTTCGTGTAATTGATTGCCCATATTTTTTTCTGTAAACATAGAGATAACATTATCACCTCTATTATTTTGACCAGTACCAACTGTTGAAGGCCCAACAACTCCCAGAGATTTAGCTTCTTTACTGCCCACACTTCCATAACGATATTCGTTTGAGCTATCGTTTCTCATATCTCTTATATCCTGAGCAGAAGAACGAAGTTCAGAAGCTCTTTCGCGCAAATCTCCAGCATTCCCACCTCTTGCTTCAACTTTATTAGCTTGCCGCTCTAATTTGTCAGCTCGCCGCTCAGCTCGTTGTTCTATACGCGCCGCTCTTCTCTCATTCCTTCCTTCAAAATATCTACCGTCTATTTCTCTATTTCCTAATGGATTATTTTGAACGAATGCATAAGGTGATGTAGTAAGATACTTTTCTGATAGCTGGTCGATCACGTTCCATCTGCCAATTGCAGGATCATAATCTCTCCATCCATACGCATATAAGTTAAGCCCAAACTCCTCTTGTAGTTCTTTACCATTGAACTTGTACTTATGTGCCACACCATTAATAATACTGTTATACCCCTTGTGTTTTAATCCAAACGGATAATAATTATCTTCTTCTATAATTTCACTTGCCGTTACCTGGCCATCATTGTTACTGTCGCTATAACTGAGCCTGTTGTTGCCCAGATGGTCTTTGTACTGGTAAATATAAGAAAAAATTCCAGCGTTATAAGCAACATAACCTTCAGGCTGGGAGAAAAATTTTAATTCGAATGGACGTAATAAAGACCATTGTTCATAATGATAATTGCCTGCATAGTGTGTCGTCTGCATTTCCCTGGAGGAATGGTTCTGTGTTGCTTTTAGCAGTTTTACCCCAGTGGCATCATAGGTATAGATAATCGTACGCATAGGAAAGGTAATACTAGTAGGTAGGTTCAAATGGTTGTAGGTAATGTTAGTAATCCCTTTGTTGGCATCGCTGATCATATTACCGTTGTTGTCATAGGTATAATCATCCCCTTGATTTACCCCGTCTTTAAACCCCTGGTCCCCTGCGGCATCCTGCACTCTAAATAGCTTATTGCCCGCATCGTAATGGTAAGTAAGCTGGTCCATGATACCAAATAGGGGGGCACTGACACTGGTATTGGTAGTGCCTTTCCTTACCAGGTCCATGATATTGCCGTTCTTGTCATAGCTCAGGTTCTCGCTGTAGCGGTCCTGGTTGTCTGTAGCAAAGGTCAGGCGGTTTAGGGCGTCATAACGGTAGTCATAGTGCCTGAGGCTGTTGTCGCTATTAGCGGTTTTCCAGTACGTTTGGCTGATGTTGCCGTTATAGAGTGCTTGAGTGGTATTGGCCGGGTCGTTATAATGCAGCCTAAAGGCAAACAGGTCACTTCCTATAGCCTCGGGGTTATTGATCGTTTTGAGCCACCCGCGGATGTTATAGCCATAGTCTACGTTCTGTAACCTGCCCCGGGGATTATTTTTTATAACCACTAGTATCTAACTTATAAATAAATCTATTTTTACTTAGATTATATAAATATGTCTTTTGATTTTTTTGATAAAAGCCGTCAAAACCAAAAAATATATTTTCCTTCCAACCATCAAAGTTTTTGCTTGCTAGTTTTTTGTTTTCAAAATTTAATAATCCGATATAAATTATAGTATCATTAAACTTGTTTATAAATCCAGCATATTGTCTATTATATTTAAAGAATTTCTTCTTAACATTTATAGGATTTTTAAATTTTATTTTAAATTTCGATTTATCCAAATCAAAACTATCTAAGACATTGGTTTCATACTTGTAATAATTGTTAAATAAGTATGTCTCTGTCTTTTTTATATCACTTATTGTTGGAGTATAACCTTCTTTATAATCAGGTTCTATAAAAGGGTACTTTATGTTCTTATTAAAAATAACACCTTCTCCACAATAATAATCTTTAAGTTTAATTACTGTAGAATTTTGAATAAGAATAACTAAGAATGATAGGATTATGTATCTCATATTATTTGTATTGAAAAGGTATAACTACTGTTGTTGTACAGAAACTGGCACTATCTGTATTTACTAGGATTTATAAAAAAACCACTTTCCCAAGTGGTTTTTATTGCAGTTATTCTTTTTGTTAATGAGTAATTTCATTTTTGCTAATATTTATTTCATAATGTTCCTGATGATTATAATAAAAATCTCCCGTACCTAAGAATATTAACTGATCCCACCTTTCAAAATATTGTCGAGCTTGCTTTTTATTTGAGAAATCGAACAAGCCAATATAAATAATTGTATCTTTTGATCTGTTTACGAACCCAGCATATTGTCTGTAATATTTGTTAAATTTCTTTTTTACACTTTTAGCTTTTTTATATTTCTGAGGAATTAAAGATTCTTTTGCCTCAAAACGTTTCAATACATTGACCCTATGGATATAATACTTATCAAACAATATATCCTCGGCAAGCTTTATATTATCGATTGTCGGGGTAATAGGTTTTTCATAATCTTCTTTCAAAAAAGGATAATTAGATTTCTCATCAAATATTACTCCTTTACCGCAATAATAATCTTCCAATGTTATAATTTTTTGAGATTGAAAAAACATTATTGCCAATATTGATACTATATATTTCATTTTAGAATTTTTTAATTGGTATTACCAGTGTAGAACTTGTGCTTACAGGGACTATCTGCATACCGCTTGGATTTGAATAATTAACTTGCAATTGGACACTACTTTGCATAGAGACACGTTGATACATTTGTCCTACAGGAGAGCCATTATCTCCTGTGCTATAGTGAAGTCTCAAGGGTTGATTATTTTCACCCCTGATTTTATTTTCCCAATCCATAGCATAAATTTCGCTACTCTGAATACTTTTCCCACCTATGGTTCCTATTGGAATATTATGCATAACACTATCCAACCCGTCGTGTGCATGGCCTAATTCGTGTGTTAAACCAATATATGAGGGTCGACTTGTACTACCTTGCTGATTTGGACCACCTGTAGTACTTGATGGGTCCCAACTGACACTCCCTGATACTCCTCTTGACTGATTACTTCCTTCCCCGATTCTACATACTACCCTAATTACTTATACCGACAATTTTATAAATAAATTTTCTTTTACTTAAATTCACAATATAATATTTTTGATTTTTATAGTAGAAGTCACCTGCTCCTCCGTAAATAAATTTTTTCCAACTTTCAAAATATTTATTTGCTTTTTGTTTATTTGAAAAATTTAGTAACCCTATGTATAAAATAGTATCATTCTCTTTACTTATATAACTTATATATTGTCTATTGTATTGATTAAACTTCCTTCGAACATTCTTTGGATTTTTGTATTTATTTTTAATAATAGACTTTTCAAGTTTGTAATGCTCCAATATACTGATTTCATACTCATAATAATTTTCAAATAAAAAGGTTTCCCCTTTCTTGATGTTTTCAAGAGATGGAATATACGGCTTGTTATAATTTGTCTCATTAAAGGGGAATTTCGTGTTCTCATCAAATATTATTCCTTCTCCCCTATAATAATCTTTTAGTGTTACAAGCCTTGGAGTCTGAAAGAATATTATTGAAAATATTAATACTATATATTTCATTTTAAAAGTTTTTAATTGGTATTACAGTTGTTGAAGTTGTACTTACAGGAATTATTTGCATACCGCTTGGATTAGAATAATTAACTTGTAGTTGTACACTACTTAGCATAGATGCAAGTAAGGAATTTGGCCCTACTATATCCCCATTTGTATTATTCCCATAATGTGTCCTTAAAGGTAAATTATTATCATATCTTACTTTGTTTTCCCAACCCATTGAATACAATTCTGCAATTGGGATGCTTTCGCTTCCTATCATACCCATTGAGGTTTGATCTAAAGGCCCATCTAGCCCATCGTGTGCATGACCTAATTCATGCGCAAGACCTATATAAG
>DASVUQ010000224.1:0-9741 GCA_036386975.1 Flavobacterium sp. | reverse complement strand
CAATGTCATTAAGTTAAGCGGTTTAATTGTCATTCCGACGAAGGAGGAATCTCTGTTTGCTGTTATCGTTGTTGAGATTCCTCCTTCGTCGGAATGACAAAACTGACTTTTTATATTCTTAACTTAATGACATTGGGGGCGCGCCCATAAAAACAAAAAGCACCGGAAATCCAGTGCTTGTGCGAAAATTAATCTAATTAAACAACAACACAATTTTTTGCTACCGTGGTATCAGCCTGGATATGCGCAGCATTGGCGCGTCCGCTTGGATCAGGATTTTCCTGCCATTTGGGGATCCATTTCCTTACAGTTTGTGCCGCACTGGTCTGCGGGTAGTGGTTATGGAAAATACTCCGGTAATAATAGGCTTCTTTTGTAGTAGGTGTATTGTACGGGTACAATTCTTTTGCGGTTTCGAGCTGTATGTCGGTTACCTGCGCCGCAGCATATTCAATTAACTGATCAATCCAACTGTAGCCTACGCCGTCTGAAAATTGTTCTTTCTGGCGCCATAATACTTCTTTTGGCAGATATGGGGCATCTGGTGTATCGAAGGCTTTCCGGAGAATATATTTTTCTACTCCGTCGTAGGTAGCTGGTTGTTTTTCTGCTGCTTTTATGGTCATGGCCATATCCAGGAATGCTTTGTCCAGGAAGGGTACCCTGGCTTCTAATCCGTGTGCCATAGTGGATTTGTCTGCTCTTAGCAAATCGGCTGTAAATAGTTTCTGGACTCTTTCTATGGTTTCTTTCTGGAAATCTTCGGTCGATGGTGCATTTCTAAAATAAAGATAGCCTCCAAAAATTTCATCGGCGCCTTCTCCTGAGAGTACCACTTTTATCCCAAGGCCGGTAATGGCTTTTGACAAAAAATACATGGGTGTACTGGCCCTTACCGATGTTACGTCGTATGTTTCTAAATGCCAGATAAGCTTGTCGAGGATTTGGATTCCCTGTTCTATTGTAAAATGGATTTCATGGTGTTCTGTACCTAAAAACGCGGCTACTTTTCTTGCTGCTTTAGCATCGGGGGCTTCTGCATCAAGGCCAATAGAGAAGGAGTGCAATTTTTTGCCTTTTTCTTTTAATAAACGGGCGGCAATAGATGATGTTAATGAGGAATCGAGCCCACCGGAGAGCAAGACACCAATGGGCACATCGCTCATTAACCGTTTGCGGGTGGCTTCTGTTAAAGCATCTCTGATTGCGGATAAGTCAAGTGCTGCATCTGCTTTATTGTGATCTTCGTATTCGGGTTTATAGTATTTTACAAAGCCTGTGCCAGCGGTATAATAATGTCCGGGAGGGAAGGTTGAAAATGTTTTGCACTGGTCTGCAATCGATTTCATTTCGGATGCGAAGTAGATCCTGCCTCTTTCGTCTACTCCATAATATAATGGCTTTACGCCTAATGGGTCACGCCCTGCTATAAAATCATCGCTATCGACAACGACAAAAGCAAAATCACCATCGAGCATAGGAAGAAAATCATATCCGAATTGTTCATACAAGTGCACTATTACTTCTGAATCTGATTTGGTCCTGAAGGTATGGTCTTTTAAAATTCCATTTCTTAGTTCCTGATGGTTGTATATTTCGCCATTGTGTACCATGTAGGCAGTATGGGTTCCTTGAATAGGTTGCTTCCCGGAATGTAAATCAATAATTGATAATCTTTCGTGGCTAAGGATGTGCCCCTTCTGAGTAATAAGCAAATCGCTTTCATCTGGCCCGCGATGTGACATTCTTTTGGAAAGTACTTTCACTAATGCTTCGTCTTTCCCTTTTCCTATAATTGCCAGAATACCACACATAACTTTAATTATTTACTTTTAATCTTTAAGCAAAGGTGCTGTTAAAGCTATTATTATAAAATATAAAAAGTGCTTTTCGTTTAAATATGAAAGTATAAGTTGTATTATAGTACAAATACGAAAGTAAATGTATTTTAAGTATGGTAAGTAGTTACAAATTGTAAAATCATCCGGCTACATTAATTCATCTATACTATATTCCTTTTCATTTATAGTGAAAGAAAAACCTGTATCATTCCCCATTAATTTAATTCCTAAAGGGGATTGTGGTGACACAGCGAAAATAATATGTTCATCAATTTTAATTTTAGGCAAAGCCGTACTGATAAATAATAACATGCCGTTAGTTTTGACCAGACTGCCTAAGGCTGCTTTTTTTGAAACTGAATGCGGATCAATTTTATCAAGAATGGCTTTTTGAGCTAAAATTTCTCCTAGTTTATGATTGATTTTTTCCTGCTCGATGTGCATCATTGATAATGCTGTTTCGTGTTTATCGCCGGCGGACCCTTTGGCATCATTTTGGGCATCCTGGGTCAGTGCTGTAATACGGTCCCGAAAAACATCTATCTGGTCCTGAACCTGCTGTAGGTAATGCCCATGTACTTTTTGTTTTAGGGTCATTTTAAAAGTCGAATTTATAACTTGCCCCTAAAACCAGCTGTAGTTGTTGTACAGGATAATTAAGCCATTTTTGATACGCCTGATTGGCAATGTTATTAGCTCTCAAAAAAGCGGTAAGCCTTTTATTGTATTGGTACCCAAGATTTAAATTGGCATCAAAATAAGAATCTAAGGTTACAGTGCCCCCATTGTTGGCTATATTAGTATTGAGTTGTGTATCTTTTCGTTCTCCTACAAAAAACAGGTTCGCGCCGGCAAACCATTTTTCGGTAATATTGACATCTAATGTTGATCCAAGCCTGATAGCAGGAAGGTTCCATGCTTCCTTTTCAACATCTGTGGTAAAGCTATTAAAGGTAGCATTTATTCCTAAAGCTACTTTTTTAGAAACATCTGCCTTTAACTCGCCAAACACACCAATTGTTTTTACATTATCATATACTACACTGAATGAATTGCCTAACTCATAATTTTCATTTGTACCGGTTGCAGTATAATTATTGGCTTTAAATAAGGCTTTATCTCTTTCGTTCACATAAGAACCCCGGACATTATACGCTATGCTATTGGCCAGTTTTCCTTTTAATCCGATATAGGCATCATACATAGCGTCTGTTGGCGTAATGGTCAGGGTAGGGGAAAGGAATGGGTTTTGATTTGTAAAATTACGATATGAATTTTGTTGCAAGCCTCCTTCTACACCTCCATAAGCAATCATTAAGTCGCCTACTACTTTATAAGAAGCGGTTATTTTAGGATAGAAATAGATACCGTTTTTGGATCCGAAATCCGTACCATTACTTACATCTTTAATGGTAGAAAGATATACTATACTTGCTCCTAAATTTAACGTTACATCATTTTTGAGGAGCTGGTAATTGGGATTAATCCCAACACTAAAATAGGAATTTTGATTTTTGAAAGGGGCATTATTAGGGTTATTGGTATTGACGCCATAATATTTGTCGAAGCTGGTATTTATATAATCCAGGCTCACGTTTGTTAACACATTTGCCCCGGCTATATCAAGTTTAAAACTTGGCTTTAAATACAGACTATTTTCTGTACTGCCGTTGTCATCCCAAAACCGGTTGTATTTTAAGGCCATTTCACTAAAAACACCTTCATTGAAACTTAGTTTTCCTCCTGAATAAAAATTATGAAATGTATGTTGTGGTTCAATACTACGGATCAAATTGTTCCTGTCCTGCGGTGATAACGTAGAACCGAACCCAAAAGGAAGCCCATACCAGTTATATATTTGGTTTTGGTAGCCCAAATCAGCTTTCCAATTCAATTCAGGTTGTTTGTTGCTATAATTTAAATCTAAAGAAGTATCATAAAACTTATCATCGAGTTCTACTCCTTTTATATTGCCTTGTGATGACTGATGCCGCAGCATACCGCCGATGTATTCATTACTGCTGATATTTTTTGTAACAAAAAGCTCGGCATTTGCAGTGGCATAGGTTCCGAAGCCCAATGTTAAATAATTATTGAACAGGCGTTCCTGTGCCGATTTTTCTACATTTGCCGCTGTTCCTTTTGCTGGTGTAAATGTTGAAGCTACCGGAAAAGAAAAAATATTGTATTTGATCGTTTCCTTTTTTAATGTTTCCTCATCGTCCAGGGTTGGGGTTTCTTTAACTTTGAAAGCATCAGCAATAGTGGGCGTGTATGGTTTTACGACGTTGACTACTTCCGTACCTATGTTTTCTTCTTTTTTTTGTGCAAAAGTAATCTGAAATCCTATTAGAACTAAAAGTAACGTTATATAGTGAGGTTTAAAATTCATGTTGTATTATTTGATGATACTTATTTAATGGAAAACAAAATTATTTTTGAATGGATGAATTGGTTTTCGCTTCTTCAGACTTAATCTTTTCTAATTCGCTTTTCGCCTCTTCTATAACATCCGGAAAATCTTTAAAATTTTTAATCACACTATCCAGGATATAATTTGCCTGAAAAGCATCTTTAAGTCCATAAAAGTTTTTGGCCATGACTACCAATCCTTTGGCACCAAAATATTTGTATCCGGAATATTCTTTGCTCAGTTTTTGTATTGTGGTGTTTGAAGCTTCATATTTACCATCTTTGTTTTTGAAATAGGCATCATAATAAAGTGCTTCTGCTGCCAGTTCGCCTTTGGCAATGGTAAGCAATTTAGCATAAGCGGCACGGGCTTTGGCTTCCTCATTTGATTTTATCGCCGAACGGGCAATAATAATCTGTGCATCACTTCGCACTTTATCATCTGTTTTTGGATTGGCCAATACTTTATCTGCTGAAGTTACCGCGTTACTATAATCTTGTTTCTCATAATAAGATTTCATCAGGTTGGCCTGTGCAAAAGTGATATTTTGCGGATAATCTGCTTCTGTTTCTAATCTTTTTAAGACCGGAATGGCTTTATCATAATTTTTAGATTGTAAATGTATCTGTGACAAACGCGCTAAAGCCTGCTCTGTAAATTCATTTCTTGGTTTTGCAATCACAAATTCATAATTTGGAATAGCATTATTCACTAATCCGTCGGTAAAATACAATTGGCCTAAATAGAAGTTGGCTTTTAAAGCATGAATACCATTTGGAAATTTAGCCACGTAACCGGAGAGGCCGGAAATGGCAGGTTTGGTATTGTTTTGCAGGTATTGTTTTTCTGCCGCTTCATAGGTATCGTTATCGAGTTCTGCATCTGTTACTTCAATAAAATCAAGTGATTTTACCCAGGTGGCATACTCATCTACTTTTCCGCTATCAACATAAATTAATCGTGCTGTGGCAACAGCTTCAAGTGCTTCCGGTGTGTTAGGATAATCCGCTGCCATTTTTTTAAATTTAGTAATGGCCAACTGGTTCCTGTCGCTATTATAGTAAATTAATCCCTGACGTAGCATGGCTTTTGCAGCATACGATCCGTTTTTATTTTCGGCGATAAGTTTATCAAAGGTTTGTATCGCATTGTCATTTTTATTTTCAGTAACATAAGTATTGCCCAGTTCGAATAAAGCATCATCACGGTATTGTGACTTTTGAAAAGTTTCAATAAACTTATTTAAGTCTTCTATCTTTCTATCATTACGGGCAACAAAACCATAACTGATTGCTTTCTGGAAAGCGGCATAATCGACATCAACACCTTTTAGTTCAATAGCTTTATTATACGCATCCATGGCCGGCCAGTACTTTTTTGAGACGAAATGACTATCACCCAAACGAAGGTAGGCATCGTTTAAGCGTACTTTATCGTCTGTTGTAGCGGCAATGAAATTCTGAAAATGAGTAGTGGCCTGATCATATTCTTTTAATTTAAAATAAGTATACCCCAGATTATAGCTACTGTTCTTAAATTCAGGTGTGTTTTTAGCTTCGGGATAATTTAAAAATTGTTTAAAACTTAATAATGATTCGGAGAAAGCATCGAGGACATACTCTGTTTCCCCTTTCCAAAAAATAGCCCTCGCAGTAAATTTCGGATCTACGGATGAAGTAATCGACTTTTTAAACATGGCCAGGGCTTCCTGATAATTACCATCTGTATACAATTCTAACCCGCGGTAAAACGTTACTTTTTGATACGTTTGCTTGTTAGAAAAACTTTTATTTTTTTCGAGTAAAACCAGCGCTCCCTTATAATTTTTTGATGTTATAAAAGAATTAATCAGTAAGGTCTCTATTTCCGACCTGTTTGGATTATTAGGATATTTTTCTAAAAATGAAGCTAATACATCAGGAATAGTCTGGTAAGAATTGCCTATTTCATAACTTAATTTAGCATAATTTAGATAAGCATCTTCCTGAATTTTTGCATCAAATGGCATTTCAGAAGCATTTTTAAAAGCATTTAATGCCTGTTGCTTTTTATCGGTGTTGAGGTAACTTTCACCTAAATGGTAATACGCATTTTGTGCTACAAAATCTTTACCATCGATGATTTTATTAAATTGTGAAATAGCATTTTCATACTCTTTTTTCCGATAATAGGCGTAACCTAGTAAGTAATAATCGGTGTTGTTCCACTTTCCTTTTTTCCCTTTATACTCTGTAAGATAGGGAATTGCTTTGTCATATTGTTTTAAATTAAAATAACTTTCTCCGATGATTTTATTGAGTTCTGATTTTTCTAATGCATTGGATTTCGTCATAGCGGCATTCCCTAAATCAATTGCCTTTTGAAAATTCCCTAATTTAAAATTCATATCAGCCTGAAAATACGACATTTTTTCTTTGTACTTTTCTTCTCCGGCAACCTGGTCGAATTGTTTGGACGCTTCTTTATAATCATCGGATTCATAAGCCATAAATCCTAAGTAATATTTCGCCTGTGAACCATATTCTTTAGAATTGACCACTTTATCAAAGTATTTTGCCGCTTCTTTTTTATTTTTTGCGTTAAAATGGCTGTAACCTTTCTGGAAATTAAATTTTTCTGTTTCTAAACCGCTTAGGTTATTTTCATCTACACGATCAAACCACTGTAAAGCCTGCGGGTACTGGCCTTGCTCAAAATAATAATGCGCTACTTCAATAAAGGCCTGGTTTTGTTTTGTGCTTGTTGGGTATTGTTCCAGAAAATCTTCCATTAATTTGTCAGCTCCGGGTTGGTTAAGCCGAATGGCGCAGTTGGCAATGTAATAAGCGCAGTCGGCCTGGATTTCCTGATTCAGGTTTTCCTGCTTTACATTTTCAAAAATAATTTGAGCTGACAGGTATTGTTTGTCTTTGTATAAGTCTAACGCCCGGTTGTAATCTTTAAGGACACTGGTATAAATGGCTGTTTGTTGGGCTGATAGTTTTGTAAGGGTTCCACTAAAAAAAAATACAGCAACAAACCAAAAATATTTACGCATTACGATTAAGTTTTTATAAAATTCAAATATATAAATTCGTTTGTTTATAACGAACGGAAAACGTTATTTAGTATTTACCATTTTAATTTAGACATGAATAATAAGAAGCTTCCGATTTTTAAATATCCCCTATTAAAATTTATTTTGATACCCGCCTATAACTTGTTACTTTTACAGAAAATAAATAAATTATGTCGCAACCAGTGCTGTTTTTGAGAAATGTTACTATTTATCAGGAAAATAAAGCCGTATTATCAAATATAAACCTTGAGGTTAACCATGGGGAGTTTATATATATTATAGGTAAAACCGGTTCCGGCAAAAGTAGTTTTATAAAAACACTGTATGCCGATTTACCGTTACGGGAAGGACAGGCAAGTATTGTAGATTTTGATCTGTCGGCACTAAAAGAAAAAAATATTCCGTATCTGAGACGAAAGATAGGCATTGTTTTTCAGGATTTTAAATTACTACCGGACCGTACTGTAAATCAGAATATGATTTTTGTCCTCAAAGCTACCGGATGGACAGATGCTGCCGAGATGCAGGTAAAAATTAATGAAGTACTCGATAAGGTAGACGTAAAGAACCTGGCTTCTAAAATGCCACACCAGCTGTCAGGGGGTGAGCAACAGCGTGTGGCTATTGCAAGGGCCTTGCTTAATGATCCCGAATTGATATTAGCCGATGAACCTACAGGGAACCTGGACCCGCAAACCAGTGCAGAAGTCTTAGAGGTATTACGTAGAATTAACGAAAACGGCAAAACAGTCATCATGGCCACACACGATTATGCGTTATTGATGAAGTTTCCTTCTAAAACGCTAAAGTGTGAAAACGGGACTATTTTTGAAGTGGTTCAGCGGACGGTTTAATGCTTTAAATTTTCCAATATTTCGATTATTTTCTGTGCATTGACTATTTTTCCAGCACTGCTTTTTTATTTTTGCTATCGGTATAAGATTGTGTTTTCAAAATATTAATTTTCGAAATCAATTCTTCTTTTGAAGCTATTAGTACACAGAAGTCTGAAACAATTTCATCATCTATAATGTTTTCGTTGATGATACAAAAACGGCTTCTGAAAAGCGAATTCACTAGCTTTAATTTAGTTCCTGATTTTTGGAAAGAGAGAATTATATTGATGTGCGCCTCTTTTAAAAGCTCTTTTAGTTTTTCAAAATTTTCTAGATAAACAAATTCAATATTAGAAGTACCCCCGATATTTTTCCGGATAAAATTTTCATAGGATCCTGAAGCAATGACCAGCTTGTAGTCTTTAATGATATTTTCGTATCAGATGGTCAGACTGTTTTTTTGACAATTGTATCGCTGTATCGCTGAATTATGATTTTAGAGAATGAACCTTAACATCATCAATAGAAAAGTTTATATTTGAACTTTATTTCTGATTCATGCTCTCAATACTTATTCCAACTTACAATTATAATATTTTTCCGCTTGTTTCGGAATTAAATAGCCAATGTCTAAATGCTAAAATAAATTTTGAAATTATAGTTTTAGATGATTTTTCAACTTATTTTCTGGAAGAAAATAAAAAAATATACCAACTAGAAAATTGCCAATTTCATTCCAATAAAAAAAATCTTGGCAGAACCCAAACTCGCAATAGTTTGGCGGGGCTAGCAAAGTATAAATGGATTTTATTTCTTGATGCAGATGTAATTCCAGTTCATAAAAATTTTATTACCACTTATATTTCAAGTATCAATAATGAAACCCAAGTTATTATTGGTGGCTATCAATATGAGAATATATTGCCTCATGAATCGAAAATTTTGCGTTATAAATATGGGAAGTCTCGTGAAGAAAAATTGGCAAGTGTAAGAAATAAAAAACCATACTCATCCGTTTTTTCGGGTAACCTTCTAATTCAAAAAAATGTTTTTCAATTGTGTAACTATGCGGGTAACCATAATTTTTATGGTATGGATATTTATTTTTCTTATCAACTATTTATCCGTAAAATAAATGTATTACATATTGACAATGGAATATTTCATCTGGGATTAGAAAAGAATGACGTTTTTTTTGAAAAATCATTACAATCAGTACTATCCCGAACGGAAATATTGGCAAATAAAGATAAAATTGAAATAGTAAACAATTTATTATCAAAGTATAAACTATTAAAAAAATATCATTTAACGGGTGTAGTAAATTGTTTTTTTAAATTAAGTAAGAGTTTCTTAAAACGTAAAATTTTAAACAAAAATCCAAGTTTGTTTTGTTTTGATTTGTACCGGCTGGGTTTTATATGTAGTCTGAAAAAATGATTAAATAGTTTTGTTCTTAATAGACAAAAATAATTCATTCCAACTTTTCATTATTACATCTATATCATATTTCTGAATAGAAAGTTTAGCGTTTTTCCCCATTTCAATAGCTAAATCTTTATTTTCAATTAGTTCAATTATTTTGTTTGAAAA
>DASVUQ010000223.1:0-2990 GCA_036386975.1 Flavobacterium sp. | reverse complement strand
GGTATTAATGTCCCCGTTTACACAGGCGCAGAAATGATTGCAAAGCGTCTGGACTTTAATATGATTTTTGTAAAAGTGGAAAAAGTAAAACGAGGGTATTATCAGGCAACTATTTGCCCACTAGTCGACAACCCTTTGGAGATCCCGGACTATGAAATTACCAGCCTGTATTTGCGGGAAGTAGAAAAACAAATCCTTGCAGCACCGGAGTTTTACTTCTGGACGCACAAAAGATGGAAACATGCTGGTAAAAACCCTAATCTGTAAACCACTGCTTAACCATTTCTTTCTCCAGAGGCCTTGCATTTTTGTGTATAAATTCATTAGATGTCGAATCATAATTGTAATCATTTGACCACTCCTTATGATTTGCTGCAAGTGCTTTTATACTTTTACAAACCAATTCGATTTCTTTATTTGTTGTTGTTGGGTGCACAGACATTCTGATCCAGCCTGGCTTATGAATTAATTCTCCTGAGTCTATCTTGCATACCAGATTGTTTGATGTTTCTTCATTTACATTTAATAAATAATGTCCGTATGTCCCTGCGCAACTACAGCCGCCACGGGTCTGGATACCAAATTTATCATTCAACAATTTTACGCCCAGGTTAAAATGCAGGTCATCAATATAAAAAGAAATAACCCCTAGCCTGTCCTGATGGTTCTTAGCTAAAATATTGATATTAGGAAAATCATTTAACTCTGAAAAAATATAATTTACAAGTTCATGTTCCCTCTTAAGAATAGCGTCAATTCCCATTTTCTCCTTGAGTTGTATGGCTAAAGCTGTTTTTATTACCTGAAGGAACCCGGGAGTGCCGCCATCTTCACGTTCTTCAATATTATCAATATATTTATGTACACCCCATGGATTGGTCCATTTTACAGTGCCACCTCCCGGATTATCGGGCACTAGATTTGAATATAATTTTTTATTAAATATTAAAACCCCTGAAGTCCCAGGGCCACCAAGAAACTTATGAGGAGAAAAGAAAATAGCATCCAGATAACTTTCCTGATCTTCGGGATGCATATCTATTTTTACATAAGGACCGGAACAGGCAAAATCTACAAAACAAAGCCCGTTATTTTGATGCATCAATTTGGCTACTTCGTAATAAGGTGTGTGAATACCTGTAACGTTAGAACAAGAAGTTATTGAAGCAATCTTTACTTTTCTGTCCTGATACCGGCTTAACAAATCTTTAAAGTTATTAAGGCAAAAAAGACCTTTTTCACAAGCAGGGACGACAACAACTTCCGCGATTGTTTCTAGCCAGGACGTCTGGTTGGAATGATGCTCCATGTGGGAAATAAAAACTATAGGCCTTTCCTGTTTAGGTATTACGACAAATTCTTTTAAATTTTCAGGTATTTTTAATCCTAAAATTCTTTGGAATTTATTGACTACTCCCGTCATTCCTGTTCCATCAGTAATTAAAACATCATCTGAACTGGCATTAACATGCGTTTTTATAATTTTTCTGGCATGATGGTAAGCAAGTGTCATAGCCGTTCCTGAAACCGTAGTCTCCGTATGAGTATTAGCCACAAACGGACCAAATTCATTAATGATTTTTTCTTCAATAGGGCGGTACAGCCTGCCACTGGCTGTCCAGTCAGTATAAACGATTCGTTGCTTTCCGTAAGAAGAAACAAACTCCTGCTCTATTCCAATAATATTTTTTCTAAACTGTAAAAAATATTGTTCTAACTGCGTCCCTAGAATATTACTTTTTATTGTAATCATAATATTAGTTTTGGATGTAAAGATATGCCTTTTTCAGTTTTTTAAGTAGTAACAAATTTTAAATAATAATATAGTATACTATCAAAAATATGATTTTTTCTTAAATGAAAAATGCTGCGGCATTTAAATCTAAAATTTACATTTAATATAATTATGTTTAGAACATTGGTAACAAAATTTATATAAATGCACAAAGAGAATTGTAGGTTTAGGTAATTTAAAATTTGTTTTGTATATTTGAATGCTTAATCAAAAAGTTTCGGCTTTCTTGATTTCGACCACGCAAAGTTTAAGAACGTTAGTAATAATTGTAAAAATAATTTGTGTAAGAAAATGTACTTTACTATAAAAATTGTATTTTTGTTGAACTAAACTTTTTATTATGACAGCCATTATTAACCTATTCAAAAAATCAGACTTTAAAGACACCGGATTAAGAGGTACTGTTGAAGGACGATTATATGTTGACAAAAAAGTTTTCTATAACAGAACAGAGGTTAGAGAAGCCATCAATAACATCAAAAAATCTGTTGTAATCCAAGAACAGATAAAAGCTAATAGAGCTTAACTACTATGCCTTACAATCTGCTCTTACTCCCTGTAATTGTTGGCTATTTTATTTTAATATATTCTCATTATTTTAAATATAACACACAAAGGCTATCGCAAAACAGAATTATATTTGAATCTGTTTCTGTAGCTTTAATTATAATCACTATTGGATTTATAATTAGACTATTTATTGAGTGGCTGTTTCCTAATGCTACACCAAATACAATTACATTTCTCAAAATAATTCCCATCCAGAAAGTAGACTATTTGTGGACAGTTGTTTTTTCTTGCCTGGCTTCTATTTGCCTGGTGGTTCTATCCAATTTATACTTTTTATGGAGATTTAAAAAGTCTCAGTTAATCGGCTGGGCTGTTGATAAAAACGGAGATGAATTAGAGAAGCTTTTTAAAAAGTCTGTTGATGATGCACTACTTATACAAGTAACATTAAAAAATGATAAAGTTTACATAGGTTATTCAGAAATTATACCAATTCCTCAAAAAACAAATTATCTTACCCTTACTCCTGTCTTAAGCGGATATAGAGACGATAAAAAACAATTACATATAACAACTGAGTATTTTGGTATTATTGATGACTTTTTGAAAGGATTAGATAATAACGAAAAATCTTTAACTTTGAATACAGATGTTATAATTAAACAAGATGAAATTTTAACTGCTG
>DASVUQ010000222.1:0-5820 GCA_036386975.1 Flavobacterium sp. | reverse complement strand
TTCCCATAATACTGAGTTTTCTTTGGGTAGTGATTGGGCACGTAGCGTAACTCCGGTTACTACTACTATAAATATAAGTATGGACTGGATTAAATTTTTCATTTGTATTTAAATTAATAATAATTAAAAAGATTTTAAGCTATTCTGTTTTGGTACCGCTAGATAAGTAGCTGAATAATAGAATATGTTACGAAAAATTCAAAAAATTTATAGAATAGAGGAAAGACAGGCTAATACAGCTGATAGTTGTTCGTGTGTATTATAAGTATGCAGACAAAAGCGTAAACGTTCCTGGCCTTCAGGGACTGTTGGGGACAGAATCGCTTTTACATCAAAACCATGGTGTTGTAATGCATTGGCAATAGCCTTTACTTTTTCATTTCCGGGAATTATAGCACACTGAATGGCCGATTTGCTTTGTACAAAAATGGGTTTTAGGCTTTGTAAGTTTTTTTCCTGATTGAAAAAAAGAATGTTATCCTTTAGCTTTTGCAGTGCAGTAGTATCATTTTCTAAATGTTGGTATGCGGTTAAAATCGTTGCTATGCTATGCGGAGAAAGTCCTGTAGTATATATAAAGCTACGGCAAAAATTAATGAGGTATTCTTTTAGCTGTTGTGTGCCTAAAATGGCTGCACCATGGCATCCCAGGCCTTTTCCGAATGTTATTATACGGGCAAAAACATGGTCCTGCAACTGTAATTCCTGAACAAGCCCTTGTCCTTTTTCACCGATGACACCTAAGGCATGTGCCTCATCAATGACAAGGTAACCTTTATATTTTGATGAAATCATGACCAATTCTTCTAAGTTGGGGGTGTCACCATCCATAGAGAAAATACTTTCGGTAACAATATAAACCGTAGTTCCCGGGTTTTTGATGAGCAGGTTTTCTAAATGTTCAAAATCATTGTGCCGGAATTTATAGGCTTTTGCATTACTCATCAGGATGCCATCCCGAATAGAAGCATGGCACAATTCGTCATACAGTATTAGATCACCTTTTTGTGGAACGGAACTAAAAAAACCTGTATTGGCATTATAACCGGAATTGAAAATTAAGGCGGTTTCCGCCTGATGAAAAGCAGCAATATAGTCTTCGGCTATTTTGTATAAGGGATGATTGCCGGACAAAAGACGCGAACCGGTAGCTCCGTTCTGGATGATTTTATGATCTGTGAGGTAACGGTGTGTCGTGTTAAAAATAGCTGCTGACCCGGAAAAACCTAAATAATCGTTGGATGCAAAATCAATAAGGTTATTAGTTGAAGGCAGTTGCCTGAAAGCGTTTTTTTGTTTCCTTGCTTCGATTTTTTCTAAAAGGTGTTTAGGGAATTCCATACTGCAAATTTATTGATTTGAAAAATGAAAATGGTGCTTTACAACCGGAATTTTTAGCCCGGATAGTAGCGGCATCCCACGCTTTTTTGCGTGGATAGAGCGAATAGCCGGAATAGCTCCTTATGAAGAATTAAGATTGAAGAAGGTAGATTTTAGAATGCAGATTGAAGAATTTGGATTGAAGAAGGTAGATTTTAGAATATAGGTTAGGGAGTATAGGTTGTAGAGTGGAGATTGGAGAAGGTAGATTGGTGAATGTAGATTGAATTGAATTAGGGGAATCTGAAATAAATTTAGGTTGAATAAAAAAAGCACCGAAATATCGGTGCTTTTGAGTATGAGTAGCAAGAAATTATTTTTTCTTGGCCCCTTTTGCAGGTGCTTTTGCTGCTTTTGCTGCTTCCTGAGCTGCTTTCATAGCGGCACGTGAAATTCTTACCTGTGCTACCACTGTGTTTTCAGGGTGCATTAATTTGTATTTATCTGAAGCTAATTTCGTAACATATAATTTGTTACCCATTTCTAATGGTGTAATGTCTACTTCAATAAAATCAGGAAGGTCTTTAGGCAAGGCTTTTACTTTTAAACGACGTTGGCTTAAACGTAGCACCCCTCCCAGAAGTACGCCCGGAGAAGTTCCTGTAACTTTTACCGGTACTTCCATAATGATTTCTTTGTCTTCTTTTAATTCAAAGAAGTCCATGTGTAAAATCCTGTCGGAAACAGGGTGAACCTGGATATCCTGTAGGATAGCGTTTAATTGTGTAGTGCCAAGGTCGATCACAACTGTGTGAGCGTTTGGAGTATACACCAAGTCTTTGAATTCTTTTTCGTCTGCCGAAAATTGAACTGGTTGATTTCCTCCGTATAACACGCAAGGAACCGCTCCAGCATTACGTAAGGCTTTAGTCGCTGCTTTGCCCACGCTTTCTCTTTCTGATCCTTTAATTGTAATCGATTTCATTGTAAAAAAATATAGTTAATAAAAATTTCTTCTTTTGAGCTTTCAGCGTTTAGCTGTTAGCTTTTTTTGGGGCGTTGCCTTTCACACCGGCTCACGCACCGGCTGGCTCTTCGCTAAAACAGTCCGCCAGACTGCTTTTCAACGCTCAGCCCTGGCCGGGCTTTTCGCGGTGCGCGGCACCTTGCTTCAATCCCTAACGCGGGCAAACTGCTTCAATTCAATTTCACTCTTCATTTATCTTCCATGTTCCAAATTCCAGCTGAATTCAGATAGCTAAGAGCTAATGGCTAAGAGCTATTCTACATCAAAAACTTCCCACTGATCGAATTATTGTGTTGTACCATTTGCATCACTTCTGCAAAAAGAGGCGCACAACTTACGACTCTTATTTTATTCGATTGTTTTTTTAACGGTATCGAATCCGTTACTATGAGTTCGCTCAATTGCGAATTTTCTATTTTTTCGTAGGCATCTCCCGATAAGATAGCATGTGTACAAATGGCACGAACGCTTAATGCCCCTTTTTCTATCATTAAATCGGCGGCTTTCGCCAAAGTGCCTCCGGTGTCGATCATATCGTCTACAAGGACAACATGCCGGCCTTTTACCTCTCCTATTAATTCCATAGAACCAACCAGATTGGCTACTTTTCTTTGTTTGTAGCAAATCACTACATCGGACCCTAAAAATTTAGAATAGGCATAGGCTCTTTTTGAACCGCCCATGTCCGGCGACGCAATAGTTAGGTTGTCCAGGCTCAGGCTTTTTACATAAGGCAAAAAGATCGTTGAGGCGAACAAATGATCTACCGGTTTTTCAAAGAACCCCTGGATCTGGTCGGCATGAAGGTCCATTGTCATGATCCTTGTTGCCCCTGCAGATTCCAGTAATTTTGCGACCAGCTTGGCCCCGATTGGTACCCGTGGCTTGTCTTTTCTGTCTTGCCTTGCCCAGCCAAAATAAGGGATTACTGCTGTGATATGTCTGGCAGATGCTCTTTTTGCTGCATCGATCATCAGTAATAACTCCATTAAATTATCTGCGCTTGGAAAGGTAGAACATACAATAAATACACGTAATCCTCTTATGGATTCTTCGTAGGACGGCTGGAATTCCCCGTCGCTGTATTTTGAGAATGTTACTTTTCCTAATGAAACACCATAGTTTTCAGCAATTTGTTGCGCTAAATAGACACTTTGTGAACACGCAAATATTTTTGCTTCTGGTTCCTGGTGTGGCATTGTATCGTACTGTTTTTGTTCCGCTGCACTTTTATATAATTGCTTTGTCAATTTGTTCCGGTCGTGCCGGCTGTCATTGTATAAAACTTAATCTATATAAATACCTTGGATGTAGTTAGTTAGTTATGTTGTGTGTTAACGAGGTGCAAATTTAGGAATAAAATCGAACTAAGGAAGGAAAAATTAGAGTATTTTTTAAGAAGGTGTAATTTTATTTTTTACATTTGCACCGTGTTGAAAGGGTTGGTTTTTTTGTTTAGGCATTAAAATGAATCCTATTGCGTTTGAAATATTTGTTAACAATATTTCATTGCCTGCTAAGCCCGGATGGCGGAATTGGTAGACGCGCTGGTCTCAAACACCTGTGGGAAACCGTGCCGGTTCGACTCCGGCTCCGGGTACAAATTAAATCCGTAATTACTTGATTATATTAAGTATTACGGATTTTTTTATTGCATTTTCCAAACATTCTACATTAAATTTTTAGTTTAAAAGTGCCGTTATAATCTATAAAAATTATTGAACGGAATAATTTTTTAAGTGGAATTTGTATTTGGACAAAAAACTAATTTATAAGCTATTTCTTAATAACGTATTATTTTAATTAGAAAAATAAATCCCTAAATCCGTACAGGAGAGATATAGTCAGGTTTTATCAATTTTTGGAGAAACACTAAATAAAACAACAAACGTCAGAAACCTAGTGAAGAAGCCTCGAAGGCTCTTATTATAGTAAGCTTTTTTTATAGGGCTTCTTTTGAAATTGCGCCTATAATTTTTTAGGATATTATTTAATTTTTTCTTAATAATTGCCGAGTTTAATATAGGTACTCCCCCTATGACCATCAACTTTGTATAATGATGTATTACCTGGTATAACAACGGTGCTATTGAATTTATATTCATTGCTGTCAGGTTCTGAATTACATTCTCCCCAATTAGTATAGGCTTTCTGTATAACCCCTTCCCGCGTCTTAAACTTAAAACCTATAGGCTTAATAAATTCCACACAACATTATGCTATGTATTATAAATTAAAATAAATTTTCTGTCCTGAAAACCTGAAACCCCTGATGTTAATTTTTTATTTGCAGCCGTATTAACAGATGGACGGCATTATTTTTTAACCAGATAACTTAGTGGGTGTACCCAGAGGACCCATAGCCCTGAGGTCGAAGGTTTAAATCTCCATTTGCTACAAAATCGGACCCATAAAACGGATCCGATTTTTTTATGTCTTTAATTCTCGTCAATATCTTACAAATAAAATCTTATACCACTGTTATCCTCTAATATAGAGTTTATATCGAACTTATGATAATACTACAAAAATAAATATATAGTTTTGAGAAATCTTGTTAATATTAAACCATTAAAAATAAATAAATTATGAAATACAAAATCCTTTTAACATTCGCAGTTCTTGTTTTCAATGCTAAAGCACAAACTTTAAACCCAACTGTATCAATTCAAGCAGCAAATACGGCTAATAATTTTACAGGCGGTTATACCTTTGCTTATGCAACATCGGGAACGCCCTGGAATGGTTCATTAATAAGTTTCGGTGGATTTTCTAACAACTATGACACACAAATCAATGCTGATTATGGACCCAATGGAGGAAACCATATTTCTTTTAGAACCAACAATGGTGATGCAGGTGGAGCTGGGATTTGGAATCCGTGGGTGGAGTTGGCAACCAAAGGTATTAATACGTTTTCTGGCCAGCAGACGGTTAATGGAAGCATAATATCATCAATAGCTTCAAATGAAGGAGGAACTATTTCACTTGAGAATCCTTTAAAAACAGGTAACGCTGCAAATATATGGAGAATTTATAATATGACTGCGAACTATGGCAACAGTTTACAATTTTGGAGCTATTCAGAAAATGGAAATGGTTCTGGTTCAAAAATGACTTTATCCGATAATGGCAACGTAGGTATAGGGACAGCAAATCCACTAAGTAAATTAGACTTGGGGAATAATTATTCTGATCCCTCTACTTCTCCAAATAAAATTTCGTTATGGAATGGAGGTTCAAATAATTATTTTGGACTGGGTATCAGCAATGCAAGTTTTGATTACTTTTCACAAGGGCAACATCGCTTTTTTGTGGGATATAATGGTGTTCCAGGAAGAGAGGTTTTTACAGTAAAAGAGAGTGGCAACGCCGCTCTTCAAGGCAAATTTGAAGCCAAAGAAATAAAAGTAACTACTACGCCAACCGCCGATTTCGTTTTTGCTAATGATTATAAACTACCAACTTTAGAA
>DASVUQ010000221.1:0-3954 GCA_036386975.1 Flavobacterium sp. | reverse complement strand
CCTATATTGGCCACTTGCAGATCATTGGTGTTCTTTGAAACGGCAAATGCCTGAACTGATGCTGATGTATAAGAGTTATTGTAAGCATCTACACCAGAAAGTGTTACAGAAGTAGCGCCAGCTAATCCTGGTATCTGTCCATTAGCACTAACCGGCACTGTTTCTGTAAACCTTGCTAAGTTGTCCGATGCTGAACCTATTAGGGAAAATGGTCCTAATTTTAAACCAATATACTGATCCTGTGTGGTAGGGTTTCTAAAACCTGTCTGATAAGAAACACGGAAATTATGAACTTTTGTAGCACCGCCAGAATATACAAATGCTATTCTTGGAGACACAAACCCTTTAAAATTTTGACTTTTATCGTAACGTATAGATCCTGTAAATTTTAAACGGTCATCTAAAAATTTCTTTTGTAATTGTGTATAGGCACCAAATTCTTCATATTTGATATCACCGTCATAATCTGTGAAGATAGTCCCATTGGAATTTAATCGGTATTGCCTTCCGGAACCTCCTACCTGAATTTCAGCAAACGATATTAACTCTTTAAGGTTATAATTAATATCCGTATGGTATACTTTTGACTGATCCTGAAATTGCGCACCGCCATTTCCTATATTTGGATTGGCTATAACTTTTGCTAATGCATTTTTAAATTCTGTTGTCCCCGGCTCAAATCTTGCTTTTCCTGTTGGGGCAGTCGCAAATTGAGGAAGGCTTTGCAAACCTGTAGGGAGTATGTTGTAATCTGCATAATTTCTTGCATTTACTGCAGATGTAGCAGCATTAGTACCTAAAATAGCACCAGAAAGCTGGTATGCAGTAGCATAATTAGTGAACCACTCTGTATCTGATTTTGCCTCTCTGTTAACATTCCATGCGGCAAATCGCATATCATAAGAGTCTCCTGCATCATCCTCAGTCATATATACTCTTGCAAAGAAATTTTTACCCTTAACTTCAAGTTTTGACTGGTTTTGAGAAAAATTTCTTAATGCGTACCTATTTGCCCCCTGATATAATGTGTTACCGATACCTAATTTATGTTGCAAAATAATTTCTATATTATTGGCGAAAGGCTTGAAATGTAACGAAAAATCTGCTTTAACGTTGTCTATTTTATTATCTGTAAGATCCCGTTCTCTATAACCGGTCCTACTTACCTGCCCCACATTATTAATAAATGTTGTTACCTCATCTCCATAGACGTTAAGCCCGTCATAATTTTGGTTATTAGCATGACCAATTGACCCGCCTGTTACGCTTCTTTGATCATCTGCAATCCATTCCGTTGCCCTCATATAAGTAAAGTTGGCTTTTGCAGCCACTTTATCACTAAATGCATGCGCTGCCCTGATTCCAAAATCATAATAATCATTAACACCTGCAGCATCCTGAGATGTTTTACCGTATTTAAAGTAAGCACTCATCCCCTGGCTTGTAAAAGGGTTTTTACTGTTCATAAACAATATTCCGTTAAAAGCATTCGCCCCATAAAGTGCAGAAGAAGCCCCCGGTAAGATCTCTACGTTGGCCACATCAATATCAGATACCCCAATAAGGTTTCCTAAAGCAAAGTTTAGTGCCGGTGAGGAGTTATCCATACCATCTACCAATTGCATAAACCTGGTATTGGCAACAGCTGCAAACCCCCTGGTATTTACAGATTTAAAAGACAAACTACTTGTATTAAAATGTACTTCTTTTAAGTTTTCTAATCCCTCATAAAAAGAAGGTGCAGTGGTATTCCTAATTTCCTGTATACCCATCCTCTCAATTGTTACAGGAGATTCTATTATCCTTTCCGGGGTCCTGGAAGCAGAAATAACAACTTCATTAAGTTTAGTTTCCTCTTCTTCAATTATAATAGTAACATTTTCAGCACTGTTGACTATTATAGATTGTGTAAGAAAACCAACTCCTGATGCCTGAATAGTAACAGGGAAACTTTTTGATGTTTTTATAGTAAACCTACCATCAAAATCAGTAGATGTCCCACCGGGGCTACCTACGACTTTAATATTTATTCCTGGTACTGGTTTACTGTTAACATCATTAACTAATCCTGAAATTGTGCTTTGCGAGTAAATGCCCCCACAGAACAACAATGACAAAATAAATAAATAGACTTTCATTGGATTTGGATTTTTTGTTAGTTTAGGAAGCCAATGTACAAATAAATTTAATATTAATAAAAACCAATGAAATATTAATAATAACTAAAATAAATGTGCTAATTATTAAATATTCTTTAATATATAATTTTTTAAATTTTATTTATCATATAGGCATTATAGTTAATAAAAAAGTGGTGTAAGTATATAAATAGAGATAATAATTGTATTTTCTATAAATTAGAAATATTTTCTTTTAAATACAAAAAAGCGAGGCATGCCTCGCTTTCTACTATTATTTATATGAAATTACTCTACTGTAACTGATTTAGCAAGATTCCTTGGCTGATCCACATTACATCCTCTCATTACTGCAATATGATAAGAAAGCAATTGTAATGGTATGGTAGTTAATAAAGGAGAAAATGCATCTACAGTCTCGGGGATTTCAATAACATAATCTGCTAAATCCCTTACCTGCGTATCACCTTTAGTAACTACGGCTATTATCTTACCGCTTCTTGATTTAATCTCCTGAATGTTACTTACCACTTTATCATAATGGTTTTGCATTGGCGCTATCACTATTACAGGCATATGTTCATCAATAAGGGCTATAGGCCCGTGTTTCATTTCTGCGGCAGGATAACCTTCGGCATGTATGTATGATATTTCTTTAAGTTTTAGGGCGCCTTCCAAAGCAACAGGAAAGTTATAACCTCTTCCCAGATAAAGACAATTGGGAGCATCTTTAAAGACAGCTGCTATCTCTTTTGTTTTATCATTTGTTGTTAAAGCGTCTGCTACTTTCTGGGGCATTAATTCTAATTCCAGCAAATACCTGTGATAATCGGAGTGTGTTAAAGTGCCTTTCGCTTTAGCGATACGCAATGCAATAAGTGTAAGCACCGTAATTTGTGTAGTAAATGCTTTTGTTGATGCCACTCCGATTTCCGGGCCCGCGTGGGTATAGGCACCCGCATGGGTTTCTCTTGAAATAGAAGAGCCTACTACATTACATACTCCAAAAACAAGCGCCCCATTTTCTTTAGCTAATTTAATCGCTGCTAAAGTATCTGCCGTTTCTCCCGATTGAGATATGGCTATAACCACATCGCCTTTGTTTATAACCGGATTTCTGTATCTGAATTCTGATGCATATTCTACCTCCACAGGTATTCTGGTAAATTCTTCAATTATATATTCCGCTACCAATCCTGCATGCCATGATGTACCACAGGCTACGATAAGGATTCTGTTGGCATTAATAAATTTTTCCAGATTGTCTTCGATACCTGCCATCTGAATAATCCCTTTATGTGCAAGAAGCCGTCCTCTGTAAGTATCTTTTATAACATTGGGCTGTTCATAAATTTCTTTCAGCATAAAATGATCATACCCGTCTTTTTCAATTTGTTCCAGGTTAATTTTTAATTCCTGAACAAGAGGGTCAACTATTCCATCATCTTTAATTTTTCTTATTTTTAAAGCTTTGCCTTTTCTTACAATAGCCATTTCTTCATCCTCAAGATAAATAGCATTGGATGTATATTCAATAAAAGGGGATGCATCTGAAGCTATAAAATATTCATCTACCCCTATCCCAATGGCTAAAGGACTTCCTAAACGGGCCACTACAATTTCGTCAGGTTTTTGTTTATCAAAAACACAAATAGCATATGCTCCTACTACCTGATTCAATGCGATTTGCACTGCTTTACCTAATTTTATTCCTTCTTTTTTCTGTACTTCTTCAATCAGGTTAACCAGAACTTCTGTGTCTGTATCAGATTCAAATGTGTAACCTCTGTTTATTAATTCTGTTTTTAACGAGGCA
>DASVUQ010000220.1:0-8183 GCA_036386975.1 Flavobacterium sp. | reverse complement strand
CGACTGAATTTAACAAAGGAAGCATTCTTCCGCCATTACCATATATTTTTATTTTCCTTGGATCAACATTAACGTCTAATCCAAGATTTTGAAGAAAGCTTTTTGAAAGTTTATATACTCCTGATTTTTCTACATAAAAAGTATACCAGTCACCATTTGACAAAACAGAATTATAGATAGTAGTAACACCTCGGCCTGTTTTTGATCGGAAATTAGCATCTGATATGCTGCTGTTTTTAGGTAGAAGCGTATAAGTAAATGATTTTAATCTTTTAATTCCTGTTTCGTCTTTAATGATAGGAATTAAGGTTAATATAGCCGACAATTCATTACGCGACTTTGAATTAGTAACTTTAGCATTTAAGGATGAAGAAAGGGATTGAACCGGAAGATCACCTAATTGAGAAACAGCAACCGTTTCATAAATAATATTAGATAAAGTGACATTAGTATCAGCTTCAAATGAAACCGGAATGTTCAATGTTAAATATATGGTGCCGGCTACATCATCAAAATAAAAATTTTGCAACTGAAACTGGGGGATTTTACGCTGTATAGACTCAGAAGAATAGTCTAGTTTATCACTCCAGTTCAAAACGAAATTACCGCTGCTCTGACCGGTAACATTGAAGAAACAACTAAAAAATATGAAGAGTAATAATTTTTTCATTAATCAAAATAACGATAAAATATTGAAAATAGTATTTCAAATAAAAATAAATGAATAAATTAGACAATTTAAACAATAGATAAGTTAATTTTACGTTATAATTTCGTCTGTTTAAGGCAAATTATAGTTATTTTTTTTATAAATTTCTATTGTGTTATAAATGTAAAATCTTATATTGCGCTAAATTTATTACCTGCTTAAAGTATGAAAGTAAACAAAATTATGACAGTTAAACTATTGTTAGCAATAGTATTAGTACTGGGTGTTTCTAGTTGTAGTAAAAACTCAAGTTCTAACAAGTCTGCAGCCACAGGACGTCCTCTTAATGATAAGAGAGGCGGTTTTCAGCTCAACACTAAATTCAAAAAGCAAGCTGCTGCCCCTGGTTTGGTTTTAGTGGAAGGCGGAACTTTTACTATGGGTAAAGTAGAAGATGATATCATGCACGATTGGAATAATACACCAACACAGCAACATGTACAGTCTTTTTACATGGATGAAACAGAAGTTACAAATGCCATGTATGCAGAGTATCTTTTTTGGGTTAAAACTGTTTTCCCTCCCTCAGAAGAAAAATACAAGAATATTTATGAAGGTGCCCTTTTAGACACGCTTGTATGGAGAAACAGATTAGGCTATAATGAAACGATGACCAATAATTATTTAAGGCATCCTGCTTATGCTAATTATCCTGTTGTAGGTGTAAACTGGATCCAGGCAACTGAATTTGCTAAATGGAGGACAGAAAGGGTAAATGAAGATATCCTTGAAAAAGAAGGTTACCTTAAAAAAGGTGCGAAAATAAATAATATCAGTGCTGAAAGTAATTTCAATACTGAAACTTATATCAATGTTCCTTCAAAAACTTTTGGTGGTGATGAAACTATTGTATTAAAAGGAAAAAACGGAAAAGCTAAACCCAGAACAACTAAAGGTGATAAAGGTAGCCCTTCACAAACAGTAGAGCCCACTAATATTTATGCTCAAAGATCTTCAGGATTATTTACTCCTGAATACAGGCTACCAACCGAAGCAGAATGGGAATATGCTGCTGCTGCTGATGTAGGAACAAGAGAGTACAACAACTATAAAGGCCAGAAGAAATATCCCTGGAAAGGGTCATATACAAGGTCTTCAAAAAGAATCATAAGAGGAGATCAATTAGCCAACTTTAAACAAGGTAAAGGTGATTACGGAGGTATTGCCGGTTGGTCTGATGATGGTGCAGATATCACTAATAAAGTTAAGTCATATCCTCCTAACGATTTTGGTCTATATGATATGGCCGGAAATGTGGCAGAATGGGTTGCTGATGTATACAGGCCCATTGTAGATGATGAAGCAAACGACTTTAATTATTACCGGGGTAACGTTTACATGAAAAACAAAATTGGTGAAGACGGTAAAGTTGAACTGGTTACTCCAGATAATATTAAATATGATACTGTTAGTAACGGTAGGATAATAGCAAGGAATTTCCCGGGTCAGATTGCCCAGGTCCCTGTAGATGACCAGGAAACATACTTAAGGCAAAACTTCTCAACAAGTGACAACATCAATTACAGAGATGGTGATAAACAATCTACACGCTACTTTGATTTTAAAGATGAAAAAGGTGATGAAAAGTCTAATGACAAAAGAAGAATGTATGATTCCCCTAAACATAATGTTTCAGTAGACAGTTTAGGAAGAATGGCACGAAAATATGATAAGGCAAAAAGAACAACTTTAGTAAATGACCAGTCAAGAGTATTCAAGGGTGGCTCGTGGAGAGACAGGGCTTATTGGTTAAACCCAAGCCAAAGAAGGTTCTTCCCTCAGGACATGGCCACAGATTACATCGGCTTTAGATGCGCTATGTCAAGAGTAGGGCCTAAATCAGATAAAAAGAAAAGCATAAGAAATTAATTTTTGTTAATGCAAATATCAAAAGCCCTTTAATCGGGGCTTTTATTTTTTTAAATATGTTTCTATGACCATTGAAAATTTACATGCCCTCTTTTTATCTTGTGATGCTGTATCCATAGATACACGAAAAATTACTGATAAGTCAATGTTTTTTGCCATAAAAGGTAATAATTTTGATGCCAACACTTTTACCAAAGAAGCGTTATCAAAAGGAGCGTCCTATGTAGTAATAGACAATCCCGATTTTTATATTGATGACAGGACCATACTTGTCAAAGACAGTCTTAAAGCACTACAAGACCTTGCACAGCACCATCGTAGTTATTTAAAGCTGCCCATAATAGCATTGACAGGCAGTAATGGCAAAACCACAACAAAAGAACTTATCCAGGTCGTGCTTTCTAAAAAATTCAATGTAAAAGCTACGTTAGGAAACCTTAACAACCATATTGGAGTCCCACTGACATTATTAACATTCAATCAGAAAACTGAAATTGGAATTGTAGAAATGGGCGCCAACCACCAAAAAGAAATTGAATTTCTTTGTGAAATTGCGCAGCCTGATTTCGGATATATTACCAACTTTGGAAAAGCACATTTAGAAGGTTTTGGCGGAATCGAAGGGGTAATAAAAGGCAAGAGCGAAATGTATCACTACTTTTTTGCAAACAATAAGACGGCTTTTATTAACCTGGATGATCCCATTCAGGAAGAAAAAACAAGGGGTTTAAAAACAATTGGGTTCAGCGTACATAAAAATGAAGCTTTTGTTACTATTGATGCCGTTAATGCCAATCCTTTTGTAACAGTAACACTTGGAGGCACTACTATACAATCTCAATTAATTGGTTTGTATAATGCTAATAACATCAACGCAGCCATTACAATAGGAAAATATTTTGAAGTGCCTGATAATGATATCAAAGAGGCTATTGAAGCGTATATCCCTGATAATAACAGGTCCCAACTACTTGAAAAAAACAGCAATACCATTATATTAGACGCTTATAATGCAAATCCCAGCAGTATGAAAGCCGCAATTGAAAACTTTATCCAACTGGATAAACCCAATAAAATTGTTTTCTTAGGAGATATGTTTGAATTAGGTGATGAATCGCTACAAGAGCATCGAAATACGATTGCATTGCTGGAAAATCAAAAAGATATAAAATGTTTTTTTACAGGTAACGATTTCTATAGTAACCGGACGCACCAGAGTAATTTTTACTTTTTTAGATCTTTTGAAGATCTTGCCGCACAATTAAACCAAATGAAGATTCTGAATGCCACTATACTTATAAAAGGCTCCAGAGGAATGGCTTTGGAAAGAATTGTAGTGCTACTATAAATAGTCAACAATATGCAGGGTAAATTTTAATTGTCTAAATAATTTTCTTGAAATAACATTACAGCCTGACAATAAGCATTATAATTATGTTTCCAAGATTATCGAAAATACCAGGTTGGAAAAATATATGATCATGTTCCTTACATAAACGATTAGAAGTTATTATTGTTTCTGCTTAAGCAGGCATGTCGCCACTTGTTCCTTTATCATCTGATAATAAAATCTGCCTGATCCGTTCTATGTGAACCTGAGATAGTGCTGCCCGCTCCATGGCAGATTTTGCTGTTGAACCCTTTTTATCTTTTGCCATGGCAACCAGCAAATTTTTCCGCTCTTCAAACATCCTTAAAGCCGTCCACATCGTTTCTTCGATTTTCATTGTTTGTTCTGCAATTAATGTTGCGGCAGTATAGGCATGGCCAACATGGCATCGGTATCTTGGATTACTGTCATGATTGATCTCCCATAAAACGCCCCCACATCCAGGGCAATTAAAAGGCGCCTGATCACCAAGTGCATTCACTGAATCCAGGTCGCTGCTTACCCGCGCTGCAATGGATGCCTCTATAAGTATGTCTTTAGGAATGAGCGGACTTTTAGAAATTTTTCGGTAAATTAATTGGTAGATGAGGCCACCCATTTCCGATATTGGTACGATATAATCTACCTGTACCTCATTAATGGCATTATTGGGCATGTCGGGGTATTCGGCATCTTCAGGGTCCTGTACTATACAAATACCACCACATCTCTCAATTACTTTTAACCCGGCCGTGCCGTCATCAAGATAACCGGTTAACAAAATACCAATTACGCCGTTACCGAAAGCAACCGCGGCGGACCGAAAGAGGGGGTTTATAGCAGGGCGTGACCGGTTCTCATGGGCACCTTTTGTCACCATTAACTTTAATTGCTGGTCAATCATTAAATGATGGTCGGAAGGGGCAATATAGATGTGCCCCGGTAACAGCCGATCCCCTGTTTTTGCATGTAAACAATTTAGCTTACAACTCTGACGAAGTGCGCTCACCATCACATTGCCAATAGCGTCGGCAGAGATATGCTGTACTATGAGTACCGGTAACGGGAAATCATCTTGAAGCTGACTAAGTAATTTTTTCAAAGCCGACAGGCCCCCAGCGGAAGTCCCTATTACAATAACCTGTTTAGGGTTAATAGGAGTTTTTTCTGACATATTAAATCTACATTAAGAAGTATGCAAATTTAAGGTATTATATCAGTAGTTTCTTAAGGGCATCCAATATTTAATACAAGCTGATGTTGAAATTATTTAAAAGAAAAATACCCCTTTTGTGGTATTGCATGGGTTTAGGGATTATCTGTAATTTGTTGTGATGAAAAATATTGCTCCTAAGTTAAAAGTGTTTATAATAGTTGTAATTTAAAAGGTTAGCTTTTTGTACCTCCTGACAATTTATAAATAAGGAGAATCTAAAATAGAAACATTTATACAATCATAATTGTATTACGAAATGTTTATAAGACATATAGATGGTTTTGCGTTATCCTCATGGGAAACACCTTTGAAGTACAACATTGACAAAAGAAACAACAATAATTGAAATCTATGAGTAACTTAATAAAAAAAAATAATAACTAACCTCAAAAACTAAAATTATGAGAGTAAATATTTTAATTACTATTATTATAATAATCATTGGAATTTCTGCTTCGGCACAAAGTTATAAGGCACTAAACAACGTAAAAATGAGAAAGGGTTTTACTTTAATAAGAACTACTAAGGTAAAGAATTGCTCTCAACCAATTAATACCGGCTCAAACATCAAGAAAGTAACTACGTTTAAAAACACATCTACAAACAATGAGGAAAACTACACCGTTACAGAGGAAAAGACTGCCGTCGC
This sequence comes from Flavobacterium sp., assembly GCA_036386975.1. Taxonomy (GTDB): domain Bacteria; phylum Bacteroidota; class Bacteroidia; order Flavobacteriales; family Flavobacteriaceae; genus Flavobacterium. The sequence continues at coordinate 2,371 of DASVUQ010000220.1, read as the reverse complement.
AGGCGAGACCATTTCAGTAGATAAACCTATAGCCATCAAAATTCAATCATTTGATGGGAAAGCCAACATATTTATTGATGAAACAGACAAGTCAAAAATTCATATTAACTACTGGCTCAATGGAAAATATGTAGTTAAGGGAGGAGTTAAATTAAGAATTATTGAAAGAAAGTTAAAATGTGATATTGAAAGTTTACAAGACGACAAAATTTATTCTGAAACACCTTCTATAATTACCTTAACTAATGATACAGAGTACGATTTATGGAAATGTAGTATATGTGAAATTGCTAAAAACCCAGATTATTACAAACACAGCAACAAAGTAATTGAAGTTTATGAAAAAGATGGGACTACAATTGATTATTATTTAGTTAATAAATATGACAGAGAAGCCGACTATATTGTCCAATTGGATAACAGGCAACTAATACATTTTAAAGAAACAGGGTTTGAATTTGGTCCAATTACAATACCAATTAAAATCCGTCCCGGATTTACAAGAAACAATGTTTCAGTTGAACAAGAATTTACAGGAGATTTAAATATTGGTGCTTTCGGAGGTTACAAAATTGGAACATACAGAGCTAGATATATAAGAGGAGGAGGATTTACTCAATTGCCTACAAGTTCATCTTGTACTATTGGAGGGTTTCTAAGTTTTTCTGCAACGGGCTTAGAAAAAACAAATACTGCTGCTGGTGATAACCCAATTGAAGATGATAGCAAAAAATCTATTGGAATTGTTTCTCCTGGTATTGGAATTATGTACTCAATTTATAATTTTCAAATTGGCATTTTTGGAGGATTTGATTTAGGTATCGGAAGCAATGCTATCAATTGGAACCACAACAATAAGCCATGGATGGGCTTTGGCTTTGCTTACAACTTGAGCAATTTTTGGAAAAAGTAAGAGTTAAAAGTGAAATGCAAATTAGTGCAAAACGTAAATTGAGCTGATGTGCTTTTTATGAAATTATGATAAAAGTAAAAACTGGAAAAAAGAGGTAAAATTAAATTAGTTGAAAATGGAATCCTATGACGACAGTACATACATAAAACAACTATGATAAATTATTAAGCAACTATTTAAACAAAAAACTATATAATGAAAAAACCTTTATTAATCTGCCTTTTGGTTTTGTCCTCCATCTCTTTATTTGCTCAAGATAAAGCAGCATTGACCAAAGAAGAAACAATTAATTATCTTAATAAAAAAGCCGAAGAAATTATTGGTCACTATAGAACAATAAATGAGAATCTTAGAAATGGCACCACCAAAGATGTAAAGTATTATTATTTTAGTAATTCAGTTTCAATAGATGGTAATAATGTAATTTTTAAACAGGAAAAGAGAAATTACAAAGATGAAGGGGTATATGTTAATAGTTACAGGACATATTATCCTTGCGACTATTATGAGATGAGACAAAAAAATATATTTAACCCTTCCCATATACTTAGTATTGAGAAAAGTACAAGCAAAGTTGCTGGAGAGCCAATAGGTGTGATTGAAATCACACTAAAGGGAAATACGGGTCAAAGACAAGCACACATCTCTAATCCTACTGAAAAAATGACATATGAGCAAAGCGATCATTATGGGAAATGTTTTTATTTAGAAGAAGCTCCCTTCTACAAAGAATCATCAAAAGTAGTTTATTTCAATTATTTACAATCTGATGATTCTAATTTCAATAAAATTAAAAAAGCCTTAGAATATCTTAGAGATTTGTTTAAGGCCGAAGATGATCCTTTTGGCAACTAATAGAACCACAAATGAAAAATTTGTTATATATTTATTTGGTGATTGGTATATTCACTTCTTTAAATTCATCTGCTCAAACTTCTGGCATTGGCCATATTACAAGTATTGAGTTAAAAGTTGCAACTTACGAAAGCAACCAAGCAAAGATTGTTCAGAACAAAGCTGAGCTTGCAAATCTTGAAATTTTATGGAAAAATAAAATTCAGAAGCTAAAAGATGAGCTATCTGCCTTTTATAAGGAAAGAGATAACTTAATTGCCGATATGAAAGTAGGAGCTAAATGCAGTCAATGTGGAAAATATAAATCGGAATTTGAAAAAGAAGGTAAAAGTTTTCAACAGCATTTAGGTGAAGTAAAGGGTTATGCCATACCCGCTACAACAACAGAGTTGGAAACAACAAGAAAAACATTTGCTGAAAAAATAGCCATAAGAAAGGTTCAAATCCAAAACTTGGAAAAAGGCGATAATGCGCTTAATAAAAAGCAAAGCGATATTAATACCCTAGAAAATGAAAATGAAAAGTTATGTAAAGAAATAACGCAATATAGCAAAAATTATGAAACAACAGTGCTTGCAGAAGCTAAAGCCAAACAGGATAGAT
>DASVUQ010000219.1:0-7346 GCA_036386975.1 Flavobacterium sp. | reverse complement strand
AAGGGTCATTAGTGGTATCGAAAAAACTGCTGATGAAAAAGGATACAATATTATTATATCAAATTCTAATGAAACTATTGAAAAAGAGATTCATGCTTTAGAAATTTTGAACAATGGTACGGTCGATGGTTTTATTCTATCTGTTTCTGAGGAATCGCAAAAGAAAGGCATCTTCGGGCACTTTGTCGAAACTATCAAGGACGGCACCCCAATTGTTATGTTCGACAGAATTGTAGATGAAGTAGATTGTGACAAAGTTATTGTTGATGATCTGGAATCATCGTCTAATGCCGTATCGTATCTGATTCAACAAAAATGTAAAAAAATCACTTTTCTTAGTGCTATTAAAAATCTTAGCGTAAGCAAATTACGATTTAACGGATATGTTAAATCCTTAAAGGAGCACCACCTGGACCTGGATACCAACCTGATTATTGTTGAAGAAGATTCATCAGCATTTGATAAAAAACTAAAGAAGCTGTTTCAGGAACAGGTATTTGATGCCATTTTTGCGGTTGATAATCATGCATCAGCTATGGCAGCTAAATTTGCAATTGAAAACGGGATCTCTATTCCCAATCAGCTATTACTAATTGGCTTTGCCGATGGTGTATGGGCAAGAAGGTTAACGCCCAGCCTTACGACCATAAGCCAAAACGGGCATCTGATAGGAGAAGCGGCTGTTAAGTTATTAATTGAAAGATTTGAAGATAATGAAAATGAAGTTAGAACAAAATCAAAAACAGTAATAATAAATACACAGCTAAAACACAGGGAATCTACAATAAAGTAGGCTGCATATAGTATCTCTAAATTAAATTTTAAGAAACCATTAACATTTTGTAGTTAATTAAACGGAAAAACCAGAAATAAACCTGATAATTTTTTCTTATTTAAGATTAATTATTATTTTTACACCCTAAATTGTTAATAATAATGAAAAGGATCTTGTTAAAATTAATTATTTGTTTCTTTTTCTCCATGCCTGTTATAGCTCAGGTAACTGTTGATGTTTTTGATATTGCCCGGAAAGGAACTGTTGCTGAGGCAGAAATTATTATCAAGACAAATCCAAATGCTTTTAATGTAGTAAATGCTGAAGGCAATTCCCCATTAATATTAGCCTGTTACAGGAGCAACAATGAAGTGGCAAAATTACTGGTATCAAAGGGTGTTAACATTAACTCTTCAAGTGCTATGGGTACTGCACTAATGGCCGCTGTAGTGAAAGGCAATAATGAAATAGCAAAGTTACTTGTAGAAAATAAAGCCGATATCAATGCTGCGGATGCCAATGGTACTACGGCACTTATATATGCCGTCATGTTTAAAAATAAAGAACTGATTGAATTATTTTTAAAAAATAAAGCAGACAAATCAAAAGTAGACAAACAAGGAAAAACAGCTTTTGAGTACGCGGTCTTTTCGGGAAGAGAAGATATTATCAACTTATTAAAATAAATAAAAACTATAAAATAAAAATTATGAAAAAAATTACTTCAATCTTATTTACAGCTTTAGCATTTACAGGTTTTGCCCAGCAAAAATCTACAGGTGTCGTAACATTAACCACCAATATGACTGCTAATTTAACATTAGATAATGCAACATCTACAGCTACTCTAACGCTTAGCGGGCCAAATGACAGGTATTTTGCTTTACAATTCGGTTCTTTTGGTGACCGCGAAGGGATGTTACCCGGCACCGATCTTGTTTATTATAATGGTACCATACTTGTAGATGCAAGTCAAAATGGAATTAATGTTACTCCTCCTATAGATACTAATAATAATTGGACTTTGGTATCTAATAACGATAATAATCCTTCAACAGGATTGAGGACAATAGTTTATACAAGGCCATTTAATACTAGTGATTCTAATGATTATACTTTTAATTATTCGGACACTACTATAGATTTTGCTTGGGCAAGAAGAAGTTCTACTGGTTATGTTATGAGTAATCATTTTTCAGGAAACAGAGGTTATAGTGTTGACGTACCTTTAGCAACACTCGGTACTGAAGACTTTTCATTAAATGCGTCACAAGTATACCCTAACCCTTCTAACGGGGCATTTCTGATCAAAACAAAAACCAGCTTAGAAAAAGTTAATATTTATTCTCAAACTGGTGCATTTGTAAGAACTATCGATGTCAAAGATGGTTTAGATACCGAAGTAAATGTTATCGGTTTGCCAACAGGCATTTACTTACTGGAACTTACCAATGCTACAAGTAAGGGTTGGAAAAAAGTTATTGTTAAGTAATCTTTTAAATTGCCTTAAAAGAGTAAATCGATAAATGATACTAAAATAAAAAAACCAGTGAAGTTAATTCACTGGTTTTTTAATATAGAATACTGAGTTTTAATTCTATTTATCTACGTTATATTAGTTGTTAGATAAGTTATTTATAAACTGCTCCATTTGTGAAATTCGTTTGAATTTCTTTACCAAAAATTTTTGCTTTTTTAGAGATACTTTGGCCTTCTGATTTAAATGCACTTATAAAAAGTAATCCCAATAAAAAGGCGAAAGTATTTTTTTTATGTCATATTATTAAGCAGTAAATGCGAAATAAAGTATCTTTAATAAGACATTAATTTATATTGTTTCAAGCTTTAAATCAAGTTGCTCTTCAATAGCATCCCATAATTGTATCCTTTTCTCAAGAGCAAGAATAGAAATTTCTTCTACTTCTTCCCACTTAACGGGATCATTTTCGCATAATTCTGTTACCATTTGCAATGCCTTTGGACCATGGTCATCATTATCAAGTTCGATATGGCGTTCAAAATAATAAATTAATTTATTCAAATCGGTATCAGGGAAATTTTTCTGGAAATTCTTTAAAATTGCAGTAAACATATCCGGTATAAGATCTTCTCTTCCAAATGTAAAAGCAGCAGCAATACGGTGTGGTTTGCCTTCTTCTATAACGCGAAAAGTAAAATCCAGGAAGCTTTTTATTCCGGTATGCAGATGACTTTGTTTAATGGCAACAAAAATATTGCGTGTCTCAAGCACACCTTTAAAAAAGTGTTTTATTTCATTTGTGCTGGCACCGCAATCATCCATAGCTTCCAGGTACATTTCAAAATGGCTCAGGTGCCTTCCGTCTAAAGTCAGGTCTGTTTCCTCTGCCAGGACAATTTCATTAATCAGATAACGTGTCTCAGGATTTTTAGTAGCAAACCATGGTGTGGTAGTACAGGTAAGTTGTGACTGAAGCGCCTTCAGCAAAGACATAAAGTCCCATACGGCATAAACATGCCCTTCTAAAAACTGATATAAATCTTCTATAGTTTGTATTTTGCTATATAATGAATGCTGTAATAATGCGTTTTTCTGAGGCTGCAATTTATTATTGACTGACTGGATATCCATTTCTATAATTTTTTGTAAAATTAAAAGCTTCTCTTTAAAGGAGAAGCTTTTAAGAATTATTTTATGCAAATTTTAATAAATGATTATTTAAAAGCAGGTATTCCTGTTATATCTGCCCCTGTTATTAATAAATGAATGTCATGAGTACCTTCATAAGTAATAACAGATTCCAGGTTCATACTGTGCCTCATGATAGAATACTCACCAGTAATACCCATTCCACCCAATATTTGCCTTGCCTCACGTGCAATGTGAATGGCCATATTCACATTATTTCTTTTTGCCATAGAGATTTGGGCAGTTGTTGCCTTTCCTTCATTTCTTAAAACACCTAAACGCCAGGTTAGTAATTGTGCCTTTGTAATTTCGGTAATCATTTCTGCCAGTTTTTTTTGTTGCAGTTGTGTTCCCGCAATAGGTTTGTCAAATTGTATCCTTTCTTTAGCATAACGTAAAGCGGTATCATAACAATCCATTGCAGCACCAATCGCGCCCCATGCGATCCCGTAGCGTGCAGAATCCAGACATTGCATAGGGGCACCAAGCCCGCTTTTATTGGGAAGTAAATTTTCCTTAGGCACTTTTACGTTATCAAATATCAATTCTCCGGTTGCAGAAGCGCGTAGCGACCATTTATTATGTGTTTCGGGAGTAGTAAAACCTTCCATGCCACGTTCTACAATTAATCCGTGTATCCTTCCTTCTTCATTTTTTGCCCATACTACAGCAACATCTGCAAAAGGGGCATTCGAAATCCACATTTTTGCACCATTCAAAAGATAATGGTCCCCTTTGTCTTTAAAATTGGTTGTCATTCCGCCGGGATTAGAACCATGGTCCGGTTCCGTTAGCCCAAAACATCCTATAAATTCACCTGTTGCTAATTTGGGCAAATATTTTTGACGTTGTTCCTCTGTTCCAAATTTCCATATCGGGTACATGACCAGAGATGATTGTACAGAAGAGGTAGACCGTACCCCGGAATCACCCCGTTCGATCTCCTGCATAATAAGCCCATAAGAAATCTGGTCTAATCCCGCACCTCCATACTCCTCAGGAATATATGGGCCAAAACCACCTATTTCACCTAGTCCTTTAATAATTTGTTTTGGAAACTCAGCCCGTTGTGCATATTCTTCTATAATGGGAGAAACTTCACGTTTTACCCATGCCCTTGCAGAATCTCTAACAAGTTTATGTTCTTCTGTGAGCAAATCATCTAACAAATAATAATCTGGCGATTGAAAAAGGTCTGGCTTCATTGCGTTTTATGTTTTGACAAATTTACACAAAGTAATGTAACAAAACCATTAACAATTGTTATAATCCGATAAAGGAATTTATTTTGATAGTAATTTTGGCAATCCGTAAACGGTCGGGCTATGCGCTACAATCTTTTTATCCTTAAAGAAAGGATAAAAAAGGATTTCCACTACTATCCCTATTGCAGGATTAGAACCTACGGGAAATTAAATTAGACTTTTACATCTTCAAATAAAAATCCTTTGTCAAAGCAATGTATTCTTCCGTATAAACATGCCTGGAAGTTTCAATAACTAATTCATCAACTAAAAAGTCGTTTACAAAACTTCGGCTAAATGCCAAAAGGCTTCGTTTTATTTGAGTTACGGGAGTTCCTTTAACACGAGTAATTTTGATAGGATGTAAATCATATTCTTTGGCTAAAGCAATAAATTTTTCTTCTTCTTTAAAAGGGATAATTACGGCAAAAATTCCATTTTCAGAAAGTAATATAGCAGCAGCTTCCACTAAATTTTCAAAAGGCATGGCATCAGTAAACCGAGCCATGGCCCTCTGTTCATCATCAGCATGATAATCTTCGGTATAAAATGGAGGGTTTGAAACAATCAGGTCATATTCGTCTTCCGGTTCTTCTACAAATTCATCCAGGCCTGCATGAAAACAGAACAATCTGTCAGGCCAGGGCGAGTTTTCGAAATTATCTACCGCTTGTTCATAAGCTTCTTCGTCAATTTCTAAAGCGTCAATTTGTTCAGCAAAACTTCTTTGGGCAATCATTAAAGCAATGATTCCAGTTCCGGCTCCAATATCCAAAACGCTAAAAATATTTTCAGGAATTGGTACCCAAGCCCCAAGCAAAACACCATCAGTTCCGACTTTCATCGCACAACGGTCTTGTTCTACAGAAAATTGTTTGAATTGAAAAGACATTGCAATACTAAGATTTGAGTATTAAAAATTAAGACAAAATAGTCAACATGAGATTGTTCAAATAACCGGAAAAATTTTCTAAAGATACATTTCAATCAATCCCTCTGGCAAGTCCATTACCACTTTTTTATTCTCGCGGTCAATTTTTACCAGGAAATGGTCAATCATTGGAATTAATATTTCCACTTCGCCATTCAAAACTTCAAAAAGAGGTTGAGCAGTCGAATCATTAACAGATTGAATTTTTCCGAAAACTCCCAAACGTATGTCTTCGATTTCAAAACCAATCACTTCATGAAAATAAAATTTGTTGCCCGAAAGTTTTGGCAACATCTTTAGAGGAAGGTAAATAGGATTACCAAGAATGGCATCGGCTTCTGCCTCATTGTTTACATCTTCAAAACGAACACGTAGAAAATCATTTTTGTGAAGGGAACTATTTTCAATAAAAAAAGGAACCAGATGTTTGTCACATTCGACAAACACTGATTCCAGATTTTCGTACAGCTCCGGCTCATCCGTATCAAGATAGATTAAGACTTCGCCTTTAAAACTAAATTTTTTTGCGATTTTACCTAAATAGAAACATTCTTCTTTACGCATTACCGCTCCAATCATTAAGCCTGAGTTTCCTCGTTGGTTTCTTCTGTAGCTTCTGCCGATTCTTCTTCAGCAGGAGCATTTGCAGCTATAGCATCCGCTTCTGCTTTTGCAGCAGCAGCCAAACGTTTTGCATTTACATCTTGTTCCGCTTGTAAAGCTTTAGCTTTAGCATCTGCCTGGGCTTTTGATAAATTTTCTTTTTTAACATCCACTTTACCGGTTTTTGTTTCTAACCAGGCGGTTAATTTAGCATCTGCTTGTTCCTGGGTTAAAGCACCTTTACGTACTCCTCCATCAAGATGATGTTTCAATAAAGCACCTTTATAAGAAAGTATTGCTCTTGCCGTATCCGTTGGTTGGGCACCATTGTGCAACCATTTAACAGCACTGTCAACATTTAAGTCAATAGTTGCAGGATTAGTGTTTGGATTATAAGTACCAATTTTTTCAAGGTATTTACCATCTCTTTTTGAGCGTGCATCGGCCGCTACAACCCAGTAAAAAGGCTTCCCTTTTTTACCGTGTCTTTGTAATCTAATTTTTACAGACATAATCGTATGATTAAATTTTGAGGTACACGACCTCGATTAATTAAGGGTGCAAAGATACATATTTTTTTAATTGACACTAATTTATAATACTATTTTGTAGCATCATTAATTCCAGGCGGCTATGATCCAATTAGAATATGGCATTACAATTTACTTTTTCTGTAGTATTTAGTTGAATCATATATCTAAAGTTGCCCTACTGTAAAAATTAAAGATTCCTAGTATCAAGAATAGCCAGATTATTTGAATTAACATAAATTACGTTTAAAAACTCCAATAGTATATCCCCTATTATTAATCTGAAAATCACTATCATTTGAACATAGTACAGTGAATTACTACCTGTTTTATGTTTAGGAAATAATAAAATATATAATTAACCTAATATTTAGTAGATTACAAAAAATAAAACCTACATTTGTAATAATATAATAATATAGTACATATGAATATTTTTGTTGGAAGCCTTCCATTCAGTATTGAGGAAGCAGATTTAAGAGAGTCTTTTGAGGCTTATGGAACAGTAGATTCAGTTAAAATTATCAATGATAAGTTTACAGGAAGAAGTAAAGGATTCGGCTTTGTTGAAATGCCAAACGATGAAGAAGCACAA
>DASVUQ010000218.1:0-26843 GCA_036386975.1 Flavobacterium sp. | reverse complement strand
TGGCATACGGTTAATTAGAGATTTGGTACGCCAGTTAGAAGGTCATCTGGAAATTGAAAAAACAACTCAGGGAAGTTCGTTCATTATTCATTTTCCAAAATAGTTCTTATTATAAATCTAAATCTGCAATTGAAGACAATTATAGAATTATCAATCATTTGTTTTTATCCCTATTATGGTAACCTATTAAATAAACAAATACCAATTGCAATCCCTCCCAAAACTAACTATTAATTAATAGTATTACCTGACTTAAAATAATGGTTTACAACAAAATTGCCGGCTTGTTAAACCGGCAATAAGAAGGAAAGGGAAAGTTGGAAAACAAATTATTGTATAGTATAACTTTGTTCAGACACTTCAGAAAGCCTGAAATAACCCAAAGCAATATTTGATTTATTAGTTTGATTTATTACGTTCCCTTTAACTGTAGCAGGTGGTGTTTGAAAAGGCCCGCCGCCGCCGCCGGAAACAGACAATAATATAGTCATATAATTAAAGAATCTTTCAGAAACTCCATAAAGTTTCATATCCAGTACATCACCTTGTTTTAAATCTTTGTTACTGAAAATACCAAAATTATCATTACCTTCAAAAAAACGGTCATCAAATACTTCATAATCTGGAAAAGGAATTACATCAGTATCAAACCTCGTCAGATAATAATTGTCTTCTAGTGCATTGTCCGGAAAAAAGAACCGTACTTCTATCTCATCCCCTAAAAATCCCCCATTGTTATTCTGAACTATGTTTTGTATATCCGGTACGCCATACAATTTTTCAGTTGCCGTATAGGTTTCTCCATTACTAATAATGGTTAATGTATAAGTTTCGTTAATCTGGGGTACAAAATTATTACAGGTATATTCACCTGTCCCGGGTGCTTCTGTAAAGTTAAAAACATCGTTTGTACTGTTTGTAACAAATACTGTTGCACCAGATACTACCGGTATTGTGGTGTCATAGTAGCCTGTAGTAGTGGTTAACTTGATCTTTTGTACACTTCCGTTACTGCCTTTTACCCAATTTATAGAAGCATCTACAACAAGTCTAGGCGGTGCCGTTTGCAAATCGATATCCACAACTTCTTCACAGGAGGTAAAAATTAAACTAATAAGGACAATAAAGAATGATATATTTTTCATCTGGATTAAAATTTAAAGTTATAAGTAACACTTGGTATTATACCGAAAATTGAGAGCCGTACTGCTTCATTTTTGGCAGTATCTTCATTTTGCCGAAAAGTTATGGAAGCTGCATTTTTTCTGTTGTATAAATTATAAATACTAAACACCCATTCGCCCTGCCATCCTTTTTTCTTGTCTGGTTTAGGAACATAGGTTGCAGAAACATCAAGATGATGGTAAGCCGGAAGATTATCTTCATTTCTAAGCCCGTAATTCTGAATTGTAATGTCTCCATATTCATATTTTCCGTTAGGATAGGTAACGGGCTGTCCCGATTGTAACGCAAATATAGCACCATAAGTCCATTTTGAAGACATCTGATAGGAAGCAGTAACAGAGAGGTTATGTGTTTTATCGTATCCAGAGCGATACCATTTTCCGTTATTAATTCCTGTTTCTTCTGGTGTCCTTCCCGGTGTTTGTTGTTCTGAACGTGATAATGTATAAGCAACCCAGCCATTCAACTTTCCTGAATTTTTGCGAAATAGTACTTCTAATCCGTAAGCCCTGGCACGTCCGTTAAGTACTACCTGCTCGATAGCTTCGTTTGCAATTAAGTCAGCACCATCAATATAATCGGTTCTGTTTTTTATTTTCTTGTAGAATGTTTCTACTTCTAGTGAATAATTATCATCTTTAAAATTTCTAAAATATCCTAAGGCCACCTGGTCCAGTAGTTGCGGTTTTAAAAAGTTATCACTTGGTGCCCAGATATCCAGTGGAGTAGGAGAGGCTGTATTAGAAAGGAGGTGCAGGTATTGGAACATACGGTTGTAACTTGCTTTTATAGATTGATTGTCATTAATCTGGTATGCTATTGCAAGACGGGGTTCCAAATTATCAAAACGAGCAATGGTTTCATTGTTTTTGTAATAGCGGGTCCCAATAGGATCTGCCTTTTCATAAATTCCCAGCTCAGTATTAAAATTTACTGCCTGATTGTTGTTATAGACATTGATCTCCTGTTCGCCCAGACGATAAAAGCTGGTGGAGCGAATCCCATAATTAACAGATAATTTTTCGGTTAATTCCTGTTCTGCTTCAATATACAGAGCAGGTTCAAAAGCATATTTTCTGGCCAGTTGTTCGCTGTTTATTCCCGAAGTGCTGCTGCTAGGGGTTATAGTACCAGGATTAAAATCATAATAAATAGCATTTACGCCATAACTAAGCTTAATTTTATCGGACAGGTAGTGTTTAAAATCGTACTTAAAATTATAATTTTTAATACCGGAATCCCAGTTAAACCCAATATAATCCAGTTGTAAACCATAATAATAGTCGCTGTAAATCATAGACGCATTAGAGAAAAGTTTGTCGCTAAAAAGATGGTTCCAACGTAGGTTTATTACTGCATTCCCATAGACGTTATTAAAGTTTTTACTAATATCAAAAACATCGCGGCCAAAATATCCTGACAGGTACACATTGTTATTGTCATTGATCTTATAACTTAATTTAGTATTAAGATCATAAAAATAGGCAGAATTCTTATTATCTGTCAGCTTTAAGAACAAATGCGCATAAGAACTTCTTCCCGCTACAAGGAATGAGCCTCTTTCTTTTACAATTGGCCCCTCAGCAAGTAACCGGCTCGAAATTAATCCGATACCGCCTGTCATATGAAAGTTGTTGCTGTTCCCTTCTTTTTGATAAATATCCAAAACAGAAGAAAGCCTTCCTCCAAAACGTGCCGGAATACCACCCTTGTACAATTTAAGATCTTTTATGGCATCAGGATTAAAAACAGAGAAGAACCCAAAAAGGTGCGACGAATTAAAAATGGTAGCCTCGTCCAGTAGAATAAGGTTCTGGTCAGCACTACCCCCACGTACATTAAACCCTGAGGAACCTTCACCGGCATTGGTTACCCCGGGAAGTTGTAAAATAGATTTTAATACATCCACTTCCCCCAGAACTACCGGCATCTTTTTAATTTCAGCTATACTAAGTTTATTGACACTCATTTCCGGCCTCTTAATGTTGGCACGGGTTTTAGTTTCCGATATTACAATTTCATCCAGGTATTCCGCATCTGCCGAAAGTAGAAAATTTTTCTTTATATTCTGGTTTAATTCAATAGTTTGTTCTACCGTATTAAAACTAACATAACTTATTTGTAAAGTGTAGGTGCCTTTAGGTAGTGAAATGGAATAAAATCCATAGGCATTTGTTGTTGTACCGGTTTGCAGTTCTTTAATATATACAGTGGCGCCTATTAAAGTTTCATTGCTGCTTTTATCGGCAATTGTTCCACTGAGTGTAAATTTTTCCTGCGAAAATGCATTGGTGACCAGTAAAAAAAACGCTGCTGTTAAAAAAGTTGTCTTTAAAATCATTTTAATATTTTTTGATGATGGTTTTTCATTTAATATTTGACTTTCTGTTAAAGCTTAAAAAAGCTGCAAATTTAAGTATATTTTACTGTTTTAGTGTTTGAATTTATCAATCCGAACTCATTTTTAGTAATATTTCCTGTTGTTTAGTGATTTTGTATTCGCTGGGGGGTTTGACCGGTACATTTTTTAAAGGTAGTATTAAATACACTTTTAGAATTAAATCCTACTTCAAGTGCTATACCCTGAAAATTAAGATGGCCCATTTTCTCATCAAGGATCAGTTTTTTTGCTTCTTCAATCGGTACCTATTGACGAACTGGTAGAAATTAAATGTAATTGTCAAGACTTCGTCTTTGTTAATCTGATTATGCAAGAAAGCTGTTCCATAACCTGGAACAGCCTCTTCATGCATTAGTGGGGTTTTAATTGCCAGATGTTGATTCCACTACCTCCTAACTAAAAAATTTCTACTATTCTTCTCATTATAGCTTCGTTCTCTGCATCATCACTAGCTATTTTGTCATTGCTCAGCTTTACGATAATCAGATTTTTGGCTGGTGAGACATATGTATACTGGTCTAAGACACCTGTGGCATAGAAATCTGTCGTAGGGTCATTGGCTGAAGTTTTAGGAAACCACCATTGGTAATTATACAAATAGGAGTAGTCATAGGTGTTTGCAGGATCAAATGTTACAGAAGTGGCTACCCAGCTCGCAGGCACAATTTGCCTGCCTTGCCAGTTGCCCTCGTTCAAAAACAGGCGGCCGAATTTGGCAAAATCCCTAGCCCTTGCATTGAGACAGCAAAAAGATTTCTCTATTCCCCCTACACGGTCCAGGCTCCAAAAAGCATCATACTCCATTCCTAAAGGTGTCCATATTTTATCCTGCAGATATTGTGTAACAGATGTATTGGTGGCTCGGGCCAGAATGATGCCTAGCAGTTGCGTATTGATGCTTTGGTAATTGAATTGAATTCCTGGTGCGGTTTCAATATCTAGGTCTCTAACGAATGCCATAATATCTGAAGTTGTGTACAGATTGCCCAAATCAGAATTAACATCAGATGTCTCATCAAATTCTATTCCCGAAGTCATGTTAAGCAAATGCTTGATGGTAATGTTTTCAAAGCCTTCGCCATTCATTAACTCAGGAATATAATTTGTCAAAGGTTCGTCTACACTTGTTATTTTCCCTTCCCCGATAGCAATGCCGACTAAAGCCGAAATCAAAGATTTTGCTATGGACCAAGACGTTATGATGGAGCCAACTTCATAGTTGTTCCCTTCATTAGGATAATACTTTTCTACTATTATTTTATCATTCTGGATAACCAAAAAAGCAACGGTAGCTGTAGAGCTCAAATAATCCTCGACTCTGACGCTTGCTCCGTTTGCCATAATCTGGATATTTAAAAAATTATCCTGATTAGCAGTATCCACAGAGAACATAAAAGGAGTGCACGAAGCTTTAAGAGTGCGGGATGGGAATTGCTTATAGTTGGTAATATCCGCCTGGGCAACTGGAGCATTAATTTCAGGCTGTCTATCAGTTGCGATGGTAGCACAAGGATTAATAGCTGGCTTGTCATCGCTATCATTACAACTGGCTATGCCAACAGCCAGAAACAGGGCAGTAATTTTTAAAATTAATTTTTTCATTGCATGCTTTTTTAAAGTTAATATTAGCAGCAAATTTAGAGTAGCTATAGCATACGGGCGTTTCGATTTATATATTGCGACGTTTATTTAACAATTCTTTGTGTAGATTTATGGCTTTGTATTCGCTTGGAGTCTGCCCAATGCTCTTTTTAAAAGTAACATTAAACGCACTTTTCGAGTTGAACCCTACTTCAAATGCTATTTCCTGAAAACTTAAATAGTTTGTATTTTCATCCAAAATTAGTTTCTTAGCTTCTTCAATACGGTATCTGTTGATGAATTGGTAAAAGTTTTCATTGAACCCAGTATTGATCAAATATGAAAGCTGGTGCAATGAAATATCCATTATGTTCCCGAGTTTAGCAAGCGTAAGTTCACAATCTAAAAATGGCTTTTCATTTTCCATGATTCGAAGTAAAGCAGTTTTTAATTCTTCCATCCTATTATCCTCTATCAGCTTTTTTGGCGGCTGTATTTTTGAAGTTTCTTTAATGATTGTATTTATGATTTCATTCTTCTGGTCTGCTGTAAAAGGATAAATTTCTTTTTGCCTTATAAAAAAATAAGCAATAAAAAAAAAGCTAATTAAGTATGATAGCCGGATGATGTTAAGATAATAATATGATAAGTTATTTAAACTATGAATAATGAAAAAACAAGCCGTTATGAGAACACAAACCACCATATATTGAAGCCATTTTAGGTCTACATTTTCTATTGTGGAATTAAAAAGCCGTATATTTTTTTGGTGCTTCCGTAATTTTATCCAGGATAATGTACAATAATAAAATATTTGTATGCAATACAGTACTGTAAAAATATGGCTCATAAGTAATACAGCAGGTACTCTTTCGCCCTGTAAGGCATCCAGATAGATTATAGCATACGTCAATACTAAAAGATATAATAGTGCTAATAAAAAAAGATGGAAATAATCCTTTATTTTCCATGATCTGTCAGGGTTTATAAAATATGAAACGGTAAAATAAAATGCAGGAGCAAATATAAAAGCAGTAAAATCCAATACTCCAATTAGAATAGTATACTCTTTCATTCCTGCAATAATAAGCATCTCAGGGAGAGTATATAAGAAAATGCAGCACATGAAAATACCAAGCCACCGATTTCCTGATTTATTAATACTGTGAGCATTAACCAGACATAAGAGAGCAACCAAAAAACTGAATCCTATATATAAGATACCAATACTATTAGAGAAAATAGCAACTATATCGTTCATAAAAGATGCGAGTAATCAACCAAAGATATTATATATTGAAATAATACAAAACCCAAATTATCATAATACTGCTTAACTAATCAGAGATTGCTGCCATCGAGTTTTTGTGTTTTTTAGCATTTTTATACTCACTTGGTGTCTGTCCTGTACATTTTTTAAAAGTACTATTAAAAACAGTTTTAGAATTAAACCCTACTTCAAATGCTATTCCCTGAAAGTTAAAATGGCTCATCTTTTTATCGAGGATCAATTTTTTTGCTACTTCGATCCGGTACCTGTTGACGAACTGGTAAAAATTTTCATTAAATCCTGTATTGATCAGATAGGAAAGCTGGTGCAGTGAAATATCCATCATAGAGGCTAATTTGACAAGGTTAAGTTCGCAATCTAAAAACGGTTTTTCTTTCTCCATAAGATGCAATAAGTCTGCTTTTAATTCTTCAAGTTTATGGTCTCCTATCAGCTTTTTAGGTTCTTGTTTTTTGGAACTGTCTTTAATGGCCGTATGTATAATTTCATTCTTCTCATCTGCTGTAAAGGGATAAATTTCTTTTTGCCTGATAGAATAATACGCAATAGCAAAAAAACCGATAAAATAGGCAAGTTCTATAATGAAGTAATAATCGGTTGGAAAATACTGTAATCTGTCGATAATAAAAAAAGAAGCCATTACCTGCACACAAATTACTAAGTACCTGAGCCATTTAAGATCTATATTTTCTATTGAGGAACTAAATGACTGAATATTTTGTTCGTGTTTTTTTAGCTTTATCCAGGATAACAGGCAGTAATAAAAAATCTGCAGGCAGCATAATATTACAAAACCGCCTGAAAACAAGAGCCTTAAAAAATTAAATCCCAACCCAATGCGTGCCGGTCTTTCATAGAATAAATAGGATGAGAATAAAAGATAAAATAGTGTGAATGAAAAGAGGTGGAAATAATCCTTTATCTTCCATGGCCTGTCAGGGGTTATAAAATAAGAAACCGTAAAATAAAATGCCGGGGCAATTGTATATGCTGAAATATTCAATAGCATAATTATAATAGCATTCTGTATTTTCAAGCCTCCCACCATAAGTATAAAATCGGTATTAAGGAAAAAAATGCTCAGCATGAATATGCCGAGCCACCTATTGCCGGATTTATTAACTCCGTGTATATTGATCAGGCATAAAAAAGCAATCAAGAGAGTGACTCCCATACCAAGAATGGTAATAATCGCATAGGTCGGTATATCATTCATAACTTACAGGTAGGCATTATAAGATGCTGTAAATAGCATTAAAATTAATTATACATTTCTTTAATGTGTTAGTGAATTTGGAATGCATTTGTAAAATGTTCATTTCCTGTTCTTGTTATAGTATATTTTACTGATCTTAAATTTTGTTGTCTCATGTTATTTTGAAAAGCAATTTTAATAAGCTTTTATAGTTAATAATCCGGGCTTGTTGCTACTACTGTTTCATATTGCCCAACAGTTTTATATTCACTTGGAGTTTGGCCTGTACATTTTTTAAAAGTACTATTAAACACACTTTTAGAATTAAAACCTACTTCGAATGCAATTCCCTGAAAATTAAGATGGCTCATTTTTTTATCCAATATTAGTTTCTTTGCTTCTTCAATCCGATACCTGTTGACGAACTGGTAGAAATTTTCATTGAAACCAGTATTAATTAAATAAGAAAGCTGATGTAATGAAATATCCATCATAGCGGCCAGTTTAACAAGGGTAAGTTCGCTATCTAAAAATGGCTTTTCATTTTCCATAATATGTAGTAAAGCCGATTTTAGTTCCTCTAGTTTATAGTCCTCTATTAATTTTTTAGGCTCCTGTTTTTTTGAAGTATCTTCAATAATGGTATGTAGGATTTCATTCTTCTGCAACTTCGTAAAGGGATAGATTTCTTTTTGCTTCATAGAAAAAAAAGCAATACTAAAAAAACCGGTTAGATAAGGAAGTTCAAAAATATAATATTGATAAAAATCATTTATGTTTAAGAAGCTGATAATGGCAGTGCCGATAATAAAAATGGAAGCCATTATAAGCACACAAATTACTACATATTTGAGCCATTTAAGATCGACATTTTCTATTGCGGAAGTAAATAAGCGAATATTTATTTCATGTTTTTTTAACTTTATCCAGGAAAACATACAGTAACAAAAGATCTGCAAGTAGAGCAATATCCCAAAACTGCCTGAAGTAAGTTCCATTAATAACGCCATCCCATTTTTGCCTTGGGATGGTTCTTTGTATAGTAAGTAGGAAGAGTATAAAAAATACAATAGCAATAGCCAGAAGAGATGGAAATAATCTTTTATTTTCCATGTACTGTCTGGGGTTATAAAGTAAGAAACAGTATAATAAAATGCCGGGGCAAATAGACAAACCGACATATTTAATAGTATAACTATAATAGGGTTTTCCATTGTCATTCCCGAAATAATGAGGTTGTCATCAATATAAAGGAAGAAGATGCACAACATAAAAACCCCAAGCCATCGGTTTCCGGATTTATTAACACCCTGGATATTGGTCAGGCATAAAAAGGAAAGCAAAAGGCTGACACCTATAGACAAGATGCTGATAAAATTAGAGAAAATAGCAGGTGCGTCATTCATAAAGAGACTATACAATAGGCGTTTATTAATACATCAAAATTAGTTACAACTGCTGTTAAAAGATTATAAAATTTTAAGTATATATTCAAAAATTTCTTTAATCGTTCTCGAATAAATATAAAAAGCTGTTCACAATTTGTGACACAGCCTTTTATAAACTATTTTTTAACACCCGAACAAACAAAATATTTACATGTACTTACTATTGGATATTAATTGACAAGAGCAGTACCTACCACTTCATTCAATAGTTCCACCCTATAAAGCTGATTGTCTTCTAGTGTTACCACGCCCTTATTGGTTCCCATTACTATTGTAATATCTAAATCGGGAAAATAAAACATATAAGAAGAACAGCCTGCCCCATCTCCTAAATGGCCAATTGCAGTGCCAAAAGGGGTACTTGTTTTTAACAAGCCCAACCCATAATAGGAATTAAGTAAAAAAGGATTTGGCATCTCTATCCAGGCAGTCATGGCAACCCGAGAAGCTGGGCTAACCAGGTTGCCTTTGAAAATGGCTTCTAAAAATTTTGCGTAATTAGACGCCAGGCCTAAAATTCCGCCTTCCCCATAATCATTAGCAAGTATTTTGATTTCTATATCGGTAACGTTAGTAAGCACACCGCTTCCCAAATCCCGGTAAGTATTGGGAAGGCCGGCAGGAGCAGGATAGCCGGGTTCATTTTTATAATAAATATCTCTAAGACCTAAAGGCCTGAAGATTCTGTTGGTAAAGAAATCGGCGTGGCTTGCTCCTGTCACATGGTCAATAATACGTCCCAGCAATAAATAATTTGTATTGCTATAAGTAAAGTCAGTACCCGGTTCGAATAAAGCAGGCTTGCCAAATACATATTCGAGGTTCTTTTGGGTTGTCATGCCTTGTGCCCCATTTTCAAGAACTTCGGACAGATACTCTGGCTCATCGGTATAACTCCGAATCCCCGACGTATGGTTCAGCAATTGCCTGACTGTGGCTTGGTTAAAATTAGCAATGCTGCTGTAAAGTGAAGATGGCAAGTAGGTATTAACAGGAGCATCTAGGCCGACTTGGCCTTCTTCTACTAGCTTCATCACGCTTACTGCAGTAAAGGTTTTAGCTATGCTTTGCGAATAAACCAAGTTACAAGGACGCATCAGCTCCCCTGTTTCAATGTTTGACTTCCCGGCGGCTCCTGTCCAGACTCCCTGGGGCGTCTTGACATATAAAACCAGACCTGGCAGCCCTTTCTGGACATACTCATCAAGGATGGCCTGAAAAGCAGCAGCTTTTGGGTGTGATGGATTAACACCTGCACTCGCTGCACAGGCATCAACAGCTGGTTCATCATTATCGTCATTACAACTGGTTATGCCAATAGCTAAGGCTAAGGCGACTGTAATTTTTAGAATTATTTTTTTCATTGTGTGCATTTTATTAAGGTTAATAATTACGCACAAAACTAGAAACACTTCAATATGCTTACGTCTCAATTTATAGATTCAGTCAGATTTTAATAAAACTTTATAGATATAGTATTCATGAAGATTCAAAAACAAGTCTACTATAATTAAATATTTAAAAAACGCTGCTCCAACATCAATTAAAAGTGTAAAAGGCTGCTTCACAACTAGTGAAACAGCCCCTGCTTTCCATTCGCCTAAGTATACTACTATAGTACTTAGTTTTTAAGTTATTATGATTTTGAAATATTTTAAGTTTTACCTTTGTAGCTTTCGTTGATATGCTGCGTACATTATACTTCCTGTTTCATTAAACAACTCATATAATGATTGTTCGCTTTCTATTTCTATAAGTTAGTTCATTTGAATGCCCTTTAGGTTCAATAAGCATAAAGATAAAGACATCATTAAGTATTTTTTCACTCTAGCCTGTTTATTATAACTAAGAAAAGCTACTTCTTTGACTCGAAATTAAAGTAAGCACGCATGCCTGCCCTGACTGTAAAGTTTGCACCAAGAAAAGGATTGCCAGCTACCCATCCTTCAGACTTACTTTCTATTTCTAAATATGGTTGCCATGTCTTGCCCTTGGGGTAACGTAACTGTGCGTAGAGCAATCCTCCGACTTCTCCTTTGTCTGCATAGAACTGCTGATCTTTAGGCTGTAACCACAACATTGCACGTACGGTAAGAGGCAGGGTCTTATCTGATAAATTCACGGGTAAATCCAGTAATTGAGCCTCTATTCCAGGATAAAAGTGATCTTTGTTGTGGTAGCCGTGCCAAGTGAACAGGATGTTTTTGTCTTTTATCTTCAAGAACAAGTCACCTCCTAAGTCATAACCAAAGGAAGTTAAGTAATGGCGGACGGCAAAATTAAAGGCAAAATTTTCATTCACTTTAATTCGGCTAATGCTCAACAGGTGCGGTGAAATAAAGTTTAAGTACTGTAATTTGCCTACTTTTTGGACGTACGCAAATTCTTCTGGTGTGAAATCGCTAGGCACGCGGTCACGACGGATACCATTCCCCGAAGGATGAATCCCCTTGCTTCATAAGGCTCTTGCGGGCGAAACAGATCATACACCCACGCATTTAAGTCCCAGCCTGTAAAATCTCTCTCTGCAATATCAGTTTCTCTTTCAATATCCCGTAACCTTTTTGCACCATGTTCTAGATTACTGGCAAAGCCAACATAATCAACAGCATGCTTTGTGAGCAAAATAGCGAAAATCGTATTTGGATAGTGGGTTTCGTGGAAGAAGTCATCCTTTTGCATTGCTTGCAGAAAGACGTATTCCCCTTCAATGCCCGCTGCATGCATACGGATTATTTCACTGGGATACTTAGCTTTAAATCTTATTAAATCTTCATCTTTTATGCTGTTGACAGTCCCGTTAAACCGGCCTATATTCCAGATTGAATTGTAGCTGCTGATTCCCCTCAAAGTCATTGTATTCCGGTGATATTCTTCATGGGCCCAGCCGATACCTAAGGGATACTTTGTTAAAAGATAATCGGAGATTGCCGCTGTTGCATTAGCTCCTAACCGGTTTAGTATCCTCCGCTTCCAGTTAGTGGGCTTTACCCAGCGGTACCAGAGTGAGTTGCTGATAAAGTATCCTGTGCTGTGCATATTTTTTGCAATAGCCGTCGCCTGGCGCATACTTGGACTATTATAACCTCTTAGTAATCTCCGGTATTAGCAGTACCAGAAGCACCTGCGAGCTGGTTCAGTCGATGATTAGCCGAAGTCTGGGCAGCGTTTTGCAGGTAGGGAAAATCAAGAAGTGGAAAGTCTAAAATTAACTTTGGTTTATATAATTCTTGATTAATAGATTCAACAGTATCGACGTTAACAAAACCAAGCGTATCGGCCTGAGCAAAAGCTATAGATGGCTGTAAGAAAGCATTGAGTAACAGGCCCAGCAATACGCTGGTAATTTTAATACTGATTTTGTCAACAGAAAGGATGAGTGTAAGCACTCTCTTAGACTGATTTTTAAATTTTGAATGCATAATCTATGTTATTTATTTTTTACACAAAAGTGGACATAGCAGGTATTGCTGACATATTTAAACAAAATGTTTTTAATTTACAATGTACAAGGTATTAATTTCCAGTTGCTACTCTCACCACTTCATTCCAAAGTTCTACCCGGTAAAGTTCAACATCTGCCTCTGTTGCAGGGCCCTTGTTAGTTTCCATCACTATAGTTACACCGGAATCGGGAAAATAAAACATATCAGAAGAACAGCCCAGCCCGTCTCCTTCATGGCCAATACCATAGCCATATGGGCTGTCTCTACGCATTAAGCCTAGTCCGTAAGTAGAGTTTCCTGACCAAGTGGTCATAGCCGCCCGGGAAGCCGGGCTAATCAGGTTGCCTCTGAATATAGCTTCTATAAACGTTGCGTAATTTGAAGCAAGGCTTAAAATCCCTGCCGCTCCATACTGGCTGGCAAGCACCCTTTTTTCGACTACAGAAACATTGGTAAGTTCCCCATTTCCCAAATCGCGATAAGTATCAATTATTCTTGCAGGAGTAGCGTCTCTATAATAAATATCCGTGAGGCCAAGGGGCCTGAAAATACGATTGGTAAAGAAATCAGCGTGGTTAGTTCCCGTCACTTGGTCAATGATCATTCCCAATAGTTGGTAGGGCGTGTTGCTGTAGCTAAAGCTCGTTCCTGGTTCAAACAAAGCCGGCTTGTCATAAATGTACTCCAGGTTCTTCTGCACTGTCAGGTTCTGCCCTAGGTTGTCAACAAGTTCTGATAGATACTCCGGTTCATCAGTGTAGCTTCGGATACCCGATCTGTGGTTCAGTAATTGCCGGACTGTAGCCTGATGGGCGTTAGCAATACGATTGCAAATAGCAGCAGGCAGATACGTCGTGATGGGAGCATCCAGGCTAATTCGGCCCTCTTCCACAAGTTTCATTATGCTTACTGCGGTAAAGGTTTTGGCCATGCTCTGTGAGTAAATGAGGTTACAGGGCCGCATGAATTCACCAGTTTCAATAGATGCTTTACCGGCCGCTCCGGTCCATATTCCCTCGGGTGTTTTAATATATAAAACCAGCCCGGGTAAACCTCTTTGTACATAACGATCAAGTATGGACTGAAAAGCGGTTGCTTTTGGATGTGACGGATTAACTCCTGCACTGGTAGCACAGGCATCAATAGTAGGTTCATCATTATCATCATTACAGCCTATCAGGCTAATGGTAATGGCCAGAGCAAAAGTAATTTTCAAGATCAATTTTTTCATTGCGTGCTTTTTTAAGTTAATAATTAGCCGCAAATCTAACTACGTCCCTTTGTTATGAAGTCTTACTGGATGGATTCGGATTGATCTTAACATTATTTTCTGTGTAATTGCAATTGAAAATATATTTATACTATATTTATAGTAATGATTCTGGTGATCTTCTATTTTAATATTGTCCAGCAGCTTTATATTCACTTGGTGTCTGTCCTGTACATTTTTTAAAAGTATTATTAAATACAGTTTTAGAATTGAACCCTACTTCAATTGCTATTCCCTGAAAGTTAAGATGGGTCATTTTTTTATCAAGGATCATTCTTTTTGCTTCCTCTATTCGGTACCTGTTAACGAACTGGTAAAAATTTTCATTAAACCCGGTATTGATTAAATACGAAAGCTGGTGTAACGAAATATTCATCATCGAAGCCAATTTAACAAGGGTAAGTTCGCTATCTAAAAATGGTTTTTCATTTTCCATAAGATGCAGTAAAACCGTTTTTAACTCTTCCAGTTTCTGGTCCTGTATTAGTTTTTTAGGTTCCTGTTTTTTAGAATTTTCTTTAATGGTCGTATATATGATTTCATTCTTTTGCTTTGTTGTAAAAGGGTAAATTTCTTTTTGTTTCATCGAAAAATAAACAATTGCAAAGAAGCCGATAAGATAAGAGAGATTTATAACGACATAATAATAGCCCGTGATATTACTTAACATATTAATGATAAAGAGTAAACCCATAATAGATATACACACTATTATATGTTTAAGCCATTTAAGGTCAATATTTTCTATTGTGGAGCTAAATAAGCGGATATTTTGCTCGTGCTTTTTTAGTTTTATCCATGATAATGTAAAATAATAAAAAATTTGCAGGCAGCATACTATTCCAAAATAGCCTGAAAATAATATTTCTAAAAAATGAATGCCTTCTTTAACCCGTGAAGGTTTTTCATAAAGCAAATAAGAAGATAATAAAATATAAAATAGTGCCAGCCAAAACAGGTGTAAATAATCTTTTACCTTCCATGGCTTGTCTGGAGTTATAAAATAAGTAACAGTATAATAAAATGCCGGGGCAAATAAATAAATTGAAATATTTAATAGTACAATTATAATAGCACTTTCTATTTTCATCCCTGTTAACATAAGTATGAAATCGATAGTATAGAAGAAAATGCACAGCATAAATATACCAAGCCACCTATTGCCGGATTTGTTAACACCCTGTATATTGATCAGGCATAAAAAAGCAATCAAAAGGGTAATCCCTGAAGTAAGAATAGTGATAACATCAGAAAGAATCAAAGGTATATTATTCATAAAGTAATAAGTAAAAAATAATTATATTCTTTTTAATCTACACTGTTATACTACTTGCTTTATACTCACTTGGGGTTTGTCCTGTGTATTTTTTGAAAGTAGCATAAAAAACACTTTTAGAATTAAAGCCTACTTCAAATCCTATTTCCTGAAAATTAAGATGGGCCATGCTCTCATCAAGAATCAGTTTATTTGCTTCTTCTATCCGGTACCTGTTGATGAACTGGTAAAAATTTTCATCAAACCCGGTGTTAATTAAATACGAAAGCTGGTGTATGGAGATATCCATCATAGAAGCTAGTTTAACAAGCGTAAGTTCGCAATCCAGAAATGGTTTATTATTTTTCATAAGATGTAATAAAGTACTTTTTAACTCTTCCAGTTTCTGGTCTTCTATTCTTTTTTTAGGCTCCTGTTTTTGAAACTTTCTTTAAAGGTCACATTTATAATTTCATTTTTTTGTCCTGTTGTAAAAGGATAAATTTCTTTTTGCTTTATAGAAAAATAAGTAATCACAAAGAAGCCAATAAAATAAGAAAGATTTATGATAATGAAAAAGTAAGGTGGGAAATAGTTTAAGTTACCAATGATAAAAAAGGAAGCCATGACAAATACACACATCATCATGTATTTGAGCCACTTAAGGTCAATATTTTTTATAGAGGAGCTAAATAATTGAATATTTTGTTCATGTTTTTTTAGCTTTCTCCAGGATAATATACAATAATAGAAAATTTGCATACCGTATAATATTCCAAAATTCCCCGAGAGTAATGCAGTTAAAAAATCATAGCCTTTTTTTACTCCTGAAGGTTTTTCATAAAGTAAATAGTAAGAATACAAAAAATACAATAGTGCAAATGAAAAAAGATGTAAATAATCTTTTATCTTCCATGGTCTGTCCGGTGTTATAAAATAAGAAACGGTGTAATAAAATGCGGGAGCAAATACATAAGCTAAAACATTTAATATTACAATTATCATAGTGTTCCCTATTTCTATTCCTGCCCTCATCAGCATAAAATCAGTGTTATGGAAGAAGATACATAGCATAAATATACCAAGCCACCTATTCCCGAATTTGTTAACCCCCTGGATATTAATCAGGCATAAAAAAGCAAGCAAAAGAGTAACCCCTGTAGTGAGAGTAACAATAATTTCATTAATAATGTCAGGTATATTATTCATAAAGTAGCAAAGAAATAATAATATAGGATATAACAGCCAAAATTAATTATAAATTGCCTTAAAAGGGTATTTGATTTGGAACATATATTTAAAAATTTCATTCTTGTGTAACCTGATTTTGCTGTTATATTATAAAAACAGATAGGCTGTCCCACAATTGTGAAACAGCCTCTCCAGTAAAAATATAATTAATGTTTAACGTGTAAGGGTGTTATTTATAAAATACTTTTATTTGATGTTACCTGTTGTTAAGTGCTACCTTACCACTTCATTCCAGAACTCTATCCTGTAGAGTTCATTATCTTCAGGTGTTACCAGGTGCTTATTAGCCCCTATAACAATGGCAACTACTAGATTTGGAGAACAGGATATATTCGTGGAGCATCCTATTTATCTCATAATGACAGTACTATTCTGTAAGAAGCATCTTAAGGTACTTGATATCAACTAAATATAATGTCGATTTCAGAGACCCTCTAAATACGCTTTAATATAACCTAACGTTTCGTCCGTCCGGCAATTAATTATGCCTGCGTGCCCTGTACCTACTACTTTTATATGTTGATGATTTGGAAATAAATCCACCTGGTGTGCCTGTTGGAAATCATAACCAATATCTTTGGTCTGGTCGCTGCTTATAAATAATGCTTTGGGTGTGAAATTTCTTAAATTCGTTGTGTAGTCGTATTGCCCTTTATTTACCTCATCCCACGCAACTGCTAAAGCTATCGCTGATCCAAAACGGTAACCTTTTGAATTACAGCTTTGGCCTCGTTGTGGATCAGTATAATTAGCAAATATAAGACCATATTGATAGTCACCTTTTACATGGTTGTTGGCCGAAATTAATTGTCTGAACCACATAATCTTATTTATGTCCTTACCGAAATAATCTATATCTGTTACCTTGATTGTTTTGTCATTTATGGCTCTTGAAAACGCGCCCGGTTCAATAAAAACCACACCTTTTACCCGCTCAGGATGCGCATTTACGTATTGAGCCGCTACGAATCCGCCGTGAGAATGACCAATTAAAATCACTCTCTGGTTCGGGGCAAACCTGTCAATTAGTTCTTCAAGGTCTTTTAACAACACATGAATACTTAATTCAGACATAGGGTGTCTTTTTGACAGGCCACTTCCCCGGTAATCATGATAAATAACTTCATAATTCTGTGGTAAGCTCCACCCATTTACCATTTTATTCATATCTAAAAGATACCTAAAGTCACTACCTGGCCCACCTTCCAGCATAAATATCTTTTCGTTATCCCTATTTCCAAAACTTTGGTAATGTAATTGTGTAGCAGATAAAGTAATGCTAGGTAAAGAAGCGTCTTCATCAACTGTTTTCCGAACTAAATTTCCAGGTTCATCTGTGTCTATTATGGTGCAGCTATTAAATAAATAAAATAAGCTTGTTATTACGATTAATTTTTTCATAGTATTAAAAAGATTTATTAACTCCAACAATTGCGTATATATTAGGGACGAATTTATCATATTGACCATTATTTTGATAACCGCCTTTAATGTTTAACTCTAATGTTTTTTTCTTTCCAAGTTGCGCCGCCACATACATACCTAAACGTAAATTATGAGCAGTAGAACTATACCAGCCATCTTTGACGTTTTCATAAAGATATTCCCGATAGTAATCGGAATGTTTAATGTGAGTAGCAAAAAAGGGATTATACTGAAAGTCAGCACCAACACTCATCCTGTTAAACCTAAAGCCAGGATTACTAACTATATTTATCCCTAACCCATTATAAATTCCCGCTTTATTTATGCTCTGCGCATATACAAACGCTATACTATTTTTCAAATTGAATTTCTCGAAACTTCCTTGCCAGGTTTGTACCCCGATTTGAGTTTTAAAATCCCCTGTTCCTATTAATGAGGACCCTTGTGTAAAATCTATAAAGACAGATGTTTTATATTTTGCTTCGTAATAAGCATATCCCAAGTTTAAGCTTATTAAATTATTGTCAAAGCCAATATTTAATACTACATTATGATGGCTGTTTTCGGTAGGTTCTAAAACCTGCGCCATGATTTTATAGGGAAAGAAATACAACATAAAAAAAGTAAACATATTGTTTTTGTTTTTTTTCTAAAAGTAGAGTTTAAAACAAAGTTCTTTAAAAGCGGTGTATATGTAACTGATTGCATTTGTTTAATATTTGCCACAAATCTAGCTAGGCTTTATTATTTTAAAGTCTTAATTTATCAATTCAGTCATGTTTAATACTATTTTGTATAAATAAGTAGCAGAGGTCTCATTCCTGCCTACTTTTTTAACATTAATCCAAATAAAACAGGAAACAGGCTGCCCACAATTGTGAAACAGCCTGTTTATCTATGTCAATACAAGTTTAAATTAGTTTCGCCAGTGCCTCATTTAATGTAGCACTTGGCCTCATGGCATTTTCTGTTAATTTAAAATCAGGTTTATAGTAACCACCTATTTCCTGTCTTTTGCCTTGTGCGCCTATAAGTTCATTATTTATTTTTTCTTCATTATTGGATAGTTCCCTGGCAATGTCAGCAAATGTGGCTTTTAGTTCGCTATCTTTATCCTGTGCTGCCAAAGCTTCTGCCCAATATAAAGCTAAATAAAAATGAGACCCTCTGTTATCAATCTGACCCACTTTTCTTGCAGGGGATTTATCGGTAAGTAAAAACTTTTCTGTAGCCTGATCTAAAGTTTCAGACAAAACCAGTGCTTTAGGGTTGTTTAGTGTTTGCCCTATATGCTCAAGGCATACACCCAATGCTAAAAATTCTCCAAGGGAATCCCAGCGTAAATAGCCTTCTTCTATAAATTGTTCAATATGTTTTGGAGCTGTACCACCGGCCCCGGTTTCATATAATCCGCCTCCATTCATTAAAGGTACAATGGAAAGCATTTTTGCCGAAGTCCCTAATTCGAGAATAGGGAATAAATCGGTAAGATAATCACGAAGTACATTACCGGTTACAGAAATGGTGTCTTTCCCGTCTTTTATTCTTTCTAATGTAAAATTGGTGGCATCTACCAGGTTCATGATCCGGATATCTAATCCTGTTGTATCATGGTCTTTTAAGTACAGGTTTACTTTTTCAATGAGCTGCCGGTCATGCGCCCTGTTGTCATCCAACCAGAAAACGGCAGGAGTGTCCGATAATCTTGCCCTGTTAACGGCCAATTTTACCCAATCCTGAATGGCGGCATCTTTTGCCTGGCACATCCTGAAGATATCTCCTTTGGCTACTTTTTGCTCTGTTAAAACGTCTCCTTTATCATTAATTACTTTTACAGTTCCGTCGGCATGCATCTGGAATGTCTTGTCATGCGACCCGTATTCTTCTGCTGCCTGGGCCATTAAACCTACATTCGGTACGCTTCCCATAGTCGCCGGGTCAAAAGCACCATGTTTTTTACAAAAATCAATAGCGGTAACATAGAGACCTGCATACGTACGGTCGGGGATGACTGCTTTGGTATCCTGTCCTTTGCCTTCGGCATTCCACATCTGCCCGGAGGTACGGATCATTGCCGCCATAGAGGCATCTACGATGATGTCTGATGGGACATGTAAATTAGTGATTCCCTGATCAGAATTTACCATAGCAAGTGCCGGTCTTTCCTGATATATTTGATTAATTTCAGCTTCAATTTCAGCTTGTTTTTCATGTCCGGCAATTTTTGCATACACATCACCAAAGCCATTTTTGGTATTTATTCCAAGTTCGGCAAAAAGGGGGGCATATTTTTCAAAAACAGGTGCAAAGAAAACGTCTACAATAGCGCCAAAAATAATAGGGTCTGAGACTTTCATCATGGTGGCTTTGAGGTGTACAGAAAACAAAACATCTTTAGCTTTGGCGTCTTCTATCTCCTTTGCCACGAATTCTTTTAATGCATTTACGCTTAAAACGGCACTGTCTATGATTTCTCCTGCTTTTAAGGGAGTGGTGTCTTTTAGTATTTTTGAAGATCCGTCGTTACCAATAAATTCAATTTTAAAGGTAGTGGCTTCTTTAATGGTAACTGATTTTTCACTTCCGTAAAAATCACCTTCGCTCATGCTGGCGACATGGGTTTTTGAGTCCGATGTCCATGGCCCCATACTATGAGGATGTTTTTTGGCATAATTTTTAACTGCTTTGGGCGCCCTCCTGTCGGAGTTGCCTTCCCGTAAAACAGGGTTTACAGAAGAACCCAGTACTTTAGAATACCTGGCTTTTATTGTTTTTTCTTCTTCTGTTTTTGGATCTTCCGGTAGCTCAGGCAAATTATAACCTAAGGATTGTAATTCTTTAATAGCTTCTTTTAGTTGTGGTACAGAAGCAGAAATGTTGGGCAGTTTTATGATATTAGCTTCCGGAATGGTGGCTAGTTTTCCCAGGTCCTGTAAATCATCATTAATCCTTTGGTCAGGCCTAAGATAATCTGCAAAATTTGAAATAATCCTTCCAGCTAAAGAAATATCTTTGGTAACTACTGTTATACCTGCCGATGCTGTAAATGATCTTACAATGGGTAAAAAAGAATGCGTGGCAAGCATAGGGGCTTCATCTGTAATGGTATAAAAAATTGATTTATGTGGCATTTGTCTATTAATTTTAGGATTACAAATATAGCAAAAACAGGGGTAATTAAAGATGTAAGGACTACGAAAACGTTGATTTACGGATTCAATAATTAAAAGAGTATTTTTTGAGGAATTGCTATTATAATAGATGTTTTTAAAGTAATTTATAGATTAGTAATTGAGGTAGATGGAAAAGATTTTTCTTTTTGAATCTTATTGGTTGACATTAATAGTTTGTACAGGGATATCTGTGCAGCGTGCAGCGACAAAACATAAAAAAAGCTGTCTCAATTGTGAAACAGCCCCTTTGTTGTTATATAACTATATATTAAAATGTATATCTAAAACTAATGGCAATATCTGGTCCAAAATTATCATCTCTATAATCATCAGAATTGAAATAGAGTTCAGGTCTTATGTCTAGGGATACCAACAAAGGAATATCAAATTTATACTCAATTCCAAGATCACCGGCTGCAAACAATATAGTACCATTGTCTTCAATCCTGTTGCCCCCTAAATTATAATCATAACTCCAAGTACCAAGTCCACCACCAACACCGGCATACCAATTAAACCCGCCGTCGATATTCCAAACCCATTGGTACAAACCGGTCAGTTTAAAAGCATCATAACCATCATTTTTACCTCCACTTCTAAAACCTAAGTCAAATTCTAAACGGTTGTTGTCTGATAAGCCTCTTTGATATGAAATTTCACCTCCAAAGCCATCGTTATCTCCTAAACGTAAACCCAAGGCATTCTTAGAAATCTGCTGAGCCTGAACTGTAAATGTTAGTCCCGCTAACATCAATACTGATAATACAATTTTCTTCATAAGTAAATATTTTATAAAACAAATGTATTGGTTTATGTACAGGTACAGGTTATAAGTTTGCCCTAAAAGTTATAAAATTTGCATATAATAATTCTTAAGATATTACTTGGTAAAAATCAACGAAGCCACCAGTTGTTCGCTTAGTTGGGTTTCCATCTCAAAATAATCTTCTTCTATAAGAGCATTATGCTCTTTATAATTATATAATTTCCAACGTTTCTTATTGTATTCTAATGCTGTTAAGTTTTCAATCCAATCACCGGAATTCAAATACATGGTGGCCCCATTTTTATTCGCTGCCCGGACCATTTTTGGTTCATGGATATGGCCGCAAATGACATAATCATATTTATTTTCAATAGCCAGTTCAGTAGCAGTAGTTTCAAAATCTGAAATATGTTTGACTGCTTTTTTTACACTGGATTTAATTTTTTTAGAAAAAGAATACGGTTCCTTGTCCAGCTTCTTGAGGCACCAGTTCACGAAACGGTTTAATAGAATAAGATAATCATAACCGGCACTTCCCAACTTCGCTATCCATTTCGCATGGTTTACCGAAGCATCAAAAACATCACCATGAAAAATCCATGCCTTCTTATTATCCAGTTCCAATACCAGTTTATCAACAATAGAAAAATTACCTACATTGGCATCACTAAATTTGCGTAGCATTTCATCATGGTTCCCCGTAATATAATATACTTCAGTACCTTTTGAAGCAAAATCAATTAATTTTTTAATCACTTTTAAATGCGATTTAGGAAAATACGATTTTCTAAACTGCCATATATCAACAATATCACCATTAAGCACGAGTACTTTAGGTTTAATACCGGATAAATAGTGATGCAATTCTGTCGCATGGCATCCATAAGTACCCAGATGGACGTCAGAAATTACCACAACTTCAACAGGTCTCTTTTTCAAATTTTTATCTTTTGAGGTTATACAAAATAAAGCATGTAATATGAATAGAATACAATGCTAGTGTTAAGAAAAACAACAATGAGGTTATCTAAAAGTCAATTTAATGTAAAGCACCAACGTAGTATAATTATTAAGAATACACATTTAACTTTAATGTTTACGACATAAATAGTACTTTTGTTCAAAACAAATCTAAAATGGCAGGGAACAGTTACGGAACATTATTTAAAATTACCACTTTCGGCGAATCCCACGGAGAAGCATTGGGCGGGATTATAGATGGCTGTCCCCCGGGCATTAGTTTAGATTTAGATGCCATTCATTTAGAGATGGAGCGAAGAAGACCGGGCCAGTCTGCAATAGTAACACAAAGAAAAGAAGCCGATGAAGTACAATTCCTTTCCGGGGTTTTTGAAGGAAAAACTACAGGAACCCCTATAGGTTTTACAATACCCAATACTAATCAAAAATCAGATGATTATTCGCATATTAAAGAAACGTACCGTCCCAGCCATGCCGATTTCGTATACGAAAAAAAATATGGCATCCGGGATTATCGCGGAGGTGGCCGTAGCTCAGCACGTGAAACGGCCAGTAGGGTAGTAGCAGGGGCCATTGCAAAACAAGTACTTCCACAGATTAAAATCAATGCCTATGTATCATCCGTTGGCGATCTGTTTTTAGAAAAGCCCTATCAGGAACTCGATTTTTCAAAAATAGAAAGCAATCCTGTTCGTTGCCCCGACGAAGCTACTGCAGCAAAAATGGAAGCATATATTAGGGAAATCCGTAAAGAAGGGGATACCGTTGGTGGGACCGTTACCTGCGTCATCCAAAACGTGCCCATAGGATTAGGCGAACCTGTTTTCGACAAATTACACGCCGAATTGGGAAAAGCCATGCTGTCTATCAATGCCGTTAAAGGTTTTGAATACGGCAGTGGTTTTTGTGGTGCCCGAATGAAGGGAAGTGCGCACAACGATTTGCAAAACCCCGACGGCACAACAAAATCCAATCTTTCCGGTGGTATTCAGGGGGGTATTTCTAACGGAATGGATATCTATTTCCGTGTAGCATTCAAACCCGTAGCCACTATCATGCAGGTTCAGGATACACTAGACCAACAAGGTAATATAGTAGCCATGCAGGGCAAAGGAAGGCATGATCCCTGTGTTGTCCCACGGGCAGTGCCCATTGTAGAAGCCATGGCAGCAATAGTCCTGGCCGATTTTTATTTAATAAACAAAACCCATACTCCTTATTTTTAGGAGCTATTTCCTGCTATCCGTTGCAATCTTTGCCTTTTTAAAGAAAAAAAGCAAAGGATTTCCACTACTATCAGGGCTAAAAAACAAAAAAATGACAACAATTGAAAACAAAAAACCGTCTTTCTTTTCTAACCTTACTGTTCAGATTTTAATAGCCATGTTCCTTGGTGCCCTGTTAGGGATATTTATTCACAACAATTACAGTGCAGAAAGCGCAAAAGAATTTAGCGGCTACATTAAGATGCTCGCTACCATATTTATCAGGCTGGTACAAATGATTATTTCGCCATTAGTCTTTACCACACTTGTAGTAGGCATTGCCAAGCTGGGCGATATCAAAGCCGTAGGAAGAATAGGAGGAAAGGCCATGGGATGGTTTTTTACTGCATCATTTATTTCTTTATTAATAGGAATGTTTTGGGTAAATATTCTCGGTCCCGGCGAAGGTTTAAAGCTGGCCAATGTAGATGTGGCTACTGCATCAGAAGTAACAGAAAAAACCCAGGCATTTTCAGCACAAAATTTTATTGAGCATATTATCCCGAAAAGTATAGTCGAAGCCATGGCCACCAACGAAATATTACAAATTGTAATTTTTTCTATTTTTTTCGGCCTGGCAGCGGCATCTATTGGAGATCATGTAAAACCGGTAATAAATGCACTCGACAAAACCTCGCACGTCATTCTAAAAATGGTCAACTATGTCATGAAGTTCGCACCACTGGGCGTATTTGGTGCTATCGCAGGAGTATTTGCGATACGTGATTTTAATGAATTGTTATTAACCTATGCCAAGTTCTTTGGTTCCTTCCTGGTGGGTATCTCCTCTTTATGGATAGTACTTTTTGTTGTTGGGTACCTATTCCTGGCAAAAAGGGTTTTCCATTTATTAAAAAGGATTGTCAGCCCTTTGATTATTGCATTTGGGACTACGAGTAGCGAAGCCGTATTCCCAAAACTTACTGAAGAACTGGAACGTTTCGGGGTCAAAGATAAAATTGTTTCTTTTATGCTTCCGCTGGGATATTCTTTTAATCTTGATGGCAGTATGATGTATATGACCTTTGCCAGTATCTTTATTGCACAGGCTTATGGTGTTCATTTGGATTTACCTACACAACTGACTATGTTATTAGTACTTATGTTAACCAGTAAAGGAATTGCAGGTGTTCCGCGCGCCAGTTTAGTTGTTGTTGCCGCTACCTGTGGCATGTTTGATATTCCCATAGAAGGTATTGCCTTGATATTGCCCATAGATCATTTTTGTGATATGTTCCGTAGTGCTACCAATGTCTTAGGGAATGCTATTGCAACATCTGTAGTCGGGAAATGGGAGAAAGAAGAATAAAAAAATTATTAACATAGTATAGTTTGGTTTTTTTAAATTTCTCATAATTAATAATTTTTTATTTTATTTAGTTGATATACATTAATTTCCGATATTGATAAATAAATTTTATTTTTTATAAGTCTTTATCTAAATATAATTTTTATAACACTCTTTAAAAGTAAATTAAGAACTGTTAAAAGTGATATTTTTATCTTAAATATGGGGATGTTTTTTTACTTAAAAATTTGCACCGTTTAAATTTAAATGTATATTTGTTTGAAATTTAAATTATTACAACATGAAAAAATTA
Organism: Flavobacterium sp.; assembly: GCA_036386975.1. Lineage (GTDB taxonomy): Bacteria > Bacteroidota > Bacteroidia > Flavobacteriales > Flavobacteriaceae > Flavobacterium. Next base: position 1,309 of record DASVUQ010000218.1, on the reverse strand, counting down.
TTACTTTCTACAGGCCTTTTTATAGGCCTCGTTTTTACAGGAAATGCTCAAGTATTGCAGTCAGAAGACTTCAACGGTTTAACAGTGGGCAATGTTGGTACCAATATTACAAATACTACACCAGTAGGCCAGGGAAATTTTTATACTTTTGCAACTAATACAGGTACATCTAGTAATGCTGCTAATGAAAATTTTCAGGTAGTTACTACAGGTTGGAATGGAACTAAAGGATTAACAGTTGTGTCAGCAAATGGTAGCGGAGGTACAAGGAGCATACAAAAAGGTGGTGGAATAGTATCGACATGGCCTACCAGAACTTCTGGGAATGATATTCTACAAGTAGAAGTTGATTTTTTCACAGGCTCTTCTTCAACGAGTACTACACAAAATGGCATTCGAATTGAGGGCAATGATGCAGGAGGTACTACTAGGACTAGTCTTGCAAGCTTTTTTTATGAACCAAGTACTAAAAGAATATTTGGTGTTGCTTGGAAACTTAATAGTAGTGGCATTCCTGCATCAATTCTTATTAATTTAGGGACTGTAGCAGCTACTACTTTAACAGATAACACGTGGTATAAAGTTGGTATTGCTTATAACCCAATAACTGGTGATATAACATGGAAAGTAAATACTGCTGATGGTAATAACTTCATTTATGGTAGTATACTTCCAGCAGATCGTGTAGCAGGATCTCTGCCTAGGTTCGTAATTATTTATTCAGCAACACCCTCTTCAAATGCAGCTCCGGCAAGCATTACATATGATAATTTTAGGGTAACAGCAACTCCTACAGAGAACTTATTGGGCACTGCTGAATTCTTGGCATCCAAATTCTCCGTATACCCTAATCCTTCAAACAATGTTATCAACATAGCCAATGATGGCAATATGTTACTAAATGCAGTTACTATTACAGACCTTAATGGGCGTACGGTAAAATCGGTACCGCTTAATAATGTAGCTACTGTACAGGTTAATATTGCAGACTTATCTGCGGGAATGTACATGATGAACATTGTATCCGACCAGGGTACTGTAACTAAAAAGATCATCAAAAACTAACATAAAGTAGTCTTTTAGCATTAAAGCCCTGCACATGCAGGGCTTTTTTATTCTAAAAATTTAGCTTTTATTTCCGGTGTCTGAACCATACATTGTTTTTTTTTAATATACCATCTATACCCTATTCCTGACAATTTAACCATAAATAGGTTGCGTAATTCTGATGTAATGATTTTAAAAAACAACCCCAAATTAAAATTCCTTTCAGGTTTTAGCTATTTCAGTAACAACTAAGGATTTATAA
>DASVUQ010000217.1:0-8040 GCA_036386975.1 Flavobacterium sp. | reverse complement strand
TGATTAAATCTACCATTAGACCTTGTCCACCGGGAACAACAAGGCCCGAATAATCTTTTGTGTTCTGCAAGGCCTGTTTAAGGTTGATGGGCCTATTAAATTTTGGATCGTTTTTAATAAACATTGTTCCTTCTGGGATAAGATTTTCACGTCCTTTCCAATACTTCTCTTTATAGCTTTCTTTGTCTATAGAAGAAACAACACCATTGGGCGTTGCAAAATCAATACTATATCCTAAGTCAACAAGGTCTTTATAGGCTAAGTAAAATTCACTCAGGAAGACACCTGTGTTGGTGTAAGTTTTACCATTTTTAAGGGGTAATTCTTTGGCAGCACTCATAACAAAAAGTATCCTTTTTTCCTGCGCATTTATTACTGTATTCAAAAGGACTGAGAGAAGAATAAGTGTCTTTTTCATTTTAATTGATTTATTGATTGTTTATTTTCCATTTTTCATTATACTTTCGGCAAGCTTTGGACTAATTCTATTTACGAGCTTTAATAACTTTACTTTCCCGATACTTACTTCAAACTTATCTTTTGCAAATGCCTCCACAAACTCATTTACCAGTTGCTCTGGAGTTATTTTTCCACGACCCCTTCCTTTTGTCATATTGGTGTCTACCAAAGGGGGTATGATTTCGAACACTTTTACTTCTTCTAACTGATACCGTAATGATTTAGAAAAGATATGGATGCCAGCCTTGGTGCCACAATAAACGGGTGCCTGCATTTTTGGGACTAGGCCTAAGCCTGACGATACGTTTACAATAGCTGCATTTTGGTTCAATTTTAGGACAGGGAGTAATGAAGCAATGAGCTTGATGGGTGCTATCAGGTTGACATTGATTTCATATTCTATTTTTTCAATGAGGTGCATTTCATCTGCAAAACTGTAGTTGTATTGAATCCCGGCATTATTGATGAGGATATTCAGGTCCCGGTGCTCGTTTTCAATAAATATAATTAGGCTGTCCAAGGCAGATTTCTTTGAGATATCACATTCAAAAGGTACTATCCGTTTATCCATATCCCCTAATTCCCTTAGTTTTTCCTTATTCCGTCCAACGGCAATAATAGTATTGCCTAGGTCTAAGAACTTAACTACAAGTGCTTTTCCGATACCTTCTGTTGCACCTGTGATCAGGATTTTATTGCTGCTTAATTTCATAGAGAATTTAGGTTAATTATTATTCAAGCGGAAGCTAATGCCGGCTCTAAAAAATAAAGAAGGATTTAATTCCAACTTCTGATCTGGAAATGCTTTAAAATTACTGTTCATAAATTCGAAATTTCTTACAGGTACAAACCCAATTTTCGCATGTCCGAAAATATTTTTATAAAGCCTATGCGACACGGTAGGAGCAAGCAACAATTGAAATGTCCTGAGATAGTTTACAGTTTCTGTGCCGGTTTGAAATGGAGAAACCCTAGAAATTGCTCCGTCAACTGTTGCAAAAATTCCAAACTCAAAGCTTGGGGACTGTTTATAAAGTAGATTGGCATTAGGGTATACGATTTCAATTTTTATTTTTTTGCTGTCGTAATATAGAGAGCCAATGGGGATAATTGCATTTCTTTCAAAATCATTATTTAAGGCTATGCCTAACCCTATCTTAAAATTCGGATTGCCTTTAACGGCGTAATTTCCAAGAACTACTACCTGGGTAAAAAGGTCATTGCCATTTAATTTTTGATTAAGATCACTTCTTACCATTACTCTTGGTATAGCAATAAGTTCCCAATCCTTGCTTACCTGTGCCCGGAGTATAGCAGAATAACGGATATCGTGCAGTCTAGAGGGAAATATTCCGCGTTCAGGAAATGTATGGGTATATTCAAAATCAGAAGTGCGGTAATAAAGTGCGTTAAAGAGTTTGATACTTTTGCCAAATTCCAAGGCTGGGAAAGTAGCATTTAATTCGATAAAATGAGTTGTAGCACCGCCGGTTTTATTTTCAAAATCCGTTTTTGGTAGAAAACTATAATTAATATAAATAGGGTCATTAAGTGTCTGGGCTTTTACAGTTGTCCCAACCAGTATAAATACCAAAAGGATTATCTTTCTCATGTACTTTAAATTTATACAAACTTAAAGGCAGGAAACAGTCTGTGCATTTACATATGTAAAGAAATAAATTATTACGGTTTTTTCGACCGTATGCGGCTTAATTGGGTAGGAGTAATGCCCAGGTAGGAAGCAATGTGGTATTGCGGGATAAGATTTTCAATAGTAGGATATTCTTTTTTAAACAGCGTGTAACGCTCATTTGCCTGAAGAAGCACAAGCTCGATCTCCCGTTTTTCTTTTTCAATATAAAATTGTTCCGCAATCAACCGCGCTAAGGTTTCTACTTTTCTATAACTGGAAAATAAGTCAGTAATTTTGGAGTAACTGGCCGTTAATATAGTGCAATCCGTAAGTGCTTGTATGTTGATATGGTTTATCTGATGTGTTACTAAAGCGGCATAAGGGCCAAAGAACTCATTATCTGTAAAAAACGTCTTATTATATTCTATTCCATTTTGATTTCTGTAAAAAGCTCTGACAACTCCTTTTAACAAGAACCCCATTTTGGTTTCTGTTCTTTCTTCGATAGAAAAATATTCCCCTTTTTCCAGTGTGGCCTCTGAGAAAAGGCTACTAAAACTTTGCCACTCGTCATGACTAAGTGGAAGGATCCGGTCTAAGTATAGTTTTAATTCTTTCATATAAAAGCATGCAAATATTATAAAAACTTTACGAAATTACCGCATCTTCAATTTTTAAAACTTTGTCATAAGATTAATTTGTAAGCTTCCTTTTTAGTTCAGTTCAAAAGTAGCATTTTTGTTTATTTATATTGAGTGTGATAATTTTAATATTAAAATCAAGTAGTTTTATATTTCAACACATACAAGTTTTTATTTTGTATCGTTCAAAACTATCAGGGATTTACTGCTGTAAAATAAACTTTAATTAAAGTATTCCTTTTTAAAGAAATGTTTTTTATAATAGTGTCAGGTGTTTTTTTACTAATTTCGCTTTTGTGGATACTCTCTGCGCATCAAAGACAGGCAAGACAGAAACTTTATATAGATATACTTTTAAATAATCAAATATTAGTTTTAATTATTACTTAACTTATTATACATGAAATACTTTATCCTGTTTTTTTTGATTGTTTCCAATACAAGTATGGCACAAAAAAAAATTGCCGGTAAGGAATCACAACCGCATACCGGATTGAATAAAGTAAGTGTACCAGTTGATGACTCCGTTTTTGTTAATTTAAAAGACTTTAGCAAAGATTTTTATTATGATATGCGTTATGCGACAGAGGATAATTTTCTTAAGGCTAAAGTGTATGCATGTGCCGAATGTTACTTGAGGTATAAAACGGTAAAAGCTTTATTATCGGCAAATAAGGATTTTATAAAAATGGGGTATAAAATAAAGATATTCGATTGTTACCGCCCTCTTGATATACAAAAAAAAATGTGGAAGATCGTATCTGATCCGAATTATGTAGCCGATCCGTCTAAAGGTTCCATTCATAATAGGGGTGGGGCAGTGGATATCACACTCACAGATACTAAAGGAAATGAACTGGATATGGGTACTAACTTTGACTTTTTCGGAATAAAAGCAAGCCATTCTTATAAAAAATTACCTGTAGCTGTTTTGAAAAACAGGATGCTTTTAAAAAGAATTATGCTAAAAAACGGATTTTCAGCATTTGAATCAGAATGGTGGCATTATAATCTTAAAGACACAAAAACCTTTGCTATTTCAAATTTTATATGGAATTGTAATTGATTATTCTATGCATTTAATGGTATCTATAAAATAATCTTCAGGATGAGATACTTCACCTGAAATCTCAGAAATTAATTCATTTCTCATTACATAATCGATAGTTCCGGTAGTATATCTAATCCGCATCATCAATATTTTAGAACTTTTTAAATCTTGTAAGGAGCCTTTCATAAATAGAAAGGTTCCTGTGTTTATACGTGTATTCTGATTGTCGACTCTGAGTGCAGTACCGCAATTTTCATCATCTGTATGAATAACTGTAATGATCTTACCATTAGCCAGTTGAAAATAGATACGGGAATTGGCATCCATACACTCAGCTTTTATAAAGTTGGGGCTTTTTTGAATAACCTGTAAATTTAATACAGGTGTATTATCCGTTTTTATTAATGATAAAAATATATAGTTTTTATTGTCGTCAAAGCTTCTCTGAAACATTAAATACTCTTTAGTAGATTTATAACTTCCTATGCTATCTACTACATTCGTACTGTAATTACAAGGTGGTTGGGCATAGAAAAAAGATGAACATGCGAACAAAAAAAAGCAGAATATTAATTTCATATAATTTAATTAACTTTATTACAAATTACGACGATTTTATCATTTAAATGATTGGTAGTAAAGAAACAATATTTATAGCCCCCATCTTTTATTTTCCATTTTTTTCTTATGGCTGCTACGGTTTCAGGAAAATTTCGTGTGGTAATATTAGATTTTTCATTTTCAAGGTATTTTTTCATATTGGCTTTATTATACGCTATGGTGTGTTCAATTTCAAAAACTCTTCCAGGGAACGTAATTTTTGTATCGGAAGTATAAAGATGGGAATTGGGGTGTAACTTATTAATCGTAAAATGCTGGCTTATAAGGTTAAAGCATCCGGATTTCATAATTGCAGCGTTAGGTTCATATAAAAATTTTGCCGGTTCGCCTATGGTAAAAAAATTACTGTCCTGAGATAAATCAAAATTAAATTCTTCTGTATTGTATTTTGTACTATTAATGGTTTTTATATGGATAGTTCCTTCGTACCCTCTTTTAATTTCCCACAAAAGTTCTTTTACTTCATTTTCTACAGCTACAATATGTATTTGTCGTACGCATTTAAATTCCTTGATGCCTGCGGTAATATCTAACATTGGAGCTGTTTTAATTAAGATATTAGGACTGTAAACAAAATAGGTACTTAATAAATCAGGGACGTTGGGCAGGCAGTCTTTGAGCATAAAAACTTTTTCCTTTATATCATTTCTTCTGGACGGATCCACATAAATCCAGTCGAATTGCCGGTTCAGTTGTTGTAAAATCTGGAGACTGTCACCTTTGATACATCTAATATTTTCAGAACCTAATTTTTCAAAATTATGCGCCACTATATCAGATAAGTTTTCATTGAGTTCACAATGAATTACAGTATTTACTCTTTTAGAAAAATAGTAATCATCTATACCGAAACCACCAGAAAGATCAATAAGGGTGTCCCCGGAGACAATTTCAGATTTATAAGCTGCTGTTTTTTCTGAAGACGTTTGTTCTAAAGAAATTTTGCCCGGAAAGATAATATTCTTTGTAGCAAACCAGGTCGGAAGTTTTTCTTTTGCCTTAGCCTTTGCTTCTATCTGGTTGATAATTTCCTGCCATGAATAATGTGGAAAAGGATTTTTTCGTAATACGAGATCTGGTATTGAAGCATTACTATTGGCATTAATAAATGCTTGTACCTCCTCTGATAAAAGAAAATGATCCAACTTAAATGTTTTTGGTAAGCAGTTTTACTATTGTGTTTTTAGGAAAAAATTCTTTTAGAATCACTTTTAATATAGTATAAAGCGGGACGGCTATAACCATCCCGATTATTCCTGACATAAACCCTGCAATCAGGATAACGAGGAAAATCTCTAAAGGATGTGATTTTACACTATTTGAAAAAATGATAGGTTGTGATATATTATTGTCAATGATCTGAACGATCCAAAAGCCTATCAAAACGTATATGGTTAATGGTAATATTTCTGACTGAAAATGCTCTCCTACATGGCTGATCATTGTTAATACAGCTGCTACAAACGAACCTATTAATGGCCCGATGTAAGGAATGATATTTAAAATGGCACATAAAAAAGCAATTACAAAAGCATTTTGAATACCAAAAATAAGCAATACGATCAGATACAAAATAAAAATAATAAACAACTGAAGCAAAAGGCCTATAAAATATCGTGTTAAAAGCTGATTGATTTTATGCAAAGAATTTAAAATTTTTACTTCATGTTCATCAGGCAAAACTGTTTTTGCACCGGCAATAAATTTTATCTTATTCTTTAAAAAGAAAAATGTGATAAAAAGTACTGATGCTAAACCCATTCCGAAGCTACTAAGTGTATTTAAAATGGTATTTATAAAATTTGGGATAAAGTTAAAATCCAGTTCAGAAGCCAATCTGGATTCTTTAAATGCCTGTTGTGCATTAATACCATGGCTTTCAAGAAATGCGGTAATTTGGTCTCTTAACTGAGTAATGTTAGTTTCAATTTGTGCGGTACTCAGTAATGATAAATTTTGCCCCTGAGCGGTTATTAAAGGAATAACCATAAGGATAAAACCCAATATCATGCCTAAGAATAGAAGTAAAGTAGTAACTGTGGCCAGGGTGTTATTAAATTTTAATCTTGTCATTAAGAACCGGTGGATAGGGTTACCTATTAATGTTAAGATTAATGATATAATTAAGTAAATAATAATCGACTGAATCCGTATAAAAAAATAAACTGCGATAGCACATAGTAATAAGACAAATACTGATCTCAAAATCCCATTTGCTATTGTTTTTGAAGTAACCATTCTTTTTAATTTAAATGTAAAAATAAAAAACCCGTTAGTAATTAACGGGTTTTTAATTTAGTTTTTTTAATTTAATTATTGAGCGAAAGTATTTCTTGGTCCGCCACTGGCAAAAACAGCATCTATTCTGGCTTTTTGACCGTTAGAGAACATATACATACCTCTGTCATCTGTATAATCCATGTAGTTCATGGTCATTTCGACTGGAGTTCCCGTACATGTACTGTAATGAGGATATGCAGGTACTCCATAATTAGATGTATTATGGGTTGGTGTATCTGATACTAAATCGCTACCACATGTCGCATCGCCCCAAATATGACGTAAATTTAACCAATGGCCTACTTCATGAGTAGCAGTCCTGCCCAGATTAAAAGGATAAGTTGCAGTTCCTGTAGTACCAAGATATTTTGAATCTACAACTACACCATCAGTAGCAGACGAACCTCCGGGAAATTGTGCATATCCTAAAATACCGCCTCCTATTGTACAAACCCAAAGATTTAGTTTAGTAGTAGGGTTTGTTGGATTAAGCCCTCCCTGATTGGTTTTTTTCATTGCATCCCTTGTTCCCCATGACGATTTTGTAGTCGATTTTCTGTATACGGCATCAAGTACAAATGAAATTCCAACATTAGCTTTAACACCTGAAAATAATGCAGGGACCTGATTAAAGTCTGAGTTTGTTGCATTAAAATCTGCATTCAATACATCAATTTGTGATTGTATTTGTGCCAAAGAAATGTTTTCTGCAGCTGTTCTGTATAAAACATTAACAACGACAGGGATTTCAATTCTTCCATTTACTAATCTTGCAGCTTTAGGAGCAGATTCAATAAAAGACTCAATACTACTCATTCGGGCCGCTAATGTAGGATCTTCCTGAAGTTGCCTTTGAAGTACTTCGTTAGAAGCACATGCTCTTTGGGAAATTGAAGATGATAAATTGTCTTTAGACGACAAATTATTTTCAGAAGTGGCGTCATCGTTCTTCTGACAAGAAAAAAGCATCAATAATAATGATGCTGATAAAATTAGTTTTTTCATAAAAGTTTGGTTATGGTTAATTAGATAACAATCTTATAATATTAAATTAACACCACCAAATTATTTTTCACAAATAAATTAAAATTTAACAGAATTCAATTATTAAAGATATAAGATAATATATTTGCACCCATTTTAAGTGCTTTTTGGCGGACTTCTTTGGGGTCATTGTTTACTTCAGCATCTTCCCAGCCATCGCCAAGATCAGTTTCGTAAGTATAAAGCAGTACTAATCTTGATTTAATAAATATACCAAATGCCTGAGGCCTTTTACCATCATGTTCATGAATCTTTGGTATTCCTTCAGGAAAAGAAAAAGGTCTTTGAAAAATAGGATGATTCGCAGGCAG
>DASVUQ010000216.1:0-15170 GCA_036386975.1 Flavobacterium sp. | reverse complement strand
GTCGAGAAACCTTAAAGCGTCATCTACACCCTTTGTGTTTTCGCAAAATACAGAAGGTCAGGATAATTTGTTAAATACCTGGATCATCGTAAACGGGGCCAATGTTACGGTTAATGATTATTTAAGGTCTACCGCCACGATTGCTTTTCTGGTTATTAAGAATGATCGGATTATAGTAGAGAAATATTATCCTAACGAAGGAAATACGTATGAAGCCGGCTCTGTTGGAACCTCCTTTTCTGTAGGCAAATCCTGGATTTCGGCTTTGATCGGCATTGCTATCGGAGAAGGGAAAATAAGGAGTGTCGACGAGCCTATCACTAATTATATTCCCGAATTGCAGAATGGTAGAGGGCTTGAAAGGATCACAATCAAACACTTGCTTAACATGACTTCCGGAATACGATTTGAAGAGGGATTTTCTTTAGATTCCGACCTGGGCAGGTTGTACACCACCTCTGATATCCTGGCATTTGTAAGGGGCCTGGATGTTGCAACTGCTCCAGATTTAAGGAGGTTCAACTACCAGAGCATCAATACACAATTGTTAGGTATTATCCTGGCACGTGCCACCCAAACTTCCGTTACCCAATACCTTCAGGATAAAATATGGACCCCTATCGGAATGGAGTTTGATGCTTCCTGGAGTCTGGACCGTGTGGGAGGCGTAGAAAAGGCATTTTGTTGCCTTAATGCCCGTGCTAGAGATTATGCTAAGTTTGGCCGCCTGTTTTTAAATCGTGGCAACTGGCAAGGCAGGCAAATCATACCTGAAAGCTGGATAACGGCTTCGAGCGCATCTGACCCTGCTAGTGTGTTTTGGTATAATAATCAATGGTGGCTTCCTAAAGAGGCCCCTAACGACCCAACAACAGACTTTACTGCCCTGGGTGTTCTAGGCCAGTTTATCTATATTTCGCCCAATAAAAATATGATTATTGTAAAACTCAGCAACGATAAAGTTGCCGGGGATAATCCTGCTATGGGGCCGGTAAGGCAAATAGCAGAACAGTTTTGATAACTTTATTCATTTATCTATTCATTTTATTCATTATTGAACCGGCTTATGGCCGGTTTTTTTATTACTATTGATATTAGACGTTAAAGGCCCAAATGATATCGTGTTTTCTAATCTTTGATCCAACCAAAACTAATAGAAATTGTATCTTAAATCTTGGAGCGGTCTAAATCTATCCGATCTTTTATGAAAAATTTATAAATTAAAGATCGTAATATTTGTAATTTAGAAGATAATAAAAATGAAGTTATGAAAAATACAATTTATATATTGATCGTGGTTATAACCATTATCGGCTGTACGGCTTCTAAAAACCGTACTGTTACTACTAATAATAAAACAACGGAAGCAACCAAAACGGCTAATGATACGGTAAGGATTGCCAATGATGAACTGGAGTACGAAATAATAATTATTGATCCGGGATTTAATTCCTGGTTAGCCTCTTATGCAAGGCCAAGAAATTATTATTCACAACAATACCTCGAAGCACGCAACAGGGATTGGGTAATAGGATGGAATATGAGGGCCTTACAGCCGGGCAATTACAGGAGGGACCTTTTTGAAATGCGTATTGATTATGATCCTAACATTAATTATGGATATGAAGTCAATTATATGTTATTTAATTATCTTGCTTATTTTCAGATAACTAATAAAATAAGGCTTGGTACTTTTTCGCCCAGGATTTAATTGTACTTTTACACATATCTGGTTGTATGAACAAACTTAAACAACGGTGGGGAATTACTTCCAACTTTCAGTTGGTTGTCATTTTTATTGTTTTTGCTATCAATGGGTCTTTGTCTGCAAAAATATCCGCCTTTTTAATGGATTATCTTTTTGGGCTGAACAATCAAAACCTGCACTGGTTTTTGTACTACCTGATTTTGATTGTTCTTGTACTCCCACTCTACCCTTTTATGCTTATGGTGATTGGTTATTTGTTTGGCCAGTCCAAATTCTTTTTCCCTTTTGCAAAAAAAATGCTTAAAGGTATAGGAATGGGTTTTGTATTTGCCCCAGATAAGTAATTACGCCTCTTTTTTAATTACATAGGTATAAATCCATGTGAGTGTAAAGGTGGGTATAATATCGGTAAACGGAATAAGTTCTTCGAGAAAAGAAAAGATACCACCTATCTTCCCTACGTTGCCTTTGTACATTGCGGCCAATATAATTCCCGAAAGCGGGGCCCAGACTACATCTGAAAATTCTCCTATTAATGGGATTGAAAAAGACAACATGCCTATAGCATCGCAGATTATGCCTAACACAAGGTTTCGGTATTTGTGCGATGCTGTACTTTGTATATTTATTTGATTTGCCATTGTGTTTGATTTTTGTTTATTGGTACAAATGCAATGCCAATTTTAGTGTACGTCAGGGATGGAGGCTTTGTTTGAGCTCTTTTTGTGTAGCGGAGCGAAAGAAAAAAGCGAGTGCCGAGAGCCCGACATCAAAAAACCATCCGGTTTTCTCGGATGGCTTTTTGATGGGACGCCCAGAAAACTATTTTTCTCCTTTTATCATATTAAAGAAGTCATTCCTGTTTTCTTTTTCGTTGAATACGCCGCCATACTGTATGGTTGAGGTGTAACTGGATTCGTCTTTTATACCGCGGCTGGAAACGCAAAGGTGGGTGGCTTCCATGACGACTATTACATTTTCGGTATCAAGGCTTGTTTTAAGTTCGTTAAAAATCTGCATGATTAACCGTTCCTGAACTTGTGGACGGCGGGAATAATAGTCGACAATCCGGTTTAATTTTGAGAGGCCAATTACTTTCCCGCTAGAGATATATCCTATATGGGCTTTACCGATTATGGGTAAAAAGTGGTGCTCACATGTGGAATTAAAGGATATATTGGCTTCGACAAGCATCTTGTCATAGTGGTAGCTATTGTCGAAAACGGATATTTTTGGTTTGTTTTTGGGGTCGAGCCCGCTAAAAATTTCTTGTATAAACATTTTAGCCACACGATGCGGTGTGCCTTTGAGGCTGTCGTCTGTCATGTCCAGCCCCATTTCCTGCATGATGCTATGAAAATGATGCTCAATGGTTGCCATTTTTTCTGCATCGGATTTTAAGAACGCATCGCCTCGCAATGGGGTATCTGCAGTTGTCATTTGGTGATTGTCCCCTAGTATTTCGAACAATTCTTTTTCTGTAAGTATGCTCATGTTTTTTTTTAAAATTAAGTTGATGCTATGGTTCTTTAAGCGGTGCTTTATGAGTATTCAGCTATTTTTTAAGCTTGTCTTTATATAATTTTTTTACTTTTTCTACCTTAGGCGTAATGACATAATGACAATAGGACTGGCTTTTGTTGCGGTTGTAATAGTTTTGATGGTAATCTTCTGCAGCATAAAATGTTGGTGCCGGTGAAACTTTGGTAACTATTGGTTTATCAAAGGTGTGTTGTGCTGTCATTTGAGCAATATAATCTTCGGTAATTTTCTTCTGACGGTCGTCATGGTAAAATACTTCGCTTCGGTACTGCGTACCTACATCTGCCCCTTGTCGGTTTAGCGTCGTAGGATCATGTGTAGAAAAATAGATTTCTAACAATTCTTCATACGTTATTTTTTTAGGGTCAAAGGTAATTTGTGTAGCTTCTGCATGTCCGGTGCTTCCAGTTGTAACCTCTTCGTAAGTGGGATTAGCAACAGTACCGCCTATGTAACCGGAGACTACTGATTTTACTCCATATAATTCTAAAAAGATGGCTTCTGTACACCAAAAACAACCTCCGGCGAATGTGGCTACTTCTTCATTATTCTTTATTTTCATTTTTACAGATTCTTTAACGGGTTGAATATTTCTTTTTTCTTGTGACTGGCACGATAGGGCCAGAAAGACTAAAACAATTATGACTTTATTCTTCATGGCATTTTTTTGTTTAACAAATGTAGTAAATAATTAAACATAATTTTAGTTTTCTTAAAATTTATTATGAGATGTACGAAATAATATACGGGCAAAGATTTAGAAATAGGCAAAAATCTTTGTTCCTTTGTAAAAATTGTTCTAATGATAATAGCGAAGAATATTCACAAATATTATGATCAGCTTCATGTCCTGAAAGGTGTTGACCTACACATCCAGAAAGGGGAAATTGTATCTATTGTGGGAACATCCGGGGCAGGTAAAACTACTTTGCTTCAGATTTTAGGTACATTAGACCGGCCTTCGAAAGAAGAGGCGACATCATTAGTGATTAATGGCCAGGATGTATTAAAGATGAATGATAAAAGTATGTCTAAATTCAGAAATTCGAATTTGGGTTTTATTTTTCAGTTTCACCAGTTGTTACCTGAGTTTACGGCTTTGGAAAATATTTGTATTCCTGCATTTATTGGTAACGTAAATTCGAAACCGAATATAGAAGCTGATGCGAAGCAGCTTTTGGATTACCTTGGGTTATCAGGCAGGATCAACCACAAACCGGGCGAACTTTCGGGAGGTGAACAACAGCGTGTTGCTGTAGCCAGGGCACTTATTAACAAACCTGCCGTAATTTTTGCAGATGAACCCTCGGGCAACTTAGATACTGCCACTGCAGAGAATTTACACCAGTTGTTTTTTAAACTGCGGGATGAATTTGGGCAAACTTTTGTGATCGTAACGCACAATGAAGACCTGGCCGATATGGCAAACAGGAAATTGATAATGATAGATGGATTAATTTCTTAATCTATGCTATGTTATTGATATTTTTAAGTTGGATTTATATTTTATTCACGACCATAAATCTGGGATTTTTTTTAGATAAGATTCTACAGCTTAAAGTTAAAAATTTTGTAGTAATTTCAATTTTAGGATTATTCTCAGCTACAGTTATTGCTAGTATTTGGGCGATTTTTGGACGGATAAACGTAGCATTCCATATTGCAGTTTTTATTTATAATATAGTTATATTGTTATTTTACAAAACAGCCATTTTATCTATTTATAAAAGCTTTATTGATGATATAAAAAGCCTTGCAAAAAGCTTAAAGATTTTCTGTGGATGTATTATTTTTTTTATAATTGCCCAATGTGCATCGGTTCCTTATATTATTGATAATGAATCGTATTATATTCAAACTATTAAATGGATCAACGAATTCGGATTTGTAAAAGGACTTGCTAATATTCATTTTTTCTTGGGACAAACCAGCGGATGGCATATTGCCCAGAGTGCTTTTAACTTCTCTTACTTATATGACGGGTTCAATGATTTAAGCGGGTTTTGTCTTTTAATGGGAAATCTATTTGCCATTCAGAAACTAAACGACTACTTTAAAAATCAAAAAAGAACCCATCTTATTATTGGGCTTTTTCCTTTGGCAAATGTTCTTTTATTTCAATTTATAAGTGCCCCTTCGCCAGACCTGCCGATTTATGTTTTCACGTTTATCATTTTTTCTTATTTCCTGGAGAATTATAGTAAAATGGATAATGAAACATTTAACGTAATATCAATCCTGGTCCTATTTTCACTGTACATTAAAACAACAGCTATCGGGCTTTGTGTTCTGCCCATTATTATCTTATTCCAAAATTATAAAGAAATTAAAATTTATAAAATTACGTTCCTTTCCATAGTAGTTTTGGGATTATTTGTAGTTAAAAATTCTATTATTACTGGCTACCCGCTTTTTCCGATCACGCAAAATTTCGGCTTTGTTTCTGATTATCAGGTTCCGGAGAAAATCGTTGCGCTATATTATTCACTGAAGTATTTTGCCTATTCATTAACAGAAAATCAATTTAATGAGATGTCTGCCTGGAAAGTTTTTCTAAGATGGATTACTATGCCAAAACTACACGGCCTATTTAATAAACTGAGTGTTTTTCTAATAATTTTTACGCCAATTATTATTTATAAATTCTTTAATAAAAAAGAATTTTGGGTTTCATACTTTATAATGTCTTTACAACTATTAGTTCTATTTCTATCGTCGCCACAATACCGGTTTTTCCTAAGTTTCATCTTGTTTTTCTCTTTTGTATGGATGTCTGTTTTTGTAAGCAAGAGAAAGCCAATTTTGATTTTACTAGGATCTTCAACGTTTGCAACAGCTTTTGTTCTGTTTGTTCCTGTAAATTTGAAAACCTTGGCAAGAAATGAATATGCGGTTTCAACAAGCAGTTTTAACATTGAAAATATTATTTTTCCCTATAAAAATTCAAAATATGAGACTGGTTTTGAGCGCATTCAAAATGAACATTTTTATTACTATTCTCCTAAAAATATTGATTTTTTTTGGGGGACCGGAAACGGATCAATCCCTTGTATAAATAAAGAACAGATTGACTATTTTGAGCAAAATTATAAAGTAAAACCACAAATGCGAAGCAGTTATTTAAAAGATGGATTTTATACAAAACACGTTTTAAAAAACAAATGAACCAAATAGAACTTAAATTATTTCTGGATGAAAAAGTGGCTTTGTATAACCATCCTGACTTTATAGAAAGCGACCCTATACAAATACCCCATTTATTTTCACAAAAAGAAGATATAGAAATTGCAGGCTTTTTAAGTGCTACTATAGCATGGGGCAATCGTAAAATGATTATTAAAAATGCGAACCGGATGATGGAGCTTATGGAAAACAGTCCGTTTGATTTTGTTATGTCTCATTCTCAAAATGACCTTGAGCGGCTTGAGGGGTTTGTACACCGCACTTTTAATGGTATTGATTTTGTCACATTTATTAAGGCCCTGCAACATATTTATCTTTATCATAATGGTTTAGAAGCGGTTTTTGCGCGGTTTCCGGAGGAGATAAATATGAAAAAAGGTATTTCGGAATTTAAAAAAGTATTTTTTGAAATTGATCATAACATCAGGACACAAAAACATGTGTCGGACCCTATGCAAAACTCCGCTGCAAAAAGGATCCATATGTTTCTTCGCTGGATGGTACGTAAGGATCATAAAGGGGTTGATTTTGGAATCTGGAATACTATTTCTCCGGCCCGGTTGTCGTGTCCACTTGACGTACATTCAGGCAATATAGCAAGGAAACTGGGCCTTTTAGAACGAAAACAGAACGATGCGAAAGCTTTGCATGAACTGGATGCTAAGTTAAGGATGTTTGATAATAACGATCCCTCAAAATATGATTTTGCATTGTTTGGCTTAGGTGCTTTTGAAAGGTTCTAAGCGTTTACAGATCATAAAACAATTGTAAAAGTTGTTCCTACCCCTACTTCGCTTTCGACTTGTATTGTACCTCCCAAAGCAATTACATGGTTCTTTACCATATACAGCCCCAATCCTACAGCGTCTTTATTCCCGTGGAATGTTTTGTATATACCAAAAATTTTATTTTCGTTTTTATCCAAGTCAATTCCCAGCCCATTATCTGTTATGGTTATATGTAGTTTCTCATCTAACCTGTTTGCTTTAATTACGATATTAGGTCTCCGTTCCGGCGATTTGTATTTAATAGCATTGGTAACAAGGTTTAAAATTATACTTTCAAAATAAGCTACTATAGTTTCAATGGTGAGATCGTCTTCAATATCAAGAGTTATTATTGCTTTTTCAGCTCTTATAATACCGTTTATACCTTTTAGTACTTTTTCTATCTCGTGTTTTACGTTTAGATTAGTATTCTCAGAAACGGGATTGAGTTGTGTATTTATAGTTTTGCTTAAATGAAATATGGTTTCGGATAGTTTTTCATTACTTTCTTTTAGCAATTTCAAATATTCATTTCTTTCGTTTTCACTTTCTGCATGGTTTAAAAGCTCTACAATCATCGATATGTTACTGGTATTGGAGCGGATATTATGAGATATGATATGGGTAAAATCTATTAACCTGTCATTTAAATTTTTGGATATGTTATACAGTTTATAGATTTCGGCTTCAGCCTTTTTCACTGTAGATATATCCCTGCTGATGATTATGTATTTAGAATACAGTCCCTGATCGCCATAAATAACACTGACAGTATCTTCGCGCCAGAAATAATTCCCGCTTTTATCTTTTATACGGAACTCATATTTAAAATCGCTTACTTTATTAGCCAGGTTTGTATAAACAAGTGTGTTAACCCTTTCTCTATCTTCCGGATGACACAGATCAAATATATCCTGGATAGAAAAATTTGAAATATCTTCTTTTGTATATCCCAGTAATTTAGAATAGGATTCGGAAAAATAAGTAATTGCACTATTTTCAAAAACCAGAAAACCATCATTTGAGTTATTGGTAATGAGGCTTAATTTGCGTTCACTTTCTATTAATTCTCTTTCAAGTTCTCTTCGTTCGCTTTGTTCGATCATTAAAGTGAGTATATCACATAGTAATCTGGCAAAAGTAAGGTTAGATGGTTTCCATATTGCGCCCGCGTTCCTGCGTTCACAGCAAAACACTCCTATTAATTCTCCATTTTTCATGATAGGCAGGCCAAGCAGTACATTAATACCTAAAGGAATAAGGTAATCATTCTTTAGTTCCTGGGTATAGGAATGAGTTAGAGCATCATCGGCAATAATGGCAATGCCATCTTTGAGTGCCTGAAAATATACGGAAAGGTTTTCTTTTAATAAATCGTTTTGTACAACATATTCATTAATAGCATTATCATACAAACTTAGACAGACCAGCCTGTCCTCCCTGATTTCCCAATAACCTGCTCTGTCAGCATGTAATCCTTCGACAGCTATTTTAGTAATTGTTTTATAAACATTATCTAATGAGCTATACTCTAAAAAAGATGATTTATACAATTTTATTAATAAATCAAAGGAAGTTTTATCAAATAATATATCTCCACTAGTTTCATTTCTTGACATAAAGTAACATTTATTTACTACATTTTAGCAATTCAGAATATGGCATAAAAGTAGATCAATATTTCTTTAATTTCAAATATATAATCATCTATTTATAATTTGATGCATTACAAAAGATTTAGAAACAGTTTATTAAATTGTATCTTTGCACAAAACGAAATTTAATGACTACTTTCGAAGAATTTAATTTACCCATATCGGTACAAAAAGCAATTGATGATCTGGGTTTTAAAACGCCTACACCCATACAGCAAAAATCATTTGCTGTCATTATGTCTGGCCGTGATATGATGGGAATTGCACAAACGGGAACGGGAAAAACTTTCGCCTATCTATTGCCGCTTTTAAAATTTTATAAATTTACCCCTACAAATACACCAAAAATTGTGATTTTAGTCCCTACAAGGGAACTGGTAGTCCAGGTAGTAGAGGAAGTACAGAAATTGACCAAATACATGTCCGTTAAGACGATTGGTATTTTTGGTGGTGTTAATATCAATACCCAGAAAAAATCTATTTATGAAGGGATCGATATCCTTGTAGGCACGCCGGGACGTGTAATGGACCTGGCCCTGGATAGTGTTATCCGGTTTGATGAAACGCAGAAACTGGTTATTGATGAATTTGATGAAATGCTCAATTTGGGCTTTCGCGTACAACTTACCTCCATCCTGGCCATGATGCGCAACAAGCGTCAGAACATCTTATTTTCAGCTACTATGACGGATGAAGTGGATGCAGTACTAAATGATTTTTTTGATTTTCCGGAAGAAGTAACTTTGGCCGCTTCAGGAACGCCATTGGAAAACATACAACAAATTAGCTATAAAGTTCCCAATTTCAATACAAAAATTAATTTGCTGAAATACCTTTTGAACAAGGATGAGACCATGTCACGGGTACTTATTTTTGTAAACAATAAGAAAATTTGTGATATGCTCCATGAGCGTATTGAAGCCGATTTTGAAGGACAATTTGGTGTGATACACTCAAACAAATCACAAAATTATCGCCTTAGTACGATGGCTTCTTTTCAAAATGGGGATTTACGTGGTATTATTACTACTGATATTATGGCGCGTGGCCTGGACATTTCTGATATTTCTCATGTTATTAACTTTGAAATCCCCGAAATGCCGGAATTATACATGCACCGAATTGGTAGGACGGGCCGTGCCGATGCTTCGGGAACAGCAATAAGTTTTTTTACAGAACGGGAAGAAGAATTTAAATTTGAGATCGAATTATTAATGAATATGCAACTAGAACTAACTCCTTTTCCGGATGAAGTACCTGTTTCTTTAGTATTAATTGGCCCTGAAAAAGACAAACAGCCTATTAAGTTCTTATTAAAAAAACCAAAACTGGATGGTGACGGCGCTTTTCATGATAAAGCTAAGAAAAATAAAAAAGTAAATCTCGGAGGGCCGTCAAAAACTAAAAAGAAAATACATGGTTCTGTAAACAGGAATATGTTAAAGACCAGGGATAAAAAAAGGAAAGATAAAAAATAAATAACCTAAACTTAAACCAGGCCTGCCTTGAGAATAAGCTTAATAATAAATTTAAACCTTTATTTGGGTACCAACGGCTGAGCAGGTAATGATAGCTGATTACTTTATTTATAGGATCTTTTAATTTAAATTCAAATTCGACTTTCAAAATAATTAAAAATAGTATTTTTGACAAATGTAATTCACAAAATGCACGTAATTCCGTCTTGTGAGGTAAACTAAAAAATCAGAATGCAGTTTAAACACCCGGAAATTTTTTACTTCTTATTTTTACTGGTTATTCCAATTCTGGTCCATTTATTTCAGTTACGCAGATTCAAAAAAGAATATTTTACTAATGTTCAGTTTCTAAAAGAACTGTCTGTGCAGACCAGGAAGAGTTCTAAAATTAAAAAATGGCTACTGCTTTGTACCCGTTTGCTTATCCTGGCTTCTTTGATATTTGCCTTTGCACAACCTTTTTTAAAAGCCAAGGACAGTAATGCTACTACAAACGAAATGTACATTGTCCTGGACAATTCATTTAGTATGCAGGCCAAAGGACAAAAAGGGGAATTGTTAAAAAGAGCGATAGAAGACCTGCTACAGCATGCGCCCGAAAATCAGGTGTTTTCCCTATTTACCAATACAGCGGTTTTTTGGAATACCGACATCAAATCTATTCAGAAAGAACTGCAAAACCTAAAATACAGTGCCGCTCCGTTCGGGTTAGAAAGCGTGATGGCAAAGATAAAATCCAGAAAATCACCTTATAATAAAGATATTGTGATCATTACTGATGCTATTGGTTTACAAACGAAACAACTCAGTAGTATTGATAAAGGTTTTAATACCACTTTTATAATACCTAAAGCAGAGCAAACCAATAACATTACTATTGATAGTGTTTATATGAAACAAACGCTGGATAAATTTTATGAAATTAGTATAGAACTGGCTGCTTATGGCGATGTTACAAAAGAGGCCCCTGTTGCGCTTTACAACAATAAGAAGTTAATTGCTAAAACACTGCTTCGATTTAATTCAAAAAAAGAAACTATTAGCTTCACGATCCCAAAAGAAGATTTTAATGGGTATGCCACTATTGAAGATACGGGCTTAGAATATGACAATACGTTCTATTTCACCATTACTAAACCTAAAAAAATAAATGTGTTAAGTATAGGCGAAGCGGATAAAAGTATTTTTCTATCGAAAATTTACACCCCGGCAGAATTCAGTTATGTTAATTTTGATATTTTAAATTTAGATTATAATACTATCGAAAAGCAGGATGCGATTGTACTCAATGAACTGAAAGAAATCCCTCAGGCGCTACAGACTACCTTAAAAAATTTTGTGGAAAAAGGCGGAAACGTGATAGTAATCCCTTCGGGTAAAAATCCTATACCTAATATTAATGCGTTGCTGTCCGGTTTTGGGAACATTCAGTTTAAAACGTTTCAGAACGCAGAAAAACTCATTACGAAAATTGCGTTCAACCATCCTTTATACGCTGCTGTTTTTGAGAAAAAAATCGATAATTTCCAGTATCCTAATACAAAAACTTCTTTTGCAATCAGCAGTGCCAACCCAATGGCTTTAAGTTATCAGGACCAAAGTGCTTTCCTGACTTCAATTTCTAATGCTACAGCATCTGTATATGTTTTTAGTGCGCCTATTAATAAAGTAAATTCTAATTTTCAGAATTCGCCACTTATTGTGCCTACTTTTTACAATATGGCACAAAGTACACAAAGGACAGGCGTTACGGCTTTAACCATCGGCAACAGCCAGCCTTTTATTATGGACACGGTACTTTCTAAAGAAGAAATCGTTACTATAAAAAATGAAACTGAAAAGTTTATCCCGGTACAGCAGCTTTTAAGCAACAAAGTGAAATTGACTTTTAATGATTACCCACAGCAGGCAGGGAATTTTGGGATGTATAAGCAAAATGAACTAATTAAAAATATCAGCTTCAATTATAACAGGACAGAAAGTGATTTATTTAAAAATAATGAAAGTATCCTGACTGATTTTAAAACCAGTACAAGCATCGAAAACATTTTTGATACATTGCAGAAAGACAGGACGAACAATGAAATCTGGAAATGGTTTGTGTTGCTCGCCTTATTATTTATAGTTACCGAAGTATTCATTCAAAAATTTGTAAAATGAATTTGATTATAAGAAACGCAAGAATTATTGATCCTTCAAGTACATTTCATGATACAGTCAGCGACTTACAAATTGCAGACGGAATGATCACTACAATAGGTGCTAACCTTTCTAATCCCGATCATTTTAAAGAAATACAACTGGACAACCTCCATATTTCACAAGGCTGGTTCGATAGCAGCGTTTCGTTTGGAGAACCCGGTTTCGAAGACCGTGAAACGATTGCCAATGGTTTGAATGTAGCTGCAAAAAGCGGGTTTACGCGAATTGCTTTACAACCTAACTCCTACCCTGTTATTGACAACCAGTCGCAAGTCAATTTTGTTCAATCGAAAGCTATTGGGTCTGCCACCCAACTTTATCCGATTGGCGCGCTGACAAAAAATAGTGAAGGAAAAGATTTAGCAGAACTTTTTGATATGAAAAATGCCGGTGCCATTGCATTTGGTGATTACGGAAGAAGCCTGGAAAATGCCAACCTGCTTAAAATAGCTTTACAGTACACACAAGATTTTGATGCCCTGGTCATCGCTTTTTGCCAGGATCAGCATATAAAAGGAAACGGCGTTGCCAATGAAGGCGTTGTTGCTACACAATTAGGCTTGAAAGGCATCCCTGCTTTATCCGAAGAACTCCATGTAGCCCGTAATCTATTTTTACTGGAATATACCGGAGGAAAGTTACATATACCGACCATTTCGACAGCAAAATCAGTGGCGATGATCCAAGAAGCAAAAGCCAAAGGTCTACAAGTCACCTGTAGTGTTGCGGTGCATCATTTGGTTTTAACCGATGAAAAACTACAAGGTTTTGATACCCGTTTTAAAGTAGCCCCGCCACTAAGAGATGAAGCCGAAAGAATGGCACTAATCGATGGAATCAAAGACGGTACTATTGATATGATTACTTCCGATCATAACCCTATCGATATTGAACATAAGAAAATGGAATTTGATCTGGCAAAAAACGGAACAATAGGCCTGGAAAGTGCTTTTGGCGCATTGCAAAATGTATTGCCACTTGATATTATAATTGAAAAACTGACCAATACATCGCCTTTCCGACTGAAAAAAAATACCATTGCGGAGCATACACAGGCAGGTTTTACATTATTCAACCCATCGGCAAACTGGACTTTTGAGAAAGAAAATAGTACTTCTAAATCTAAAAACTCTGCTTTTCTGGGAATGGAAATGAAAGGAAAAGCATACGGAATTTATAATAACAAACAATTAATACTCAACAGATGAAAAATACTGTAGAAGAGGGAAAAAGTGCCGCTATAATTAGCTATATTTTTCTTGTCGGTGCTTTAATAGCATTATCAATGAACAGTGAAAATAAAAATCCATTTGCGTCGTTTCATATCAGGCAGGGATTAGGGTTGGCCCTTACCTTTATTTCCCTGGGGCTTATTATCAGTAATTTCGACAGTATAATGATCGCTGCAACGATGTGGATTTTTATTTCAGTCCTTAGCATTTATGGCATTTTTAGTGCGGCGAGAGGAGAAACAAAGCCGTTGCCTTTACTAGGCGGCTTTTTTCAGAAGTGGTTTAAAAATATTTAAAAATTAAAAAATGAGTTTACATTATCTCATTAGAGAACCTAAAATAAAAGCGGATAAAAGCCCTTTATTAGTACTATTGCATGGCTACGGAAGCAATGAACAGGACTTATTTTCTTTTGCTTCGGAATTACCGGATACCTGTTATGTAGTTTCGGTACGCGCACCTTATGATTTACAGTACAACAGTTATTGCTGGTATGCTATCAATTTTGATGCCGATGAGAATAAATTTTCAGACCATGAACAGGCAAAAAGATCTAGGGATGTGATTGCTGGCTTTATTGATGAACTGATCCAAAAATATCCTGTTGATGCTCAAAACATAACACTTATCGGTTTTAGCCAGGGCAGTATCCTGAGTTATGCAATAGCGTTATCTTATCCTGAAAAAGTAAAAAAAGTAATCGCATTAAGTGGCTATCTGAACATGGAAATTGTTAAAGAAGGCTTTGATAAAAATGATCTTTCCACCCTTACCATGTTTATTTCACACGGTACTGCCGATCAGGTTGTCCCTGTTGACTGGGCCAGAAAAGCGGCCCCTGCCCTTAAAGATTTGGGAGTTAAAACGGTTTACAAAGAATATCCTGTTGGTCATGGTGTAGCACCTCAAAACTTTTATGACCTTAGAAAATGGTTAGACGAAGAATTAAATAATTAATAAATGGTAAGCAGAGTTACTTTTTCAATGTTTAGTCATTAAAACCATTTTTTGTTTTTAAAATAATAGATCATCCCTAAAGCAATAAAGAACATAGCACCTATAACGATATGATAACCATATCGATATCGTAATTCAGGCATATTATCGAAGTTCATTCCATAAACACCTACTATAAATGTTAATGGCATAAAAATTACCGAAACAATTGTTAAAACCTTCATGATTTCGTTCATTCTGAAGCTTTGAGAAGAAAAGTAAAAATTGGATGCACTGCTGAGCGTATTAATATCGTACTCTATTTGTTCCAGTAGTTCCAATGCTTTTTGATGTAAACGTGAGAAGAACGTATAATTATTCTTTTCTATATGATCATAATCTTCGTCCTCAATACTCTTTAAATTAAACAAGGCATCTCGTAACGGTATGATAGCACGCTTTAGGAA
>DASVUQ010000215.1:0-3448 GCA_036386975.1 Flavobacterium sp. | reverse complement strand
AATTGTTCGTCTGTAATAATATAAGGGGGCAATATATAGACGATATTACCAATAGGACGCAGGATAATTCCATTTTCAATAAAAAAATTATAAAGCTT
Source organism: Flavobacterium sp. (assembly GCA_036386975.1). Taxonomy (GTDB): domain Bacteria; phylum Bacteroidota; class Bacteroidia; order Flavobacteriales; family Flavobacteriaceae; genus Flavobacterium. The sequence goes on along the minus strand of DASVUQ010000215.1, from coordinate 3,350 downwards.
ATTACGCATTGTGCCGTAATAAGCTTCTTGTTCCTGAGTTTTTATTTCGAGGGCAAATATAACTCCTGTTATTCTTGTAGTGGCTACTTTAGCATGTTTTGCTATGTATTCCTGGAATACGAGATGGCTTTTATATATTCTTTTTATATGGTCTTGCATTACATCGGTATGTAATAATTCTAGGCTTGCTAAAGCGGCTGCGCACCCTGTGGGGTTGGCAGTAAATGTATGTCCATGAAATAATGCTTTATTAATATCTTCACTATAAAATGCATCGAATAATTCCTGTGTAAATGTGGTTATAGCCATCGGGATTGTTCCTCCTGTCAGGGCTTTTGACAGGCACATCATGTCAGGTTGTTGTTGTAAATAGTCACACGCAAAATTTTTCCCTGTTTTTCCAAAACCTGTCATTACTTCATCGGCTATGGTGAGCACATCGTTTTCTTTACAAATTTGTATTAGCTGATCGAGGCTTTCCGGAGTGTACATGACCATACCGGCCGCTCCCAATACTAACGGCTCAAAAATAAACCCGGCTACTTTATAATTTTTAATAGCGGTGCGTAAAGCATTATAGCTTTCCTGTTCGCGCCCTTCTACCGGAACAGGAATACGTACGACATCAATAAACATCCCTTTAAAAGCCTGCGTATATAATGAAATACCGCTTGCAGCCATAGCAGCAAATGTATCTCCATGAAAAGCATCTTCAAAAGAGATGATGGTTGTCCTTGTTTCGCCTTTATTATAAAAATATTGTAATGCTACTTTAATAGCTACCTCTACTGCCGTTGAACCATTGTCCGAAAAAAATAATTTTTTTTGATTTTCCGGTAAAATTTCAATTAGTTTTTCGCCTAATAGTATGGCAGGTTCATGTGTAAAACCACCAAAAAGTACATGTTCGAGCGTGGTGAGTTGTTTATATACGGCATCGGCAATAAAAGTATTGGCATGCCCAAAAGGGTTGACCCACCATGAAGCAATGGCATCGATATATTCTTTACCGTTTTCGTCCCATAGCAGCGCGTCTTTACCATGAGTGATAGCAATAGGGGGCTGGGCAGTTTTATGTTGGGTATACGGGTGCCAAAGATGTTTTTGGTCTCTTTCAGTTAAATTCATGTTGCAAAGGTATAAGAAGCTGTAGACAAGAAGAAGGAAAAAACTTTAAAAGAATAGATCTATCTTTAAATACTAAGATCCAGGAGTGTATTACGAAAAGTATCAGCATAGGCTGCCACTACGTTTTTATCAAAATAAGGTTCTTCCTCTATCCTTCCTAAATAACGTACTCCGGTATTTTTTAATATAACAGATTCAGTACCTTTATTTTCGTCACCGCTAAAAATAATTCCTGCAATTGCTATATTTTTATTTTGCAATGCCTGTATTGTTAAAAGGGTGTGGTTAATACTTCCTAAATAATGCCTGGAAACAATAATAACTTTATAATCTTCCTGAATAAGGTCTATGACATAGGATGCTTCATTTAGAGGCACATATAATCCGCCGGCACCTTCAATAACGAGATGATTGCTTGTTTGTGGTTCTTGTATGTTTTTTAAGTCTATGGTAACTCCGTCTATCTTTGCTGCATAATGCGGGCTTGCCGGTGTTTGTAACGCATAACTGTTAGGATGGATAACGGTTTTTTTATTTGAAATGTATGCTGCAACTTTATGGCTGTCAGAGTGATCAAGGTCACCAGCCTGTACCGGTTTCCAGTAATCGGCTTCTAATGCTTCGGTAATTATAGATGAAGCTACTGTTTTCCCAACATCTGTAGATATTCCTGTAATAAAAAATTTCATATACATATTTTTACAAAAATAATAAAACCCATTATAAAATGAGCTTTATTGTTAAAGTGAATAGATAAATTATTCGACTATTGTATTTATAAAGAAATAACGTCCTGCTAAAACACTTTTCTGATTGTAGCTATTGCATAATGGGTTTTACCGTATAACCTGCCTTTCTTAATAAATAGATTATACCTGTATCTCCTGCTAAATGGGCTGCGCCTACAGCAAAAAATATACTTCCTTTATTCATCAGGTCGGGCATCTTTTTGATCCAGTTTCTGTTTCTGTCATCCAGCATTATGGCTTTGGTTTTTTTATTCATCAGCTCAGTTGAGGCATTGTATAGTGCATTAATATCTTCCTTAACATAATCTGCCACAAATTTTTGTGTCTCCTCAACAGAAATCGTCTTCAGAAAGCTAATCATCTCGTCATTAGTATAAGCATTATCAAGTACATCTATTTGAGATTGAATAGTTTCTAAGCCAATAACCGGAATGTTTTTTTCTTTGGCTTTTGTAGCAAATTCCATTTCATACATTTTATAATTACTGCAAGCAAAAGATTGAATGGTTAAGATTGACATAACTGTAGTAAGTTTGTAACTATCGAATTGCTGTAGGGTGAACTTTGATTTTTTTAGGATTTCTGTTAAATCGTTTTGTTGTTGTGCAGTTAACGTTGCGCTTAGTTTGGCTCTGCCCATAACAGATTGCTGCATAACAGCCATTTCATTGGGATCTGAAAAATTAACTTCTAATGCTAATGTAGTTGTTTTTTCAAGGGCTTTAGCGGCCTTATCTTTCATGACAAAATCTTTTTCGCAGATCATGTGAATTGTTCCATAAAGGTAAGAAGGGCTTTTAAGATCTTTACCTGAAACCTCCCACAATAATGAGTTTTCTTTGGGTAGCAATTGGGCATGTAGGGTAATTCCGGTTACTAATGCTATAAACGTAAAAACCAACTGAATTAAATTTTTCATTTGTATTTAAATTAATAATAATTAAAAAGATTATTTAAGCTATTCTGTTTTGGTACCGCTAGATAAGTAGCTGAATAATAGAATATGTTACGAAAAATTTAAAAAAAATTATAGAATGGAGGAAAGACAGGCTAATATAGCAGATAGTTGTTCGTGTGTATTATAGGTATGGAGACAAAAGCGTAAACGTTCCTGACCTTCAGGGACTGTTGGGGACAGTATCGCTTTTACATCAAAACCATGATGTTGTAATGCATTGGCAATAGTTTTTACTTTTTCATTTCCGGGAATGATGGCACACTGGATGGCCGATTTACTTTGTACGAAAATGGGCTTTAGGCTCAGTAGGTTCTTTTGCTGGTTGAAGAAAATAATGTTGCCCTTTAGCTTTTGCAGTGCAGTAGTATTACTTTCTAAATGTTGGTATGCAGTTAAAATGGTTGCTATGCTATGCGGAGCAAGTCCTGTAGTATATATAAAACTACGACAAAAATTAACGAGATATTCTTTTAATTGCTGTGTGCCTAAAATGGCTGCACCATGGCATCCCAGGC
>DASVUQ010000214.1:0-20160 GCA_036386975.1 Flavobacterium sp. | reverse complement strand
GTCAGAATCATGTTCGTCTTCTATTTCGCCGAATAGTTCTTCGACAATATCTTCAATAGTAATCATTCCGGATGTCCCGCCGTATTCGTCTAAAACCACAGCCACACTTTTTCGCTTCTTGGTGAGCAGGTTCATAGCATCTTTGATCAGGATCGTTTCGGGAACAAATTCTACACCAATCATGACTTCTTTTATGGTTTGGGGTTTTTTGAACAACTCAAAAGAATGTACATACCCTATAATATCATCAAGGGAATTCTGGCAAACTAAAATTTTGGAATAACCTGTTGCTATAAATTTATTTTTCAGGTCTTCAACGCTGTCCATAATTTCTACTGCAGCAATTTCTGTCCTGGGGTTCATAATATCCCTGGCTTTTACGGCCGAAAACTCCAGTGCATTTTGGAAGATCTGGATTTCTGAGTCCACTTCTTCATCTTCTTTTACAGCACTCATTTGTTCTGTAATATAATTACCCAATTCTACTTTACTAAAGAATAACTGTTCTTTATCGCCTTCGGTATGAAATAATTTGCGAAGAATGATATCCGAAATCCAGATGAGGAATGTAGAAATATAGTAAAAAAGCCTATAAAAGACATAGGCGGGAATGGCTAATATTTTGATTAAACTATTGGCATATATCTGAAAGAAAACTTTAGGTAAAAACTCTGATGTAATCAATATTAATAACGTAGACAAAACCGTCTGTAGCAACAAGGTCGTGATATCCGAGAGTTGCCACCCGAACGAACCGATCCATTCCATTAAAAGGTCACCCATAAAAAAACCATATACTACCAGGGCAATGTTGTTGCCTACAAGCATTGCGGCTATGAACTGGGAGGGCTTTTCGGTAAGGCGGGTCAATATCCTGGAAGCAAACGTATCCTGCATTTTCTCTATACCCAGGTACACTTTGTTAGAAGAAATAAAAGCGATCTCCATACCAGAGAAAAAGGCAGAGAGTACTAAACAAAGGAGTATGATACTTATTTCCATAACTATGGTTTTTTGTACCGGTCTTCAAATTTTTTAGAAAATTTCCTTCTGAAAAAGAACATGAACAAAGCGGCAGCAGCAAAAGCCACACTTAACCACGGATTGCCTTCATTAGTGCTAAACCTGATATAAGCGTCATAAGCAAACAAAAATGCTAAGACAACGTAGATATAATGTACATATTTAAAAATTCCCATAATTAATTTTCCTGGTTAATTATACCGCGTACCCCCTGGTAATTAATGATTTTAAAGTCTTTATTAAAGTCGATCCCCTCCCCTGTTGTCATTCCTTTTTTAGGATCGGTTAATTTAAAACTTTTTTCGGTATAAAACCATTCGTTCTTCTGGTCGTAGTATAATTGTTCTGTTTCTAAAACCTGTCCTTCTTCTGATGTAATTTTTACATTATTCCTAAGATCTATAATGTCTGTACCTTCAAACTGAACAGCATAATCTGATGTAATAAATGTCCTTTTGGCTTTATTGTCATATAATGTTACTTTGATCCCTTTTGGAAATTCCGTAAAAGGAAATTTAACCGTACCGTAATCCAGCATTTTTGTGCTTACCAGAATGGCCTTGATCTTTCCGGAATCTGTATATTTTACATTAAGGGTATCGGCCTCACCACTTGGGGTGAATTCTGAGATATTGCTTTTCTGAACGTCTTTAAAATTGCTTTCACAACCCGGCAACAGTACCACTATCATTATAAAGACGAGGCTGGTTACGCTACTGTTTCTAAAAGCTTTCATCCAGCTTATGATATTAAAAATATTTAATCGATTTTTCTTTTGATAAACCACTGGTCGTTCAGCGTTAAGCTTACCGAAAAATTACCATAGTTTTCCTGTATCAGCCCTGCTGCCTTGGTACCTCTCCTGCCGAATTCCATACCAAAGTTGATATTGGAGAAACGGCCTCCTACCGGTAAACCAAAACCAAGAGTAACCGCCATATCATTGATGGACTCATCGTTGATGACAAGGCCGGTATTTTCATATCGGAAACCACCGCGATAGGTAACCCTGTCAAAATAACTGGTAAAAGAATCGTATTTAGGAATATAGTACCCTCCTACTGCAAACTTCATGGCATTTTCGTATGTAGCTTTTGTAATATCTTTAAAACGGTTGGTAGAAGAACCGGATTGCTGTAATGCAAATTCAGTGCCCACAAGCCATTTCCTTACCTGCCCGAAACCAAAAGACAAAGCCACTTTGCTCGGTAGTTTTATTTCGGTATTAGCAACAGGCACATCGATACGATCTACTTCTCTGTTATCCGATTCTGTTTCAGAATATATAACTGTAGCAATATTTCTGGTGTTTTTTGATTTTAAAGTTCCCCCCGGAGAAAATACCAGTCCGCCAAAAGCAGAAAGTTTTTCATTGAACTTTCCTTTGTACATCAGGCCAAGATTTACGTTGGTACCTCTAAGGTCCGAATCGTTTGATTCCCTTGAACCATATTCTACATCAGGCCGGAATACTAATCCGGTAGTGGTTATGGAACCAAAATTAACAGCAAAATCAGCCCCTACATTAAAATTTTTATTTATTGTATATCCAAGCCCTATAAATACTTTATTCACACCTCCTGAACCATTATACCTATAGCTGTCACCAGTTGCAGTAATATTCTGGATTTTATAACCTACTGCCGAATAAGGGAGCAGCCCTACAACAGCACCAAATTTCCCCATAGGGATCCCTAATGCCAGATAATCTATAGAAGTCCTTTGGGATTTATCGTTACCGGTATCGCTGGAGAACTTTGTAACATTAAATGTACCACCAACGGTAAAATTTGTAAGCCTAAGGCCGGAGTAAGAAGCAGGGTTTTGTAGATTCACGTGCGTACTGTCAGGAAAAACATTTACTCCTCCCATAGCCCTGTTTTCGACAGTGCCCCTAAATTTAATGTCGCCGATACCGTAAAAAGAATAGGGGGATGATGTGCTTTCCTGTGCAAGGGTTACTAATGAAAAAAGCAAACAAAAGCTTACTGCAATTTTTTTAATCATTTTTGATTTTGTATTGGTATATATGGTTCAAACTCTGCAAAAGAAAATTTGAATTGGCAAATATGGTATTTTTTAATCGTTTAGCCAAAAAATCCGTATCCCCGCCCGTTAAAATTATTATAAATTTTGAAAAATCTTTCTTGTATTCGTCAATAAAACCGTCTATTTCATAGACAAAACCGTTCACTATTCCGGAATGTATGGCCTGGTTTGTTGATTTTCCTATAAAGTGTTCCGGGCCTTCAGCGGACAACAGTGGCAGCTTTGCCGTATACCGGTGTAATGATTCGTAGCGCAGCCGTAATCCCGGGGCAATTGCCCCACCGAGATAGTTGTTATCCTGATCGACAAAATCGTAGGTAATACAAGTGCCTGCATCTATAACCAGGCGGTTTTGTCCTGGAAACGCCATAACGGCACCGGCAGCGAGGACCATCCTGTCCATACCCAAAGTTAACGGCGTCTGATATAAATTACGGAACGGAAAAACATCCTGATGGGTAATAAAATGAATCCTGACACGATTGCTAAAAGCCAGCAATGCATTTTTATCAAGATCCCTTACGGATGCCACGACCAAATTAGTGACTAAAGGAAATTTATTTAAGCTGTTCTCCACCTCAGATGTAATTTCTTTTCCAGCAAAAACAAAATAATCCACCAGTGTATCCTTCTCAAAAACAGCACCTTTAATTCTGGTATTCCCGGCATCAATGGTTAAAATCATACTTTCCGCTTTAGGCTGCAAAGGTAGTAATTCATTTTTTTTTAAATTTGTTTTGCATAAACTAAAAAAGCACCTATATTTGCCCCCGCAATAGCAACGGTACCTTAGCTCAGATGGTAGAGCAATGGACTGAAAATCCATGTGTCCCTGGTTCGATCCCTGGAGGTACCACAAATAATTTAAAGCGTACAGCAAACAGAGTAATATCTGCAACTGTACGCTTTTTTATTAGCTTTTAATACATTCACATTATTTTAAAAATTCTACATCGATAACTTCAATTTCATCTAAAGGTGTTAGAAATAATGGAAACATTTTATTTTTATTTAAAAATTCCTGAATAGCGGCGTTCTCCAAACTTTTGGCTCTACTAAACTGGTCCATTCTCTGTATGTGTTTTAGTATTTCATCATTTGTTTTTAACGGGGTTGATAATTTATCCATAGCTTTCTCCATATAAATCCCTTAATTGCTCAAGGGGGTTAGTTATTATTTTACATTTATTTTTTTAAAATTGGTCAAACCGGCAGGAATGGTTATTTTTGTCATTGCTCAATGTTTAAGAAACCTATTGAATTATTCATTCTCCAAGGTTTTTTTTATTCTACTTCCAAATTTTTCCTTAGTCTCTTTATTTTTTAATCCAACCACCACTAAAGCATTAAGAATGTCCTCATTAAAGGCATTTTCCTCTCCCTTTTTTACTTTTATAATATACCTGTCCGTATAGCTCTTAGTAATCATTCCATGTTCTTTCCACTTATCAAGGATTAAGGAAGTTTGCTTAACATAATTGTAAGGAAGATTGTCTAAAGCTTCTTTTACTGTATCTTGGGTGATTACCTTATTTTTTTCGAGAATAATAGTATCTTTGTTCATTATTAGTTCGTATGTTTAGCATGGTTAGTTCAGCAAATATACACAGATTAATATATAAATAAAACAATTGTTGTATATTTTTTAAAAAATATCAATTTATGTATGTAGATGGAGAAAAAATAAAAAAGCTGATTGCTGTATGGGCTAGTAATAAAGGCTATCCTGAAAAATCCTATGTCACAATGTTCTGCAATGAGAATAACCTAAGTTATAATCAATGGAATGCTTATTTGAGAGGATCGCAAAACTTAGGAACAAAAATTATACAGCAATTAATTACTATTTTTCCCGATTTGAATTTAAACTGGCTTTTGAAGGAGGACTTGAATATGTTCACAAAACAAAGTGCCAATAATCATATTATGGAACCAGAGCCAAAATATAAAAGCGTAACCAATAACGACATTATGGCTAAACTTGAAGAAGTACACGCTGATCTTAAAAAAAAGCTGTCAATTTAATTAGTACATCCTTCTGATGCATAAATGAGTAATCAAATTGGTAACCGGTTAAAGAAGTGCTGAAAGTACCACAAGATTGTAATTTTTCATGCACATAAGACTATTGTTACTGTCCAGGCAGATTATTAAACAAAATACCGGACTTTAGTTGCCATTTGTCAGTATGTACAATTCCATAATATGAAGTTGTATACCATATTATAATTGACTGCATGAACCTATACCTATTTATATTGCTTTTTTGCTTTTAATTATAGCAACTTAGCAAAATATTGTATTGCCAAAATAATAAGATACTTTTTTATACATAATGTTAGTTCATTATTTTTTAATTCATAAAACTATAATGAATGTTGTTAATAGTATTTATTATTATTACGTTATTATCAAATAACCCATTAAGTATACAAGACATACAAGCTCTCTTCTAACGGTCTACATTTAAAATAGCAATTCAGGAATAAAAATAACTAAAGCTGCCCCGCCATTTAATACCTGCCGGTATTTTCTAAATAGTAACTATTAAAATAGTATTTACCAGAAACTTAATAATAATTTAGCGTACTTTAATACATTTTTGAAAGAAGATTGCTAACTTTTAAAAAACTAGTGATATATTTGCTAACCTGAATTTACAGTTAACCCCATACATAAATAACTGTTATTTAGAGACATAAATCCGAATTCAATTTTAAAATACATTTTATGAGATATAAAAACATCCTGCTTATCGACGACGACGACGATGATCAGGAAATATTTACATCAGCCCTAAATGAAGTACCGAACCCGGCACAATGTGTGGCCATGGATAATGCGGCCAGTGCATTAGAGAAATTAAAAACAGAAGAAATCGTCCCGGACGTTATTTTCCTGGATCTTAATATGCCTATAATGTCAGGACAGGAATTTTTAATGCAAATTAAATCTGACGAACAACTACAGGATATTCCTGTAATAATACTCACTACTTCCTCTAATCCGGACACTATAAAATACACAAAACAACTCGGGGCTTTAGATTTTATTACGAAACCCAGTGATTATAAAGAGCTCATCCGCATTCTTGGCACCATGTAAACTATGACAAGTCCCAACCCTTTCTATTTCCTGTCCGGCGGAGGCGAGATGGGAGAATTAACGCGTAACTTCGACTGGTCGGCTACTTCGGTTGGCCCGCCGGACGTGTGGCCTGTCAGCCTTAGGAATACGGTTAAAATGCTGCTTTCCTCTAAGTTCCCCATGCTTTTGTGGTGGGGCGAAGACCTGGTACAGTTTTATAATGATGCCTACCGCGTTACCCTGGGTACCGATGGCAAGCACCCGCTTGTAGGAAAAAAAGGGGAAGAATCGTGGCCTGAAACCTGGGATTTTATCGGGCCATTAATCGAAAGTGTACTAAAAACGGGCGAACCGGTATGGTTTGAGGACCAGCTTATCCCCATTTACCGGAACGGCAGGATGGAAGACGTGTACTGGACCTTTAGCTACAGCCCGGCACATAATGATAATGGCCAGATTAACGGTGTACTGGTAGTATGTACCGAAACTACCGAAAAAGTAAAGGCATATAAAAGGCTTATCGAATCTGAAAAACGCTTTAATACATTAATCCAGCGCGCAGCAATAGGCATTATTGTAGTTACCGGAGAAAACTATGTCGTAGATATCGTAAATGAAGCGTATTGCCAACTCATTAACCATGAGGCCTCCGCTATTTTAGGTAAGCCATTATTTGATATTATTTCGGAAGGCAAACCCCATTTTAAACATAGTATAGACAACGTCAAAATTACCGGTGAACCTTTCTACTTTAACCACCGCCCTTATTTTATTACAACCAACGGCATTGGGAAACAAGGCTACGTAAATATTATTTATCAGCCTTATCGGGAAGAAGACGGCATTATTAGTGGTGTTATGGTACTGTGCCAGGATGTGACGGAGCAGGTAATCGCACATCAGAAAATAGCCGAAAGCGAACTTCATTTCAGGTCGCTTGTAGAGAGTGCGCCTTTTCCCATAGGATTGTATACCGGGAAAAATATGCGCATTTTGCTGGCCAATCAGGCTATTCTCGGTATCTGGGGCAAAGGAGATGTTATTGGTAAAGAATATGCTGCTGTTTTGCCCGAACTGAAAGACCAGGAAATTTTTGCCCAGCTGGACGAGGTGTATACTTCGGGTATCCCGTTCCATGCCAAGAACCAGCGTGTTGACATTGTAACCGATAATGAGCTGAAAACTTTTTATTTTAATTATAGTTTTAACCCGCTATACAATACAGAAGGTCAGGTATATGGCGTACTCAATACCGCTGCCGATGTAACCGATCTTAATCTGGCCAAGCTAAAGATAGAGCAAAGCGAAAAAAATTTCCGGAACATTATCCTTCAGGCGCCGGTGGCCATGTGCCTTTTGTCCGGCCCGCTTTATAAAATAGAAGTGGCCAACGAGTATATGATCGAATTGTGGGGCCCTCCCGTCGACGCTGTGATGCATAAACCTATATTTGAGGCATTACCGGAAGCCCGCGGACAAGGGCTGGAAGAATTACTTCATAATGTATATACCAACGGTACCTCCTATACGGCCAGTGAGTTGCCATTGCATTTGCTGCGTAACGGAAAAATGGAACTTATTTATGTTAGTTTTGTATATGACCCATACCTGGACAACGAAGGCCATATACTAGGAGTTTTAGCTATAGCCACCGATGTGACCCAGCAGGTACTGGCGCGCCTCAAGATTGAAGAAATCGTTAAAGAGCGGACTGCCGAACTGGAACTCGTAAACAATAACCTAAAGGTATCGAATGCCGAACTGGCCCAGTTTGCTTATATTGCTTCACACGATTTACAGGAACCGCTGCGGAAAGTTAGTATTTTTAGCCAGATGCTGAGTGCGCGTATTGAAGATACAGTCGATGACATGTCACAAAATTACCTGCAAAAAATCAACAGTTCGTCATTACGGATGCTGGCCCTGATCAAAGACGTCCTGACTTTTTCTGAACCCATACGGGAAGCCAATTTATTTGTGCCGGTAGACCTGAACAAAATAGTAGAAGATACGGAAACCGATTATGAATTACTGATCCAGGAAAAAAATGCATTACTGTTGTATGACAACCTGCCCGTTATAGAAGCCATTCCTTTACAGATGTCACAGCTTTTTGGTAACATCATTGGCAACTCCTTAAAATTTGCGAAGAAAGAAGTGCCGCTTATCATTACCATTTCGGCAACAACAGTACCAGCGGATGCACTGGAAAGCCACCTCGACCCGTCTTTAGCCTATATCCGTATTGTAATTGCCGATAACGGCATCGGTTTTAAACAGGAATATGCCCATAACATTTTCAATATATTTAAAAGGCTTAACAACCGTTCGCAGTACGAAGGCAATGGCATTGGCCTGGCCATCTGTAAAAAAATTGTACTGAACCATTCCGGTGACCTGCACGCCCGTGACAGCTCAGAAGATGGCGCCGTTTTTACGATTACGCTACCCATTCTACATAAGCATGCAACCATTGCAGAAGCATTGTAATCCTTCTTTTTTAAGGATCTCCGAAGACACTATTGAGGAAAGTTTTAAGGCATTTATGAACGAAGAAAAACAGAAAGCCTTTCACACGTTTATAGCCGAAGAAAAACTAAACGCAGATAAACTTAAGCAATTGATTGAAGATTATCTGTTTTCACAAAAAATACCAACAAAACAAGAGATTATAGAAGCCTTCGAAGTGCAGCCCTCCATTTTGCAACGCAAGGCCCTTGGGAAAGCATTAATAATAAAGTTTATGAATTTCATTGCCCCCTTTTTGATAAATAATAAATGAAAAATCGCAAGCGCAATAGGATGAAAGGATATGATTATTCCAGCAATAATCTGTATTTTGTAACGTCGTGTGTTCAGGATAGGGTGTGTTGTTTTGGTCGTGTGGCGGAAGGGACAGCTCGCGCAGGGACAGCTCGCGAGCTGTCCGTACATGATGCAAATGCATCCGCCGAAATGGTATTAAATGAATTTGGAAAAATTGTAAACCATCAATTGCAATGGTTAGAAAATCAATATCCTTATGTGGTACTGCACCATTATATTGTCATGCCCAATCATATTCACGCGATAATTGAAATCGATGCTCTAAGGATAAGCCATGACCAGCCGTTACAAAAAATAAAATCCTTATCTGAATTAATGGGTGCATTCAAAACCACCAGTTCTAAATTGATACATCGGGCAGGTTATGCTGATTTCCAATGGCAGCGTTCTTTTCATGACCATATCATCAGGGATGAAAGAGCCTATTTAAACATATCCAATTACATAGAGACCAACGCAGAGCGATGGAAAATTGATACATTTTATAACACATTATGAGCAAACCTGCTACCTTCATGTGGCCAATGGCTGACTTGTCATCAGGCAATTATAAACAAAGTAATTATGATAAAGCCATTTTACCTTTTACTGTCTTGCAACGAGTATATGGTGTTGTAGAAAACTCTAAAGAGGCTGTTTTAAACTATAAGCAAAGTAAATTGTCCAACGATCAAAACCTGGATCCGATACTAGATCAAATTGCCACAGGTTTAGGCTTGACATTTATACCTGAAAAAAACACAGAAGGCAAAGTTTGTTTTGTCAATAGCCCCGAATTACGCCCGGAATTCAGGCAGGCATTTACATTGATAGATATACTGGATTACATTTATGCAATAGTGCACAGCGCAGGTTACAGAGAAAAATACAACCCATTTTTAAAAATGAATTTTTTGGAAGTTCCCTATCCCACAGATGCCGATGTTTTTTGGAAACTGGTAGCAGTTGGCACTGAACTAAGGCAATTGCCTTCATCAACATTATAAAATGCCTGTTGTAAAACTAAAAAAGCACAAGTAAACCCTGTGCTTTTTTAATTTTATTAGACTATTTCTCTACCACATTAACCACAGCATAACGCAGCTCATGGCAATCATTAAAGCATCTTCGATAATAGTCACGGTACTCATAGGCAAATTAAACACCGCTCCCAGGCAGGCACATTGTATTTTCCTTTTGTTGAGTACGCTTTGTAGTACACCAATTATGCTTATACTCATTACAATAAAAGTTACCGCGTTAGTGACTAACGGATTAAAACCCGTTAAGAAAGCCAGTCCCAATCCCAGTTCTATAAACGCATAGGCATATGGCCAGGCTGGGATTTTCCGGGCTATGACATCGTACATGACGTAACTTTCGGCAAAGCCTTTCAGATTTAATAATTTAAAAAATGAGAACACAAGAAAGAAGCCGGCCATAAAATGCTGCATCGCCTGCATCACATCAAATACAGGACGGTTTAGCTGAACCAACAGCGTTACCGTAATGATGTAACCAAAAATTAATAGTATAGGCTTATAGGTAGCAAACCAACTCCCCTGCTCTACTGCCGGCTCCTGGTATACAGGTTCCTGTGGTGCCGGAGCTGTAATCTGGTACTTGCTGTCCTTCCCCCCAAGTGCTTCCTGTAGTGTGTCCACAGCAATGTGGTATGACATTGTAATAATAACAGTGGCATTAGCCCTGTTAACTTCGACTGCAGTGACTCCCGGTACGGCAGCTAAATAACTTTTGACTTTGGCTTCACAACCGCCACAAGTCATTCCTGTTAATGAATAGGTATGTATCATCGTCTCTCGTATTAAAATGATTAGGACAAAGATCGGGTTTCTCTTGCGTAGGCGCTTGTACAATTCCGGAATGTATCTGTATTATTTATAAATTATCCAGCGGTTGCCTTTGCTTCTCTTTCAGGTTTTTAAAATAAGTGGGGGTTACACCGGTCACTTTTTTGAATTGTTTGGTAAGGTGCGAGGCACTGCTATAATGAAGCCTATCGGCAATTTCATTCAGGTTCAGTTCGCCATCCGCCATGAGTTCTTTGACACGTTCAATTCTTTGCAACGTATAATACTGTTCTATCGTGATGCCTTCCAATTTAGAGAACCAACTGCTGATGTAGCTGTAGTCCTGGCCCATTGCCGCAGCTATATCCTCAGAAAGAGTGGTTTTTAATGCATTATTTTTATCATGGATTAGTGTAATAATCCTGTTTTTAATTTTTTCGACGACACGGCTCTTCCTGTCATGGATCAACACAAACCCTAATGGCTGAAGCTGCCTGTCCAGTTCGTGCTCTTGTGCTTTTGTTAATGTTTCAGTAACTGAAACTTCTCCCAATGCTACCGACAACGGATGAAGCCCGGATTGTTCCAATACAGACTTCACTACCATCCTGCACCGGTCGCAGACCATATTTTTAATGTAAAGTTGCATCAGAATACATTATAAAAATTATATTCAAAACGTACTAAAAAACCTTTTGGTGCCATACGGTACATATCGCTGTACAACGGCTGGCGGTATGCCAGATCGACCCTGGCTTTGCTCATGATGATAAACTGAATGGAAGGTGCAATGTCAAGATAAGACTTTCCGTTACTGTTGAGCCGCTGACCAAGGAATTCGATCATTAGGTTTAGGTTCGTCTGGTCATATCCGGTATACTTTTTAGGAAGCACAAGCTGGCCAAAAGACAGCGTATAATTCATTGCACTGTTGGAGTGGTGCTCCGGAAACCTGTTTTTGGTACCGTTATTCAATGCACGTTCATAACTTACGCTCGAACTGATCGCTAATTTATGCAATAGCTGCGTCGCAATAACGCCGAATTCATACCCAGAATTTTGCATGGCAATTTCTATCGCTTCCTGCTCAATTGCAGCATTGTTAAAACTATACCTGCCGTACGCCGCCATCCGAAAATGCTGTTGTACATCGTCCAGGTTCAGGAACTTGTACTGCGTATACACGCCTCCACCTTCTGCTGTTAAACCCGACGTATTCCTGTTACTGATAAACCCTTGTGCCTGCACCATCAGCTTTGGAGAAATACCATAATGGATTTCCGGCATTAAATGGATGTCGGTCCCGTTACCTTTTTTCTGGTCATAAAAGCCGGCCAGCATTCTGGCAGCAATAGAATTCGTCGGCATATTGCTGGCCGGCTCTGTAAAAACGAACAGCTCCTGTGCACCGGCCTGCGCAAAGCAGCAGGCCAGGAGCAAGGACATGAAACTATTTTTCATATTTATAATGTAACGTTATACACTTTTCCGGTAAGGTCTGAATACAGTTTGCCTTTGTTCTTTTTGAATTCTTTTGCAGAGACAAAATTTTTGTCCAGTAGTTTAAAGGTTACGTCACCGTTTAGTGTTTTTTCTTTGGTATTTACAAAATAAAATGTTTTACCGTCAATGACTGCTTTTGATTCGTTTTTAACCTTCAGGTCATTTACATGGGCTACAAATTTTAGCCCTGCTACGGAAAAACCGGCTTTGACTACAGCTTTATGGAGCGCATCCAAATCGACATCGGCCCCTTTTTTAAAGGTAATTTTGAATGTAGAAGTTGCTACATCACTATCGATCTTTTCAATAGAAGATACCGTTTTCAATGATTTAAGAACGGAATTACTACACATACTACAAGTTAAGCCACTAGCCTGAAGGCTGGCACTTTTAATTTGTGCTGTACCTAAAAACGGCACCAGCACTATAGCGATGATATACATTATTTTTTTCATGATATATAGATTTTTAACCGGCAGTGTACTGCCGGGTTGTTTAATTATTTGATAATACGATTATTTGTCGGAAGTTGTTGCCCGTTCGTATTTACAACAGCCATGAAGTTTGTTGTATACCGCATCCGGGGCTTTTTCCAGCTCATTGTCATGACCGACAGCCGCAACTTTGGTTAGGATTTCTTTGCGGTTAGTGGCTTTGCTATCATAAGTTACAGACAGCAGCTGCGTATCGGCGTCCCAGGTGGCAGCTACTTTATCTTTACTGTTTACTGCAGTTTCGATACGTTTTTTACACATACCACAGTTGCCGGATACTTTTAGCTTTTCGGTTTTGGCATTTTTAATTTGTGCTTCACAACTGGTAAGGGAGAATAAAAAGAATGCTCCCAATGCGATTATATTTTGTATGGTTTTCATAAGAATTGTATTTTAATTTAAAAATGAATTGGCGCTGTAACAAACAGCTATAATCCGGATACCACAAGTATCGCGGAGATGCATTAATTAATTAAAAAATCAAATCAGGAAAACGCGGTGCAGTAAATAAATATCCTGTGGGTAACAATTGGGTGGCCTTGGAAAAAATACTACTGGTTTTTCCAATGCCGGAAATAGCGTTGCCTGTTTAATAGGACTTACAATTGTAGCCGGAAGAGTGGCTACAGTATCAAAATTTGGAGACGATAAAGTGGCTTTTTGGTGACTGTCATTTAATTTAATAACAACCTGCTTGTTTTTGCAACAGGCATTGTCAGCCTTCTTGCTTTTGCAACAACTACTCTCCTTTGGAATAGTACAAGCGCAAATCGCGAACAAGCCTTTTTTCATACCACATGACGTAACAGATACCGTGTAACCGATAACCGGCCCCAGGTATAGCAATGCTAATAATGTGATTAGAAACTTTTTCATTTTTACAAATAACAGCAAAGTTAAGATAAATGTTACGATCAAAATTTAAAAACAAGTTAAATTTAAGAAAGATTACTCTGTTAAAATCCTGATGCTACTCTGATTATACATAAAGTTGATACAAAATTAATAAAACGTATAAGTATCAGGTATAAGAAGTGGACTACTTTTATGCTTTAACTTTTATTATAATGCGCCATACCCGAAAAATTATTTATGTATTATTAGGCCTCTTTGTTCTTGCCCTTTTGAGTAATTGGGGGCTGAATATATGGATTGACAAGCAACTGCCTCAACTTATTGCTGAAAAGAATAAAACACCTTATACCATCAAATATAAAAAAGCGGATGTATCGATCTGGAACAGCAATGTCAAAGTTTCGGGCATTACTATAACCCTTAAAAAAAACTTTACCGATACGCTGACTGCACCTAAAATTTATGCTACGATTGTTTCGGTAGAAATTCAGAAGTTCAGAATCTGGAGCCTATTATTTGGGGATAAGATCAGAGCAAGGAATATTATCATTCACAAGCCTGTCGTACTTCTATATAAAAAAAACAAAAAAGCACCTAAAGAAGATAAGGTAAAAAAACCATTCGGGAAAATTGTAGAGGTATCAAAAATCCAGATACAACAAGGCCGCTTACGGATTATTAATGATTCCAATAATATCCCGGTTCTTACTACTAAGAACATTAATATAGATGTAAATGATATTGTAATTACTGATGCCACACTAAAGCAAAAAATTCCGTTTTTGTACAAAGCGTATGCACTGCGTTGTGACAGCCTCTATTACAAAATAAATGATTTTTATCATATTACTTCAGGCAAAGTCAAAGTGACCCATACCGATGTAAAAGTTACTGCTTTTGCTTTAGTACCCGAATATACGAGGCCTGAATTTGTACAACGTATCAAAAAAGAAACAGATTTATTTATGCTAAAATCCGATAGTATCCGACTGAAACACATGAACTGGGGCTTTAAAAATGACCGCCTGTTTTTTGAAGCACAAGCAATAGAGATCGACCAAATGTTTGCCAATATTTACAGGAACAAAATACCAAAAGATGATTTGAGCAAAAAGCACCTGTACAATAAGCTGCTACGGGATTTGTCTTTCCGGCTTAAAGTGGATACACTGAAGATACGGAATTCATTATTAAAATATGAAGAAGAAATTAATTTTAGAAAAGGCCCCGGAATACTTACCTTTAATAAATTTCATCTTACAGCAACGAATATCCGAAGCGGTTTTGGTGTTAAAAAATTACCTGACCTGAAGATCCTCGTAAATTGCCGCTTTATGAATACCTCTCCAATGAAAGTAAACTGGAAACTGAATGTAATGGACCCATCCGACGGTTTTGTGATCAGTGGCAGTATCTTTAATTTCAATACCCAACGCATCGACCGTTTTACAAAACCACATGTAAATGCCAAAACGCATGGTGTCCTGGATAAAGTATATTTTAATTTTATAGGAAATGACAAGGTTTCCAAAGGTAATTTTGCTTTACAGTACCGCGACTTTAAAGTGGCTATTTACCAGAAAAAGGACCGGCAAAAGAAAGATGTAGTATTGAGCTTTTTAGGGAACCTGCTCGTTAAAAATGATTCGGATCAAACCGTAAAAGAAGTAACAGTTGCTGTAGACCGTATCCCGGAAAAATCATTTTACAATTTGTTGTGGCGCAGTATTGCAGAAGGACTTAAGAAAATATTAATTTAACCCATCTCTCTTTATATTTTGTTTCCTATTAACAGGATTTCTATAACATGCCTTTATTTTGGTTATTTATTAAATACAATTAAATGTACTATCGCTATTGGAATATAAAAAGCCTTTCTAAAAAAACTAGAAAGGCTTTTTGCAATTAACTATATTAACTAAAAAAAAATTATTGTTTTATTAGTTTCAGTGTAGATTCTCTATCTTGATCATCTAACACTTTAACGATATACATTCCTTGATTTAAATTATCGGTAGTAAAAGAATAAGTGGCGTCAAAATTCCCTTTAAATTCTTTTACTGTCTGACCAGTAATTGAATATATGGTTACCTGTTTTGTATTTGTACTGATGCTGAAATTACCTTTAGAAGGATTCGGATACAATGCAACAGATTTGAAGTCAAAACCCCTATTGCTGAGCAGAGCCTGCTGGTTGCCGAAAACCCTGAAGCCATCTGCTTCTATCGGAATATTCATGTTGAGATCGGCAACTGCAAAAGAAGCTCCTGTCATTAGATCATACCAGGTTCCCGCATAAGGAAACCCTCCGACAGCGTTGTAGACTGTGTTGCTGGCATTTGTCAGGACAAATACATAACTCAAGTTAGGAGTCGGCGCATCGCTTGTCTTGATGTCTAATCTTGTCCGTCCTGCTACGGAAAAATTCCAGGTGTGTGTTCCGTTTTCAAAAACGTTTTCATTCTTTTTAAGGTCAATCAATCTGGCCCAGTCATCATATACTTTTTTTCTTGCCACATCGCCCAGCCAATTTGAAGTCCACTGCGGCTGCGGCTTTGTATCTAATTTGCAATCGCCTGCAATGGCGTCGGACGGAGTATTTACGGTTCCGTTACTGCAAGTGAAAATAGAGCTGCTGTAGCCAAGAGCTCCGAAATGGTAAATCATTTTCGGACCTGGAACTAAAAGATGCACGGCACCCATGGCAGATAATCTGGCCAGGGCTTTCGACAGGTTATTAAAAGTCTGTCCCGATTCTGTAAGTGCCTTATACATGACTCTTTCTTCGTCATGGCTTTCAGCATAGCCTATAAAACGGTCAGTTGCATCAGCAACACCTGAAAGATTGGCGGCGCTTCCTTTTAAGAAATTAGCGTAAGGATCTGTCATTTTCCTCCACTGCATGATTCCTTTTGAAGTGCCGTCAGCATCTCCTGTTTTTCTATAATTTGCCCATTCTACTTCTTCTGTATAAGAGCCGCCTGTTCCTAAATGTTCAAAAATCACATAGAAATTCGGATCAAGATTCCATTGAAGGTCAGCATAATATTTTAATTTCGCAACCCGATCGGCCTGATAAGCATTTGTACATGATTCCTGGTTGGCGCCGCCAGGGCAGTTTTGGGTAAAGCCCTTGGTCAGGTCCCATCTGAAACCATCAATTTTGAAATCATTCATCCAATGCTCAATAGTTCTCTGGACATAATATCCGGTAAGATTATCTGGTTCCCTAAAATGATTCAGGTCGGTTCCCACACTGTAGGAGTGCGTTGCATTTTGATTGGCATAAGGATTTTCGGCAGTAATGCCATTCCCCCAGCCGTTATTATCAGTGTCAACCATCCATATTCTTTCAAGTGGCGAACGGCCGTAAACATGATTTAAGGCAATGTCAAGAATTACGGCAATATTATTCTGGTGGCATAAATCAATGAATTCTTTCAGTTTTGCTTCAGTACCATAGCGCTTGTCTAAAGCCAAGTGGTAAACAGTGTTATATCCCCAGCTTTCATTGCCCTCAAACTCCATTACCGGCATCAATTGGACGGCATTAACTTTAAGATTTTTAAAATAATCTATTCTGTCAATTAAATTCTGGTAAGTCCTGCCGGCATCAAAATCCCTAACCAGCACTTCATAAATTATCAGGTCTTTTTTGCCCGGCTTTACAAAGTTTGTTGTCGCCGCGCTCCAGGTATAGTTATAATGCGCATCCGGTCCGGTCTGCAGAACTGTAACTTCTCTTTCCTGCCCGGCAGGATAAGCCGGCAGATTTGGATAAACCCCTAGAGCTGCGATTTCAGGATCATCAAACGGACTCAACACTAATGTTGAAAAAGGATCAGCCGTTTTGACTAATGCCGGAGAATTGGCCGGAAGGGCTGTCTGGTCTCCTACCCAGTATTGGTAAGTGTACACTGTTCCTGAAGCCAAGCCTGTTACTTCAAGCCAAAATTTCCCGCTTGCAGGATCTTTTTTCATGGCATAAGTGCCTGAAGGCTGCCAGCTGTTGAAGCTTCCGGCAACATAGACAAAATCTTTGCCAGGCGCATTTAAAACCAGGGTTGCCTTAGTTGGATCAGCTTGATCATAGTTTATTCCGTCTTTCATGCCTGCCGGGAGCACCTGCAGAATAGCACCTGGATTGACGACTACAGAAAAATTCTTTATAAGTGTTGAAGTTCCTTGAGTTACTTCAAGAGAATAATTTTGGTTTGAAGTTATTCCCGTATGATTATAAGCATAACTTGCCGTGCTTGCATTTGTATTAATTGCTGTACTATTAGCTTTTAGAACATAACTAGCATTTCCACCTGTGTTGGTGGCTGTTATATTTAGGTTTCCGCCAGAACTTATTATTGTTGTACTATTTTGAGCTGGAGCAGTCAAATTCAATTGAAAAGCTCCAACGTTTAAAAAGGTATCTGCCGATTGAGAAGTTCCAGAAGCAGCCCTAAAAACAACACAAATTTGAGTTATTGTGCTTGTCGTAGGTACTCCAAAATAGGTATACAGGTCAGGAGCCAAGTCTAGTTTATACGTAGTCCCAGAAACTAAAGTTAAAGCTGGTTGCGTTGTATTATTTCCCCAGGTGCCTTTGACATTTTGCCATTGTACTCCATTAACTGTCAGGCCAATATGAGCATATATTGTTCCTGAATAACCTGCTAAAGGTGTCCCTGTCTTATTGAATCTCAATTCAACGCTGCTTTCTGCCAATGCAGGAGAAGGTATTGTTATTGTCTGCGCTAAAGCGAAAAATCCAATGAAAAGAAAAAGTAAGATGGTAATTTTTTTCATAGTACTAATTTTAAAAGGCTGCCTGAAATTCAGACAGCCTTTGTTGTTGTATTATTGTAAAGTAATTGTATAAGTGTAAGCCCTCGGGTTGCTTAAATCTAATTCGATTCTGTAAGTTCCAGCGGCTGCTATGCTAATATTGCTTCCTCCATAACTTAATGTACCGTCAGTAGAATTAACAGTTGTGTCTCCTAAGTTGATTTCCCATGCATTGTTAGCCCTGAATTTCCAGCCATTGTCTGGAGCAGACTGGGCAGTCATAACTGCAATTACCGTCCATTTTTTTGTAGCAGGGTCGTAAGTCATCGGAGTGCTGTTATCCCAGCCACCCGGGGTTGCGTTTCCGATAATGCCCCATTCAGTCCTGGTAAGATTATAAGTCAAAGCTTCTGTATCAACTTGAACGCGGTAATATCCTGCCTGACCCGCTGGAAGTCCTACATTAACTTCACCCTCCTGCTCAATTGTTCCTGAATAAGAACCATCGGCAGTGCCTGTGTCACCATAATCGCCGTCAAAATTTGCGTTTGTCGGCAAAAACTTGAACTGGGCACTGGCATCATTAATATTGACATATCCCTCATAATCAGTTTCCCCAAATGCTGAAGCGGCTAAAGGTACTGCATTAGCTGCAGTCCAGTTGCTACCATAACCACTTGCTTCTAAAAAGCTTCCAACTACATAAATTCTAGGTAATGAAGTTGTATAAGGTGTTACATTGATGGTAATAACGTTAGAATAAGTTTCAAGAACATTATTATCTCCTAAAGAAGATTTAATTCTTATGTCTAATCGTCCTTCCGCAAAAGGTTCAATACCCGCTTGAATGGCAACACCATTTAATGCTTCAACCGTCCAAACTAAAAATCTCTGGTTTGTTGTTCCCCCTGAAATAATTGTGGCAAAATTAGTGCCAGCAAGGGCTACTTCTACTTCATAATTTACGGCAGTTTGCACACTATAATCTGCATGATTCCATACCAGGGTTGTCACTGCATTTGAAGCATTTTGAGGTAACAATTCAAAAGCACTTCCTGTTGCAGGAGCTAATAATTCAGGCCCACCACTAGGTGTGGCTATAGTTTGGTCATCATTTTCACAAGCTAATGCAATAAGCAAGAATGCCAGGCTTGATATTTTTAATATTTTTTTCATTTTTTTACTATTTATTTAATTAAAACCAGGGTTTTGAGTTAAGTTAGTGTTTGCCTGTAAAGCGGATAATGGAATTGGAAATAAATTGTAAGTATCTGGAATTGAAGTTCCTTCTAAAGTATTTCCTTTCCAGGGCCATAAATAGCTTCCTCCGGTAAATTTGCCAAATCTTATCAAATCTGTTCTCCTGTGCCCTTCAAAGTTAAGTTCTCTTCCCCTCTCGTCTAATATAAAATTTAAGGTCAAGTCACTTGTTGCTACTGGAACCGCATTAGATCTTGTTCTCACGGCATTAACATAAGACAACGCTTCGGAAATAGTTCCTCCAGAAGCACCTCTAACGACACATTCTGCATACATCAAATAAGCATCTGCCAATCTGAATAATGGAAAATCAGTACCAGAAAAGCTTGTTGGTGCTGAAGATGAAGAATAGTTTTTATTTCTGAATTTGATTGCAGGATAGCCATTGTTCCAAACTCTATAATCTGTCATCTCATAAGTATGGCCTGTTGTCCAAAATAAATCAGCCCTATCATCAGGAGAAGTACTTAAATTGCCGAATAAACTATACCAGG
>DASVUQ010000213.1:0-2637 GCA_036386975.1 Flavobacterium sp. | reverse complement strand
AAACATTGGCAGAAGAAAAAGAAGCAGATAGGATTTTAACTGAATCTGCCTACAATAACATTAATTTTGAAGCTGCGGATGAAGACGAACAAGAATAATCTGTATGTATCGAAAAAGAAAACCCGAAATTAATTTCGGGTTTTTTATTGCATTTCGATGAACCAGAGACGGACCGTTCCTAATTCTTAATCTAAGAGAGATTATCTTCCTCCTCCAGATCCTGTGGTAGTCCCACCAGTTCCTGTTCCTGTACCACCTGTACCTGTTCCAGTACCACCTGTACCTGTTCCTCCTGTTCCAGTACCACCTGTTCCAGTTCCTGTACCTGTACCACCTGTACCTGTACCGCCAGTTCCAGTACCGGTTCCAGTTCCACCTGTACCTGTTCCACCTGTACCTGTTCCAGTTCCGCTACCACCAGTTCCTGAACCTGAACCAGTATCACCACCGCTTCCTGTAGCGGTAGTATCCGCTCCAGTACCCATAGTACCTTCTGTGTTGTAGGTATCTTGAGTATCAGAATTTGATTCTCCCTGACTTGCATTATTATCTTTACAAGACAATGTCAACAATGATGCACTAAAAAATAATCCCAATGCTGCTTTCTTTAAAAAAGTCGTTTTCATAATTAATTTGATTAAAAATTTGAATGATAAAATTCAGATAAATATGCTTTTATTTTTTATACAATTCTATATAAAGATTTCATAATATTAGTATAACTGTAAATAAAATTGTACTACAATTTGATAAAATTATATAAATAGTAGGATTATTGTGGCTTTACATTTGACCAGTTTGTTTAACTAAATATAAAAAAAAATAGTATTGTGAAGTATTAAAAAGTACTATTAAAATGATGCAAAAGTCAGTTAGAACAAATTAATAATACTTTTTTCATTTTACTTTTTTATTTCCTGATCATCAAAAATATATTAAACAACTATTAATAAATATATCAATAATCCTAAAATTTTTAATTATGCTGATAAATAATACTACTACTATTAGAATTACTCTTGCCGATGATGATATAGATGACTGTACGATGTTTAAAGAAGCTTTACAACATATGAATATTAAATATAATTTTAATATGTTTCATACGGGTACTGAATTGCTTTCTTATTTGAATACTGCCTATAACCTGCCACATATCATTTTCCTTGATCTTAATATGCCCGGGCTTTCTGGTATAGAAACACTTAAAGTAATCCGTAATCAGGATAAATTCAGCCAGGTTGCCATTGCTATTTATTCTACCTCTTCACGCAAGCTGGATATGGAAGAAACACTTGCCAATGGTGCCAACTGCTATATTATCAAGCCCAACACTTTTGGCAGCCTCAAGACAGTTTTAAAACATATACTATCGCAGTACTGGCAATACCGGACATCAAGGATGGTTTTAGAAAATTTTATCGTAGCCCTTTAACCCCTTTTGCCCTTATAATACAAAATGCTCCGTTGAGAACCGGAGCATTTTTGTATTTGTTATTATTTATAAGCTGGTATTTTATTTTACCATAGCCAGTTTGTTAGTGTTCTGCATACTCTCCAGTTCATAAACTACTTTACGCAGGCCACTACTGGAGAACCGGTGTTTTCTTTTATTAAAGTGAAAAGCAATACCATTCTGTTCACAATATTTTCGGCCTGTAAAATTTTTATCCATATATTCATCTCCTAAAATCCTTACGTCAATATTATGCGACTGCAAAATATCTTCTAAGTCTTTTTCTGTAGCATAAGGAATAATTTCATCTACAAATTTACAGCCTTTTAATTGTATGTACCGCTCTACTACAGATTGTGTGGGTTTGTTTTTTTCAGGCCTGTCAATAGTAGGATCCGTTTGTAAACCTACTATTAAATAATCACAAATTGATTTTGCATCTTCTAACATTTTAACATGCCCGGCATGTAATAAATCAAAAGCACTAAAAGTGATCCCTGTTTTATACTTCTTTGTATTCATAATTTTTTATTTAAAGTTGATAGTATGATATATAAACTTTATAATGAGTGATAAACACTATATAGTAATAATAAAACAAAAATGGTATAACAACAGGTATACTGTGTTACATTATTTTTTTAATCCATTATATTATTTTATAGTATGAATTTTATGATTTTTTATATAGCTGAATTAAAATAAAATATCACAATCCTGGTTATGCGTTACTCTTTAGGTTTTGGTGTGTCTTTGAAACCCGGGAAAAGAAGGCCTTACTTTTTAAGGCAAACTTTACCCGTTTCGCAGAAAAAAGGATATCATTAATCACTATTACTAAAGCATATTTATGCTAATTCATTATTATTTATTTTTAATTTCTCGCAAAGGCGCTACGCAAAGCTATAGTTGAATGTATTAGGTGCGTGCCTTTTTTTTTAAGTTATACCGGCACACCACTGTTGCCGTGTTCTTAAAGAACGGAAATTTTTTTAGTAGCCCTGATTGCAGCGGCATCCTGCGCTTTTTTGCGCAGATAGAGTATAATACCCCCACAAAATCGGACCACTTGATTAATTGAAAAAAAGTTTTAAATTTAAACAAGTGAAAGATATGAAAAAAAGCAGAAGAAAATTCGATTCGTCCTTCAAGGCAAGGGTTGCCATTGAAGCCCTGAAAGA
>DASVUQ010000212.1:0-23586 GCA_036386975.1 Flavobacterium sp. | reverse complement strand
TATTTGAAAAAATGGATGTACACAACCTGTGGCAAAGTGATACATTTTATTTTATTGCAGGGTTGATTATTTATTATGCAAGTACAATTTTTTTATTTTTATCAAGTATTTTTATTTATAACAGTAATCTTTACTTCTATGATTTTTGGCTGGTAAATATAATTGCCACACTAATTTTAAGGGTTCTTTTGAGTATTGGGGTATGGAAAATGAAACGGAGCTAAAAATATTTTTTTGGATTGGCACTGCCATAATGGTGGTTATGACTTTTATTGTCTTGTTTGTTACTATGATGTACCAAAAAAGAGTATATAAGATCAGGCAGACTGAATCAGAAAATTTATTAAGGGTTTCTCTGGAATCCGAGAAAAGGGAGAGAAAACGCATTGCATCTGATTTTCATGATGGTGTCTGCGGAGATTTAAATGCTATTCGTAATTATGTAACTTTTTTGGATCTAAAGGAACAAAATTCTTCTAATAAACCTGTATTTGAAGAAATAAAGTCAGCGTTAGATACTATGCTGACAAATGTACAGGACATAAGTTATAACCTGATGCCCCCTATGCTGGATACCCTTGGCCTTGTACCTACATTAGATGATTATTTTAACAGGGTAAGTAAGTGGAATACTATTACTGTAACTTCGCAATATTATAGAAGGGATATACCTGTTTCCTCTTTGGATTCTTATGAACTGTACCGTATCATTCAGGAACTTATTTCCAATATGATCAAACATGGGAATGTAAGTGCCATTGAATGTTCCATTCAGGAAAATGGTAAAAGAATTGAAATATATATTACGGACAACGGAATTCCTTTTGATTTCTATGAAAGCCTGAAAAATACTTCTGGGATGGGGTTGAAAAACATTATATCCAGAACTAAACTTATAAATGCGATGCTCCTGCAAGTTCCTGTTGATAAAGGAAACAAAATACAAATCTATTTAAATACAAAACAATGTTAAGAATAGCCATTACAGATGACCATACTCTTTTTAGAAAAAGTCTTAGCCTTCTTGTAGGTAGTTTTGAAAATATACAAGTGGTAGTCGAAGCTTCCAACGGGAAAGAACTTCTGGAAAAATTAAAATCAACAACTGTCGATATATTGTTGCTTGATTTACAGATGCCTGAAATGAATGGTTTCGAAACTTCCCGAAAAATAAGCGAGCAGTACCCTGATATAAAAGTACTGATCCTTACTCTTCGAAATGAAGAAGAAGCGATAAAAAAAGTAATGGAACAGGGAGTACACGGATATTTTACTAAGGATACAGATCCATTGGAGTTAAAAAATGCTATATTAAAGTTACATGACGATGGGTTCTATTTCGAAAAAAGTCTTACATCTGTTATACAACACATTTTAGATAATTCCTCTACAACTACTAAAACTCGAGAACCTCATGTATTTACTGAAAGGGAAATGGATATAGTCCGTTTAACTTTAAAGGAGTACAGCGGCACGCAAATAGCTTACAAATTATGTATTAGTCCAAAAACTGTAGAAAAACATAAAAGGAACCTTATGGAAAAAACAGATTCAAAAAATTTTATAGGTGTTATTATGTATGCCTTGCTTAACGACTTTATATCCCTTAACGAGGTTAAGAATTAAACCAGCAAAATAAAAATATGGGTTTTCTGCATTGATAGAAATGAATGTGCATTATACTATAAAAATGAGATCATCTATCGAATGCCTACTCATGATCAATATTTAGTCACGTAAGTATATGATAAAGTCATGGATATTTATTCTAAGAAAAAGGAGATGATTTGAGATCATCCCTTTTAAGTGGAGTTGTCGGGAATCGGACCCGGGTCCAAACAAGCAACTAAAAAGCTTTCTATACGCTTATTCCCTGTTTAGGTTTTCGACACCGGGCTAGGACAGGAACAACCATTCGGTGCTTAGCTTCTTTAATTTCATAGTGGCCCCGAAACTTAGCTAATCTTAGGTTCTATTTACAATTTACCTACTGAACGCTACAAACCAAAGATAAATCTCCTTTTCCTATCTTGTAGGAATGAGGCGTAGATTTATAATCAGAAGCATCAAACTTTAATGTGGATTTAAAACATGGTTCACTTTATTTGAGTCTCCTCCATATTTTGGAACAATATCCTTAATAATCAAGACTTCTAACTCTTGTGCAACTTTAATTTAGGTAAATCTTCTTTTAAATCTGGGCCACATTTTCTCTGGCGGGTTTAGTTCGGGGCTAAATGGCAGTAAAAAAACACAAACTATATTTCAGGGGTTTGTAATCTTCTGGCCTTATGGAAGCACCGTTATAGGAACTATTACTTTAAATTCATTGGGGATTTTGTAACAAGAATTTATTTAAAAAAATTTCAAAGCTATCGGTATTATAATAAGGCAGTTCCAATAAGAAGAAATCGGCGGTAAGGGGAGAGAATGCCGCAAATAAGTAGGTGGATTGAAAAACCTGCTGAAAAGGACAAACCGGTTGTACACCTTTTGCAGTCAATGCTTTTCCATTTCTTGTAAGGAGTCCAAATCTACTTTCATCCTGAAAATATAATTTATAGGGTCTGCATTTAGCTACCTATCTACCTATAATTTGCTTATGTGTAATTATCAGCTTGGACCATTTCCTTATTAGATTATTAAATATTGTATTCTTACTCTGAAAACGATTGATCCTCTAACAAAACTCATTAAAATAGCGTTCTATATTTGCTTTACTAACCCAGCGGGGCCATAAAGAAATAATCACCTAACTATAAGCGTAAAGATATTTTTTAGGATTGGCTTACCACACCTTTATTGGTTTCTAATGCCAATGATTACCAAAAAGCTGTAACCTAGCCCTGATTGCAGTGGCATCCCACGCTTTTCGCGTGGATAAAACGGAAAGCAGGACACGGGCAGAACAACAGACAAGTGGATTGCTTCTTCAAAAAATTTTTTCTTTTACTTTGAGATTGATAAATATTAGATCTGCTTTTTTATAAGTTTAAATATTTAATAATTGTTAATAAACTTTCTTTTTATTTTACAAAGGGTGTTTATGAAAAACAGCAACGATTAAAATTCCATAAATAATTTAACTTAGATAGAAAATTTTTTTATACATTTGAAAAGTAAAACGATAGGCGAGTAATCTCCTGTCTTAACTTAATAAAACAAGTTGTGCTAAGCTCATATTTTTTAAGTTTTTACGGATCAGGGACGTCACAGATGTCCCTTTTTTTATGCTTTCTTTTATCCTTTATCTTGGCAAATGATTAATTAAAATTTCAGTTATTTCTAAATACAAGAATCAAAAAGCATTATTTTGACTTTAGTGGATTAAGTCTTAGATAAACTGTCCAATAACTTTTTACTTCCTACAATCCATAAAATGTCTTCTTTTTCGAGTATCATATGAGATTCAGGGTTTAAAATCCTTTTGCCGCGCCTTTCTATACCCACGACTAATCCGCTGGTTTTTTCCCGCAACTGGGAATCCCTAATGCTTTTACCTATAAATGCTTCGTTCTTGAGGGGTATCTGACGCAGGATAATATCGTTCTCCATTTGTTTTTCAGGAACTTCTGTTTCATGCATATCCAGGTATTTATTAAATTCCTGAACCTGTGCATCTGTTCCTATAACACAAATCTCATCACCCGGAAAAATACGTTCGTTCTTATTGGGGATATTAATAGTAATGTCACCTCGTTTTATAAACGCAATATTTATTCCCATTTGCTCCCTGACCTGAAGTTCTGCCAGGGTTTTTCCGGCAATATTAGACTCATCGGCAATATCAAAAAAGGTCATGTGCCCGTCCCATGGCGTTAAGTCGCTTCTGCTGCGTTGTGCCTTTATAATTTCGCGGGCATTAAGATTTTTAAGGAAATGATTTTCGATACGATGGTATTGCGCATTAAGTTGTTTCGGGAAAATAATATAAATGACTATTGCAGCCATCAGTACAATAAAAGCAGTACCCAAAGAGAAAAATATGTTTAGTAAAAAGCCGATAAATACCAGCGCAATCATAATCCTTATAGAAATCATCATGATAATAGGGCCACGGTGCCGGCGTTCCTGCATCAACTCAGCAACTTCTTTTTCAGCAACCCTCCGAAGCGATAATGCCCACAGAAACGGG
Source organism: Flavobacterium sp. (assembly GCA_036386975.1). Taxonomy (GTDB): domain Bacteria; phylum Bacteroidota; class Bacteroidia; order Flavobacteriales; family Flavobacteriaceae; genus Flavobacterium. Next base: position 19,451 of record DASVUQ010000212.1, on the reverse strand, counting down.
GATATGATAACAAGTGTAATAAGTGCTCCTATGGCATTGCCAAAAGGGGAGTTTTCGACCAGTGGCAAAATATAGGTAGAAGAAAGTAAAACTATTGAAAATATAATTGCTGAATGTATGACGATCTGAGTAATGTAAGCCTGAAGAAATATTTGCCAGTTGCTTACAGATTGTATAGACTGTGTGTTGGCACTGTACCGCTCTATTTTTTTGATCCATTTACGGGGCAGCTTTTTTTCTAAATATAAGGAAAATGGAGTGGCGAATTTTACCATAAATGGAGTGGTAAATGTTGTTACTGCAGACACAGCTACAACAATAGGGTACAAAAAGGAACTGGTTACATTTAATGTCATACCAAGTGTAGCTATAATAAAGGAGAATTCCCCAATCTGGGATAAGCTCATTCCGGTTTGAACCGATTGTTTTAATGGCTGCCCCGAAAACAACGCCCCCAATGTAGAGCTAATAGATTGCCCAAAAATCGTAATCAAAGTGAGTATGGCTACAGGGCCTGCATAATTATACAATGTTCCGGGATCAATTAACATACCCACAGATACAAAAAATACAGCTCCAAAAAGGTCTTTTACAGGCTTAACCAGGTGTTCTATGTGTTCAGCCTGAGTAGTTTCGGCAATGATGGAACCCATGATAAAGGCACCTAAAGCCGGTGAAAAACCTACATTAGCAGCGAATATTACCATTACCAGGCATAAGGCAATCGAAAGGATCAACAACATTTCATCTGTAAGTAAATGTTTGGCTCTTTTGAGTAGGGTGGGAATAAAAAAGATACCGCCAATAAACCAGATAGTAAGAAAAAAAACCAGCTTTAAAACAGACAGGAATAATTCCCCACCTGAAAACTGACGGCTTACTGCAATAGTCGACAATAATACCATCATTAGAATGGCTAAAATGTCTTGTACAATGAGCGAACCAATAACAATACCTGCAAATTTTCGTGTTTTTACGCCCAATTCATCAAACGTTTTAAGGATTATTGTCGTGGAAGAAATAGATAGGATCACACCCAGAAAAATACAATCCATACTTTTCCATCCCATCATCCTGCCTGCAAAATAGCCAAGTAGCACCATTACGATAATTTGACTAAATGCGGTTATTGATGCTGTTCCGCCTACTTTCATTAGTTTTTTAAAACTAAATTCCAGCCCTAAACTAAAGAGTAAAAATATGACCCCAATTTCGGCCCACACTTCAACACTTTTTATGTCCTGTACAGAAGGGAAAAAATCAAAATGGTTACCCGCAAGGAATCCGGCAATCAAATAACCTAAAACAAGAGGCTGTTTTAATTTTTTAAATAATAATACTGCAATACCGGCAGTAATAAGGATTAACCCTAAATCGCTTATTAATGGTTCTAAATGGTGTGTTGCAGTAGCAGATAAAAAAATCATAAGCTTCCTTTGTTTGTAAATTGGTTCCTTGTAAGATATAAAATTAATTTCATTTTAAAAATACTTTAGCTTCCAAACTTGATTTTATGAAAATTTTATAAAAATAAAAAACTCCATAACACTGGTGGATGCAATGGAGTTATAAAAGTTACTATTATAAGGTTTCTAAATACCCGTAAAGTTGTGAGGGGTTATGACCAACAATTCTTTTTTGATGGTATCTGAAACTTCCAGGGTGGCAATAAAATTATGAATGGCTTGTTTGTCAATTGTGGTGTTTGTCCGTGTTAATCCTTTTAGAGCTTCATACGGATTGGGATATCCTTCCCGCCGTAAAATAGTCTGAATAGCTTCTGCAACAACAGCCCAGTTTTTTTCTAAATCTTCTGCAAATTTAGGTTCGTTCAATAATAATTTATTTAACCCTTTTAGTGTGGCTTCAAAACCAATTATGGTGTGTCCCATTGGAACTCCAATATTACGCAAGACGGTGCTATCGGTTAAATCGCGTTGCAATCGTGATAAAGGCAGTTTAGCCGAAAGATGCTCGAAAACAGCATTCGCTATGCCAAGATTGCCTTCTGAATTTTCAAAATCGATAGGGTTTACTTTATGTGGCATTGCTGAAGAACCTATTTCTCCGGCTTTGATTTTTTGTTTAAAATAATCCATTGAAACATATGTCCAGATGTCACGGTCCAAATCTATGATAATGGTATTAATGCGTTTTAAAGCATCAAAAAAAGCTGCAAAATGATCGTAATGTTCTATTTGTGTAGTAGGAAAGGAATGATGTAGGTCTAAAACATTTTCAATAAAATGGTTTCCGAATTTTTTCCAGTCAATAGTAGGATAGGCGACATGATGGGCATTATAATTTCCTGTTGCACCACCAAACTTTGCGGCGAAAGGAATACTAAACAGCAATCGCATTTGCTCTTCCAGGCGTTCCACAAATACATCAATTTCTTTGCCTAAGCGGGTAGGAGAGGCAGGTTGGCCATGAGTACGCGCCAGCATAGGGATAGCTGCCCATTCCTGTGCCAGGTCTTTTAATTTCGCCACCAGTTCAATAAGAGATTTTAAATAGACTTCCTGGAAAGCTTCTTTTGTAGAAAGCGGGATAGCGGTGTTATTAATGTCTTGTGAGGTCAAACCAAAATGAATGAATTCTTTGTATTGTGACAAACCTAAACTATCAAAAGCAGTTTTTAAAAAATACTCAACAGCTTTTACATCATGATTGGTGGTTTTTTCAATGTCTTTTATAGCTTGTGCATCCGAAGCAGAAAAATTTTTATAGATATTCCGCAATGCTGCAAACACAGTATGATCTACTTTTTCAAGTTGTGGCAGAGGTACTTCACAAAGTGCAATAAAATATTCTATTTCTATCAGGACGCGGTACTTAATAAGGGCTTCTTCTGAAAAATATTGGGATAATGAAACCGTTTTATTTCTATACCGCCCATCGATTGGTGAAATAGCATTAAGTTCAGTTAATTGCATCGTTGTGTTGTTGTTTAAAAGGCGCAAAGATAACCAGAATTATTGATTCCAGGATTGTAAGAATTAGATTTTACAAAGTCATTATTCGAGATACTAAATTATTTGACTGGTTTTTCCAACTCCTTTTTAACAATCTCCATCCCTTTAGACCCAGTGGTGGCAATAACTTTGATATTATTAGGAAAATCAATGAGGTCTGCAGGATTAGGATCGATGTAATATATAGGTATATTTTCTTTTGTAAAGTTAATTAAACCTGCAGCAGGATAGACTTGTAAAGAAGTACCGATGATTAAAAGTACATCTGCATCCTGAACTTTTTCTACTGCTTCTTCAAGTGCCGGGACCGCTTCTCCAAACCACACGATATGTGGCCGAAGCTGGTGCCCCTGATTATCAAAATCACCTAAATTTAAATCTTTTTTCCAGTCAAGAATATAATTATGGTTTTTCGTACTACGCACTTTTAATAACTCCCCATGAAGATGCAAAACCTTTGAACTGCCGGCCTTTTCATGCAGATCATCTACATTCTGCGTAATGATGTGCACATCAAAATTGTGTTCTAATTCTGAAAGCAGCATGTGTGCCCGGTTAGGTTGTACCTCATGGAGTTGCCTACGCCGCTGATTATAAAAATCAAGTACCAGAGTAGGGTTTTTATACCAGCCTTCGGGCGTAGCAACGTCCATAACATTATGCCCTTCCCAAAGCCCGTTAGCATCCCTAAATGTTTTAATACCACTTTCTGCAGAAATCCCTGCACCAGAAAGTACGACGAGTTTCCTTTTCATTGTTTTATAATTTGGAATAAAGCTAGTGTTTTTTACTATTTTTGCCAAATATTTTTTACCATGGTTGATGTTGAATACTTACGTTTTTTGGAAGATATCCTTACCGAAAACAGAAAAAATCGCTTCCTCGAAGTATTGCAAAAAAGGACGTATCATTTTACGGTAGCTATTGAAGATGTTTTTCAGTTGCACAATACTAGTGCAGTGATGCGTAGTTGTGAGAGCTTTGGTATTCAGGAACTTCATGTGGTAGAAGAAAAATTTGGTAAAGCCATTGACAAAGAAATTGCAATGGGCGCTCAAAAATGGGTGGACGTTAACCGGTTTGAAACTGTTTCAGGCTGTATTCAGCATTTACAAGCAAAAGGATACCAGATTATTGCTACAACGCCTCATGAAAATGATGGTTTGCTAGAGGATTTTGATATTACTAAACCCAGCGCGATTTTTTTTGGTACTGAGCGTAACGGATTATCACAGGAAGTAATTAGGGATGCAGATGGTTTTTTAAAAATTCCTATGGTTGGTTTTACGGAGAGCCTTAATATTTCTGTTTCGGCTGCAATTATTATTCAAAATCTAATGAACCGTTTGCATCAGTCTAACGTTAACTGGGGGCTAACAGAGCATCAAATGTTACAAAAACGGCTCCAATGGGCTAAAGCTTCTATAAAAGATATCAACTACATTGAAGCGCGTTATTATAACAAAGTTAAGCAGGTAGGTGTGGGGCTTAAGGTAAATTAATTATTATTTGGTAATTTATTTTCGAGGATCTCTTGTATTTGTAAATCTGTTTTTAAATTTTTTCCAACTTCAGTAAATTGATACAATAATGGTTTTTTAGAAATGTTTTCTATGATCTTTTTTTCTAAAAGCAAATTGTAGTATTTAATAATTTCTTTTTTGGAGTTTTTGGTTATTGTTGCCACTTCAAAAATAATACTTCCCATATTATGAATGGGTTCAATAGCATCTTTTGATCCTGAATGAAGCAAATTAATTAGTGCTGTCATAGTCTCCGGCTTTAACTTGTTGCTTTCAAGATCCTCAATTATTTTAAAGGTTTCCTGTAAGAATTTCTTATACCCAATTCTGGAAACGCCAAATAACCAGCCAGATCTTGGTTTATTTTCTATTCTCTGAAAAAGGTTTCGGATTTGAAAATCATTCTCGTAGCCTGGAAAATATTCCATTAAACGAGATTTTGATATTTGTTCGTTGAAATACTCTCTGGCAAGACAGGCTGCAATTTCCCTGTCTGATCTTCTGATATTACTTCTCATAAATTTATAATTATAGGTTTGGGGACTAATTTAAATTTTTGAAATTCTAAAATGCATTTTAAGATATCATTAACAAATCTATATAAAATAACTTTAATTTTTACAAATAAAAAAAATAATAGAAATTTTTGTGTTTTATTTAGCGGATGTTGAGAAATAAAGGCATAAGATCAAAAATATACATCTAATTCTAGATGATTTAATGGTAAATTACAAATTTTATGTTTTTATGAAAAATGAATGTTAAATTAATTTTTAACATTATTTTAGCAAAAAACTTACAGTGCCACTTTATAAGTACCTATTTGTAATTAAAGTATGGAAGTAATTAACTATTATTTTTTCTTGAGGATCTTGTACTCTTCATAACAAGCACTAATGGCATCTAATATTTGAAGATCATTAGCTGTTTTTACAAAAGATTCCGAATAATTGCAGCGCTCTAAAATTTCAGCAATTTCTTTTTTACTCACACCTAATAGAGCTGTAATAGTTTCCCTGTCAAATTTGGTTTCTAATAAATTCTTTACCGTATCATCCTTTTTCATTTCTTTTAGTCGCCGTAATTCTTTAGGCTTTTTGCCAAAAAAATTGTAAAGCATGTCAGCAGGATTAAAAATGGAACCTAGTACTCTTCCAAAAGCATTAGGAGAAGAAGAACCTCCTTCATAACCTTGTGACAAACCGGAAATGCTATAACGGTAATTTTCTTTTATAGGGATTAATTTGGCATCTATTTCGAGATAACCGGTAAGATTGTAGGGGCGTATTATAACTTCTTCAAGAGCATAGGCTCTTTGCGTTAGCTGTATTTCAGTCGTCTTATTTTTGATCCAGTCATTAGTAACTTTTACTTTTATGGATTTATAGCCTAAGAATGAAATATGGAGCGTATCGTTGACAGTTGCTTTCATTTCAAAAAATCCTTTATCATTGGACACTACACCTCTTACAGTATTAATATTAATGATGTTGACGTTGCCTATCGGCTTTTTTGTCATGTCATCTATAATGGTGCCGGTAATGGTTTGACTGGACTGTGTTTCCTGTGAAAAAGCTAATGGGGAGAGGAGTAAAAATAAGAAAACTACAAAATATTTCATATATAATTTTAAGACTATAAAAGTAATAAAATGTCTGAAAATATTTTGTAGTTTCTGTTATAATTACAGGAAAATTAACAACCTGCTATGAGTCCCTTCTTGGTCTTCTTGGCCTCGGCGTATCACCAAAACTTTCGGAACGTCTTGGGGTTCTTTCCGGGCTTCCGCCTTCACGCTTTGATGCAGTATTTCTGTCACTTCTGAAACCGCCATCACGGGGTGTAGCATTTCTATCGCTTCTAAAACCGCCTTCCCGCTTAGGAGCAAAACTTCCTTCCCGTCTTGGAGCAGTACTTCTTCCGCTACTAAAGCTTCCGCCAGCACTTCTTCCGTTATGGTCACGTCTTCCGCCGCCATCGTTTTTAGAAATTTCCACATTGATCCTTCGGCCTTCCAGTTGTACGTTATTTAAAACATCCATAACCTTATCTGTATGTTCTGCATCTGTATTGAAAAAAGAGAAGCCTTCTTTTACATCTACTTTGAATATATCATCACGGCCTAAATCTAATGTTTCTCGCAAATAATCTTTCAGGGTCATCCAGTCGAAATTATCCCTTAATCCGATATTTACAAAATAACGAACAGCACCACCGTTGTTGCTTTCTCTCGGTGCTTTGTCATCGCGTCTTTCTGAACCTGATGGCTGAGACGAAATATCCCTGTTCTTTTTGTAATAATTAATGAACCTGTTAAATTCTACAGATACCATTTTTTTAATGAGTTCTTCTTTTGACAAGTCTTCCAGAACATTATTAATTGCCGGAAGGTAATTGTCGATTTCGTGATCTACTTCTGTATCTTTGATTTTTGTGGCCAGGTGCAACAATTGGATCTCACAGATTTCTATTCCTGAAGGAATGGTTTTTTCTTCAAACTTTTGCTTAATAATTCTTTCAATAGAAGAAATTTTACGCAATTCGCTTTTAGTTACGATTACAATAGAAGTCCCTGATTTTCCTGCACGGCCCGTACGTCCTGAACGGTGGTTATACGTTTCTATTTCATCTGGTAATTGATAATTTACTACGTGTGTAATATTCTCTACATCTATTCCTCGTGCTGCAACATCTGTTGCTACAAGCATCTGGATCTGACGGCCCCTGAACGATTTCATTACACCATCTCGTTGTGCCTGTGATAAATCACCATGTAAAGCCGCAGCATTATAGCCGTCTTCAATTAATTTTTCGGCCACTTGTTGTGTATCCCGTTTTGTCCTGCAAAACACGACAGAAAAAATGTCGGGGTTAGCATCTGCTAAACGTTTTAAAGCTTCGTAACGGTCACGTGCATTAACCAGGTAAAATTCATGTGAAACGGTAGCTGAACCGGAGTTTTTAGTTCCAATCGTAATTTCCTGAGGATTGTGCATGAACTGTTTTGCAATTCTAGCTACTTCTTGTGGCATAGTCGCCGAGAATAACCATGTGCTTTTTTCGTCTGGTGTAGTAGATAATATATTTACAATGTCTTCATAGAAGCCCATGTTTAGCATTTCGTCTGCTTCATCAAGTATACAATAGTTAATCTGAGTAATATTTACCAATCCTCTGTTAATCATATCCTGCATCCTGCCTGGAGTAGCTACAATAATTTGTGCCCCTCTTTTAATTTCTCTTGCTTGCTCTGTAATACTGGCACCACCATAAATGGCTACTACATTAACACCTTTTTCGTATTTAGAGTAGTTTTTAATTTCGTTAGTAATTTGTAAACATAGTTCACGTGTAGGGGATAAAATTAACGCCTGTGTATTTCTGTTGTTGGCATCGATTTTTTGAATTAGCGGAAAACCAAAAGCTGCTGTTTTCCCTGTCCCTGTCTGAGCTAACGCAACTAAATCTGTGTCTTTTTCCAATAGCATTGGAATCGCTTTTTCTTGTACTTCGGTCGGATTCTCAAATCCTAGATCGATAATCGCACGTTGTAGCGATTCACTCAATCCTAATTGTTCAAATTTGTTCATTATTTATTTTTAAATTTGGTGCAAAAGTACGTCAAATATTTGTGAAAAACTAATACTAATTAAGATTTAAATATTTATTAATAATTGGAAATCAAATGGTTAGTTTTTTAAAAATTTTAAGAAGTTGCTTTGCTTATTACAATGACCTTTGTAATTATTTACTTCGAGCAGAACTTGCACAAATAAGTGTTGAAATACTTTAAGCCAGAAATTGGATTTGTAACAGAACATTGTTTATCAGGTTTTTATTTTGTAATCATCCCCACAAATCAAAACGGATTTATTGGCAAAATAAAAGCCCCGGCTTTAAACTCTGGAAAAATTAAAATAGGACAAAAGTGAATATACGATTGGCTAACTTTCCGCTGAGAGTTTGGTTTACTTAATGGAGAAGTAAAAAATATATCATTAGTTCCAGACAAAGATGGTAATTTATTAATAATGTATCTTACCAAACGGACTTTTATCGGCTTATAAAAAACAAATTCCATTTCAACAAGAAATGAAAGGACCCGCTGAAATTATTACAGAAGATTTACGATTAATTGAACGGTTGTTATATCGGTTTGGAGATGTTTTTAGAGGTTAGACACTATCCTAAAAAGTGTGTAAGTTATAAATAATGGGGTTTTACTTTTTAATTAAAGTTAAACCTTTTTTCAAATATAGTTAAGAATTGATTAAGGATTAGTCCAATTCCGGATATGTTTTGGTCCATTCTATTAATGTACTTGATTTTAAGTTTACAAAATTAATTATTTCGTAATACAAAATCCTATAAAGTATAAATTTACAGCTTTTGAAATATTCCTAAAGCCTTATATCCTTTTTATAACTTGCTACTCCCTCAAAAACCCTAAAAGCAATTTCACCGCTTTTCCACGATGGCTAATTTCATTTTTTGTTTGTAATGATAATTGGGCAAAACTTTCAGAAAAACCATCAGGAATAAAAATAGGATCATATCCAAATCCACCATTTCCAATTTTTTCTTCAGCAATTTTGCCTAAAGCAATTCCTGTAAATAAATGTTGTTGCCCATTTAAATTCAAACAAATTACGGTTTTAAATTGTGCTTTCCTGTTGTATTTATCTTTTAGTTCTAATAATAATTTATCCATATTATCCTGGGCATCCCTTTGTTCCCCTGCGTACCGGGCCGAATAAACCCCAGGAGCACCATCAAGACAGTCGACTTCTAAGCCAGAATCATCAGCAAAACAGTCATAGCCATAATTTTTTGTTACATAATTCGCTTTCAATATCGCATTGCCTTCAATAGTAGGTGCAGTTTCCGGAATATCTTCATAACAGCCTATGTCTTCCAGGCTAAGGATTTGGATGGAATCAGGAAGTAAAAGTTGTATTTCTTTGATTTTATTTTTGTTGTTAGAAGCAAAAACCAGCGGTGCCATATTAAAAATTTTATTTAAAAATATTAATTTTTTTATTGATAGGAAACATATTGCCACAGATATGATGTTATGATTTTGTAACACATTCTGCTCAAATAATCAGTCATATAAAAAGAAAACCGATGTGAATCGGTTTTCTTTTTAAGGAACTATTTTTTCTTTTTAGCTTTTTTCTTTTTTTTGGCTTTTATTTTCGCTTTTTCAGCCTTCTTAGCTTTTACTTTTTTACGGGCTTTTTCTTTTTTGGCTTTGTTTTTTTTGTTTTTAGCTTTGGCTTTTTCTTTTTCCTTCTCTTTTTTAGACATTCCTTTTTCCTTTTTTGTTTTCTTTTTAGCATCATCTTTTGATACTTTATGATCTGTATCAGCTGGTATTTCAGTTACAACTTCTTCAACCGGCTTTACAACTGTTGGTTCTACTATTAGAGGTTCTACTGCCGAAACTGTTTTAGCACTAGCAGAAGTTCTTTTTGCTACTGCCCTGCGTACAGGTGGTTTTTTAATTTCATCAGGTATTGTAGTAGATGCTGTAGGTGTTGTTGATGGGTCTGCTTTACGAACAGGTACTTTTCCCGGCTCCGGTTTTTGTACCTCATTATCATTGTTTATTAGTTGTTCTACATTTTCATCCTGACTGTTTTCCATTGCTTTTTCTTTTACGTTATACTTATGTTTATTAATAGTTAATTCAATGTAAATTAATTGTAAACAAATATAGGTATTATATTCATCTCCCAATGTTAAGTTTTTAATGCACTGATATAATATAATTGTATTAAAGAAATCTTTTTGATAAACTAAATAAGACAACAATTTGAAATAATATTATAATAGTAGTTTCCATCGTAAAAAGTAATTTTACTAAAATATTAAAATTAAATTATGGACAGTATTAATAAAAACTCGCCGGAGGAGAATTTCAAAAATCTTATTGGTGCAGAAGCAATAGAGAAGATAAAGGAATTAACAGACAAAGCCGGAACATGCTTTTTTTGTACAAGGATAGTATCTCAACAATCGTTTAATACAAGGCCTATGGCTCCTGAAAAAATTGATGATCAGGGTTGCTTTTGGTTTTTGAGTGCTTCAGACAGCCATAAAAATAAAGAACTTCTCGAAGATCCTTCTGTACAGCTTTTATTTCAGGGTTCTTCCTATAGCAATTACTTATCGATTTATGGAAAAGCTACTATTTCTACAGATAAAGAAAAGATTAAGGAGTTGTGGAACCCAATGATGAAAACCTGGTTTACAGAAGGGGAGGATGATCCAAGGATTACTGTAATTAAAGTAACACCAATGGAAGGGTATTACTGGGATACTAAAAACGGTATTGCCGTAGCAACAATAAAAAGATTGTTTGGTGCTGTGGTAGGTGAGACTTATGATGATTCTATAGAGGGGAATATCGCGCTGTAATAATTTATATTAAGGTAAAACTATAAGAGGTTGTTTTGTAATGAAGCAACCTTCTCTATTTATACATAATTTATCAGAAAGTAATGTGATTAATAAAAAGATGCAATGAGAAAGATAATTTTACTATCATGTTTGATAGCAGGACCAACTGTTTTTGCGTGCGTATTTTGTAATCCTGAGGTTAGGGCTGGGATTCATGACAGCACTTTTTACCCTAACTTGTTAAAAATATTTTCAGCCTTTATTGTTTTAGCTGTTGTGGTGGGATTACTTGTTTTTATTGCTATTAAAAATTTTGCGAAGTATACTCATTTAAATTCTAGTACGATAATAGCATCGCCAGTACCTTTAATAGCGGCATCAATGGTATTGGGTATTGGCCTTGGTGGCTTTATTGACGGGATTGTTTTTCATCAGATATTGCAATGGCACGAAATGCTTTCTAATGTTATTCCTGCTACTGATTATATTGGTAAAAGTATAAATATGTTCTGGGATGGTATTTTTCATGCTTTTTGTCTGATAATAGTAACAATAGGCATTGTTTTATTATGGAAAATAATGCGAAAAAGAACAGCAGACACTTCAGGAAAATTACTTATCGGAGGGTTGCTGTCAGGATGGGCATTATTTAATATTATTGAAGGTTTAATTAATCATCATCTACTTCAACTTCATAATGTTATGGAGTTTTCATTGGAACCTCATATTGGAAACTGGATATTCCTCGGTAGTTCAATAATTTTACTTGTTGTTGGCTACATTGTTATAAAATCGGCTAACAAATTAAGAATAAATTAAAAAACCAAACAATTGTGCGGAACAACTTGTCAACATCTATTTTCCTTCAGGCTTTCTTTATTTTAGCCATTCCTGCATGCTGAAGTTACTTTGTCAAGTAAAAATAGATGTAATGTTGTGTAACAATCGTTTGGTCTATTCTAAATATTGATTGGGTACACTAGAAACTATTCGTGTAAATCAAAAAATATTTTGTTTTTTGTATAAAATATTCATCTCTTATACAACTAATATTTAATACTTTAAAAGTAAAATGATAGCCATAAATAGGCTTATATGATTTTATATATAAGTTGTATAATTAAAGTAATTATTGCAAGTATTCGGGAAGATAGGCGAAGAATTGATAATTATGATTTAATTGTAACAAAGTCTTACATAAACATGTTTAATGCCTTTCTTATCAGAGTCTCTTTCATCAATTTCCAAAATGTCTGTCAGGGATTTTAGCATAGGGGTTAATTTACTAAAACCATAATTTCTTGGGTCGAATTCCGGCTTTTTCTTTACAATCAAATTACCTACATCTCCAAGAAAAGCCCAGCCATCATCATCTCCAAGGGCTTCTATAGTGGCTTCTATAAGTTCTATAATTTGCAGATCGATTTTATTAAGTGGCTTCTCTACAGGTTTTTCTACACGTTTCCTGGTATCTACTACATTTTCTTTTGGTTTTTTCTTCTGTATGGCCCCGTCTAATACTTCAATATAAATAAAACGGTCACAGGCAACAATAAAAGAATTAGGGGTTTTCTTTTCGCCAATACCAATTACTTTCATGCCCGATTCTCTTAACCGAATGGCTAAACGTGTAAAATCACTATCACTTGAAACAATACAAAACCCGTCTAATTTCCCGGAATACAATAAATCCATGGCATCAATAATCAAAGCCGAATCAGAAGAATTTTTTCCTATTGTATAACTGTATTGCTGAATGGGGGTAATGGCATGTTCTAACAAAACAGATTTCCATCCATTACTATTAGGTTTAGTCCAGTCCGCATAAATACGTTTAGTTGTGGGGGTACCAAATTTTGTAATCTCTTCCATCATGCCCTTTACATTACTATAAGGCACATTATCAGCATCTATAAGTACGGCAAGCTTCAGTTCTTTTATATTATGCGACATTTTACAGTAAATTTTCAAATGAATTTCAAATATACAATGATTTTAAATAGGTAATAATAATAAATATGCTTGTGATTAAAATATGATATTTAGTAAGATGATTAATAAAATCCTAAGTAATAATTTTAAATACTATTTATTTATTAAATTTACCACTTTTTAAAAATGAAATTATGGTAAAAGATCTATTCGAAAGAATTCAAACCAATAAAGGCCCGTTAGGAAAGTGGGCTTCTCAGGCCGAGGGTTATTTTGTTTTCCCGAAATTGGAAGGTGAATTAGGACCTAGGATGCAGTTTCATGGAAAGAGCATTTTAAACTGGAGTATTAACGATTACCTGGGTCTGGCAAACCATCCCGAAGTACGTAAAGCAGATACAGATGCTGCCATACAATATGGAGCTGCTTACCCAATGGGTGCCCGTATGATGTCGGGACATACAGATGTTCATGAACAATTGGAAAATGAATTGGCTGCATTTGTGAAAAAAGAAGCTGCTTATTTATTAAATTTCGGATATCAGGGCATTATGTCTACTATAGATGCTTTAGTTACAAAAAACGATATTATTGTGTATGATGTTGATGCACATGCGTGTATTATTGATGGGGTTCGGCTGCATATGGGGAAACGCTTTACTTATCGCCATAATGATTTGGACAGTATAGAAAAAAACCTGCAACGGGCTACAAAAATGGCCGAAGAAACTGGTGGAGGTATCTTGTTTATTACCGAAGGCGTTTTTGGAATGCGTGGACAGCAGGGGAAACTAAAAGAAATTGTTGCCATGAAGGAAAAATACAATTTTCGTTTACTGGTAGACGATGCGCATGGTTTTGGTACACTTGGTAAGACAGGAGCAGGGGCAGGAGAGGAGCAGGGAGTGCAGGATGAGATTGATGTTTATTTTTCTACTTTTGCCAAATCAATGGCAAGTATTGGTGCTTTTATTGCTGCTGATAAAGAAATTATTGATTATTTAAAATATAACTTACGTTCTCAGATGTTTGCTAAATCACTACCCATGATTCAGACTGTCGGTGCTTTAAAACGCCTGGAACTGTTAAGAAACCATCCTGAACTAAAAGATAAACTTTGGGAAAACGTAAATGCACTACAAAAAGGGTTACGCGATAGAAATTTCAATATAGGTGATACTAATACTTGTGTAACACCGGTTTATCTTGAAGGTAGTGTTCCGGAAGCTATGGTAATGGTCAACGACCTGAGGGAAAATTTTAATATCTTTTTGTCTATAGTAATTTATCCGGTAATCCCAAAAGGAATTATTTTATTAAGAATGATACCTACGGCTTCACATACTATCGATGATATTAATGAGACACTGTATGCTTTTGAAGCAATACGTGAAAAATTAGTAAATGGCACTTATAAGAAAATCGCTGATGCGACTAAGGTTGATTTAGATGCATAATTTTTACAATCATCAATATTAATATAGAAGTGATTTAAACTTTTCTAATTGGCTGCAAAATAGTTTTTCGTCCCTGGATTTAACCTTTTTATATTAATGGATTGAAAGATAGTCCAAAAGTACTTAAGGTATAATTGTACCGGCATATTTTTTTAGTTGGCTTAGCGTTAGTTCCAATCTAAATACAAAAATTCAGTTTAGCAAATACAGGACTGATTAGTTACTCGCAATAGTAGTATAAGTATATTTATCTGTATTATTTTCTCCTGCAAGGTTTTTCTAACCTTGTAGGTATAATAAAATAATAGGAATAAAATCAATAATACCTACAAGGTTAGAAAAACCTTGCAGGATTGCAGTTAGTACTGCCCGAATAGGGCTGATTGTTTATTCGCAATAGAATTACTCCGTAGCACTGTTGTGGAGTACTAAAAAATTAAAAATCCAGAACAAAAATCCTCATTTTTATCTTCAATTAAAAAGTTTAAATCATTTCAGTTAAATAGAGGCTATTTTAGTTGTGAAACAGCCTCTATTTTATAGAAGTTAATCGTTTTTTATAAAATAAATTGGTGCAACGGGTCCGTGAGGGATAGTAGCGGAAAGCCCACAGCGAGGCACGAGCGAGGACTTGTAGCGAATAGCGCGACCCGAAGGGGCACGGCCAAAAAATAAATATGGTGTTCGCTACTAAAAAAAGTCTTTAAAAATGAATATATAACTATAGCCTACGTTAAGGCGGCAATATAAAATCATCTAGGAATCAGATAAAAATAAATTAAAGATCCTTTCTGAATGTCTTTCTCCTACAGTGCGTTACAGGATGAAAATTTCTCCACAATAAATGAATAGCTGAGTTATCTGCCAGTTCCGGTGTCCGTATACAGGTTTGTATGTTCTTTTTTGTAAATGTGGTATGGTATTCTTTAAATAATATAGCGGTAACCCCTTTATTTTGGTAATCCGGGTGTACTCCGATGAGATAAAAAACGACATCCTTACTATTTTTTCTGGCGTGTAGTAAATGTAAAAAACCGAAAGGAAACAATTTACCATTTGCTTTTTGCAATGCTCTTGAAAAACTAGGCATCACAATAGCAAAAGCCACCAGGTTCTGATCTTTATCTTCTACATATTTAATGTATTCGGGATTGATGAAACTGATGTATTTTTTTTTGAAATAGGCTTTTTGAACTTCAGAAACAGGTACGAATGAAGACAGGCTTGCATAAGAGGCATTAAATAAATCAAACATTTTGTCTACATAAGGCATTACTTCTTTTGTAGATTTAAAGTTAATGGGCTTAAGCTGGTATCGTTTTTTGATGAGTTCCTGGGCTTTATCAAAAAATTTTAATTTCACGTTTTCAAAAGGAAATTTATTCTCTAAATATTCTTTTTCTGTTATAAACCCTAATTTTTCAAAATGTGAGGCATAATAAGGATGGTTGTACCAGGTAATCATAGTGCCTAACTCATTGAACCCTTCAGTAAGAACACCTACTTTATCAAGGTTTGAAAACCCCATAGGGCCTTCAACATATTCAAGATGATTCTTTTTGCCCAGTTCGTATACTTTTTCGAGTAGTGCTTTTGTTACTTCAATATCATCTATAACATCAAACCAGCCAAAACGCACTTTTTTCTTATGCTGGTGATTTACTTCCTGCCAATTGATTATGGCTGCAATTCTCCCTACAATTTTATCGTCTTTGCTGGCAATATAAAATTTAGCTTCCGCATTTTCAAAAGCAGGATTTCTGGTTTTATCAAAAGTTTCCAGTTCATCAGTTATAATTGGTGGTACCCAACAGGCATTATTTTTGTACAATGAAAATGGGAATTTTATATATTCCGTAAGTTCTTTTTTAGTAACTGCTTCTTTTATAGTAATCATTACTTTTGTTTTTCTGCGTTTACTTAGTTTTTCTTTTCTTCTTGTTTTGCTGGTGCATCTCCTGCAGGTACCGGATTTGCAAGGTCTATGATACCCGATTTCCCTTTAGATTTTTTGCTTTTTTTCTTTTTCTTTTTAAATTTTACCCAAGTCTCTTCATGGTTATTGTCATAGCGCCAGGAAAGGCCTATACCTGCATAATATATCGATGGTGTATTTTTTAAATTAGAAGTTACTGATGCATCTACCTGAAGATTAGGGTTAAAAAGATAGGCTGCACCTCCGCGAATAATGGCATCTGAATAAAAATCACTATTGTAGCCCTGATCTTCTAAAAATGCTGACCATCTTTTGTTAAAACTTTTTGTGACGGTAATGATATAACCATAGCTAGGGAAATCGGTACCTATTTTATCGGCAATAATATTAGCGATAAGTACAAAATTACCTGGAAACTGGTTTTGTGTAATTAATGTTAACCTTGGGCTAATCTTGGGATCTGTTTTAAAAGTATAGGGGCTGTCAAAATTTAAATTAGCACCGGCATAAGCTGATACTGCAGGAATAAGATCCCTCCAGTTAAATTTTTGATTGGTTTTCCAGCTTTTTATATTTCCTTTCCCTTTATAATATTTGTATGGATCGTAAACAAGATATTTAGCACCAATAATAATTTGTTTAAAATTACTCCTTATTTCTGAACCTAATATCGTTTCATGTTGATCGTACTGATATTGAAGATCAGCATTGAATTCCAGTTGCTCTAATAATGTACCATAGCGTAAATTCAGGTCACTGCCAACACCGAATGTTTCTCTTACATAGATTTCATGGTTTTCATAAATGCCATATACCCCGGTTTCTAACTGAAAAACATTTTTACCAACAGCAAATGCAGATTGTGATTTACCCGGCCTGTTAGAATTTATAATATCGGTGTATTGTGCATAAGTGGCATAAGAAAGTAAAAAAATTAACGTTGTAAGGGCTTTCACTTTAAACATGGTATTAAATTTTGAAGCATAATTTTCTTGCAGTTTCAAAAGTACTATAATTTATTATTTATTTATGAGCGATAATTTATTTTTAATCTTGGCATTTGTTAAATTTGAAGAAATTTATATCACATGGATACCGCATCTTTCGGCAACATTATTAAGACGCTGTTTTATATCTTAATTTTTTATTATGTATTCAAATTTTTAGCTAAATTGTTTTTACCGGTTATAGTAAAAAAAGTAGTAGAAAAGGCAAGTCAAAGTTTCGAACAACAATATACCAATAAGAACCGACAATATCATTCAGGTACTCAACAGGATGAAATTATAGTTGATACACCTTCTTCCTCAAAACCTCGGGAAACCAAAAAGGTAGGGGAATATGTGGATTATGAAGAAATTGATTAAGTTTGCATTTATCTGTTCGAAAAGCTTATCGGACAACAACTTTTACTTTAAACTTAATTATGAAAATTCTTAATAAGTTCTATCCCCATTTACTAGCTATACTTGGCTTTCTTGTAGTTGCCCTTATTTATTTCTATCCTGTTTTACAAGGAAAAGCACTTTCGCAATCGGATATTGTTCAATATACCGGTATGGCAAAAGAACAAAATGATTTTCGTGCCAGTACTAATCAGGAACCTTACTGGACCAATGCTGCTTTTGGAGGAATGCCAACCTACCAAATGGGAGCAAAATATCCGCACAATTACATTAAGAAACTGGATGAAGCTTTACGTTTTTTGCCACGGCCGGCTGATTATCTGTTTTTGTATTTCTTAGGCTTTTATATTTTATTAATTATTTTAAAAACCGATCCGCTTAAAGCATTTTTCGGTGCCCTGGCTTTTGGATTTTCTACTTATCTGATTATTATTCTTGGTGTAGGGCATAATGCTAAAGCCCATGCGATTGCCTACATGCCGCTTGTAATTGCCGGTGTAATTTTAGTTTTTCAACGCAAATATATTGTTGGCGGTTTACTTACTACTATTGCGGTGGCACTTGAAATCAATGCCAATCATTTTCAAATGACGTATTATCTGCTGATTTTGCTGATTGCGTTAGGCATCTATTTTTCATATATTTATATCAAAGCTAAGGAATATAAAGCCTTTGGTTATGCTACAGCTATTCTTATTGGTGCTGCAATTTTAGGGTTTGGGGCCAATGCTACCGGGATCCTGGCTACGGCAGAATATGCTGATTTTAGTATACGGGGTAAAAGTGAGCTGACTTTTAATCCCGATGGTTCAAAAAATGAAACCACTTCTGCAATGAAATATGATTATATTACAGAATATAGTTATGGTATTGCAGAGAGCCTTAATATTTTTGCACCGCGGTTATTTGGCGGTTCTAATAGTGAAAAACTGGATGAAAAGTCTAATGTTCATGAATTTATAGTAAAACAAGGTGCAGATGAGCAGCAGGCAAATGAGTTTACTCAAAACTACGGAATTACGTATTGGGGAGATCAGCCTATTGTTGCCGCACCTGCTTATGTAGGGGCAGTTGTTTTCCTCCTTGCCGTGTTAGCGTTGTTTATTGACAAAAGGAAAATTAAATATGCATTCCTTGCAGGCGCAGTTGTTTCGCTGATGCTTTCCTGGGGAAAAAACTTTCCTTTACTTACAGATTTTTTTATAGATTATGTGCCCATGTACGATAAATTCAGGGCGGTATCTTCAATACAGGTAGTGCTGGAATTGTGTCTTCCGGTTTTGGCTGTTATGGGGCTGCAAACTTTTTTTAAATCAGAAAAAGAAGTACAATTCAAAGGCCTTTGGCAATCTGTAGCAGTAACATTAGGCTTATTTGTACTACTTTATATCGGCAAAGGTTTCTTTGACTTTTCAGGAAGCATAGACCAGCAATTGTTGCAGATGTTTAGCCAGCAAACAGAAGATCCCGGTTTTGGTGTTAATTTTATTGATGCGTTAAAGGCAGATAGGGAAGCCATGTATGTATCTGATATTTTACGTTCAGGATTTTTAATCCTCCTTAGTAGTGGCATTTTATGGTTGGCGCATAGAAATAAATTATCTTCCACAATAGCGGTTATTCTGGTAGGAGTGGTAATGGTGGGAGATTTAGTTGTTATTGATAAAAATTATTTAGACAACAAAAGCTTTGTAAGTAAGAGGGAAGTTAATGAGCCTTTTCAGCCTACAGCAGCAGATACACAGATTTTACAGGACACATCCAATTATAGGGTGTATGAAGTGCAGGGCAGGCTTCAGGCAAGGACTTCGTATTTT
>DASVUQ010000211.1:0-3144 GCA_036386975.1 Flavobacterium sp. | reverse complement strand
TGTAGCTATGTTATAAACTTTAAAATGTTTTATATGAGTTTTGAAATTTTAACCCTCTTGATTAGTATCCTATCACTTCTGATTAGCATTTTATCTTTTGTTTATAAAGACCCTAAAGACCTGTTAAGAGATCTTGTACAAGCCCATAACTCAAATACCGGAAAGTATATCTTTAAAATATTATCATGTATGGTCTCGCTTTCCATTCTTATAGCCGCTTTTTTCCTTGCCATAGGATTGTAGATTATTAAATTTAATGGCGCTATAAATGGCTTGTACCTTGGCTTAACCGTATTTTCTTTTTTTTCCTGTTATGCTATGTATTTCCTCTATTCCTCTTTTAAAAGTTTAGAAATCTAATTCATTAAACATAAAAAACAGGCAATTACGCCTGTTTCCTATGCTTTTTTATTGTAGTCACAAGCGAGACGCTTGCGCCAGCGGGGTGTTTTCTTTTCTTTCCTGTTATGCTATGTATTTCCTCTATTCCTCTTTTAAAAGTTTAGATATATAATTCATTATAAAAAAAACAAAACAGGCAATTACGCCTGTTTGTTGTTTTTATAACCTGTTTTTATTTCTTTGCGGGCACGGAAAGCATTTCTGCTCTATCGTTGCGTTACATATCCGCGCCATCGGGGTTATTTTTTAAAATAATAATATTCATTATCATAATCAACAACAAATTTCACCTCCCCAATTAAATTTATACTATAATTTAAATTTGCATTTAATAAATCATTTGCATCATATTTAGTATTATTATTTAAATCATTTTCATTTAATAAAAAGTCATTAAAGCTAATACTGCCATTATTTAAAATATAAGTGCTTTTATTCTTAAAAATAAGATTTTTATTATTATCATAAATAACTCTTTCGTAGAATCCGCTTTTATCAATTTTAATCGAATCTATGTTTTTTGAGAAATTCCCAATATAAGTTCCTTGAATTTTTTTATTATCCAATGTGCAAGAATTAATCATAAATAAAACCATTAAATTAAGGCATAATAATCCGACTAGTTTGAGCTTCTTCACATCTATGGTATTTTTGTTTTAGTACTTTTACTGATTCTGTCCAAATATAAGTCTGCTTAGTTTCTGAATAAGGCATCAATCTCCCTCTTGGATTTCCATCATCCCTATTAAACTTTGATTTAATTCCAGGCAAATGATAAAATAAAGATCTAGGCGTTTTAGTATCAGTCAATATAAAAACAACTTTATTACCAACGGGATAAATACTTACACCCACAGATCCCACCATTTGTTCAGTCATATTAGGTCCCGCACTAAAAATTCCTGTTATGCCAAAATCAAATCCTACATATCCTTTTTTTCCTCCATTTGACATATACATACTTCTTCCTACATATGCTGCTTGGGATTCTTTCATGTCAATTGTCATAGGATGATTGCCATCAAACAAGCTTCTTTTTGGCCCATATCCATCTTTAAATTCATTAAAAATATCCATGTAATCAATATTTTTATCTCTATTCACAAATCCTTTTAAAATATCCATCCCTGCTTTTGTTGTTATACTTTCACCAGTACTACAATTTTGGATTAAGATGCTCCCATCTTTTTGATGTATATAATCAATACTATTCCCTCCTAATGTGCTTATTAAATTTCCATTTACGTCATATTCATTTGGTGGTTTCGTACTCCCTCCATCAGGATCAATCATCCCAACAGGATTATTCCCCATCCCTAAATAGAGAGAAGCGTACTGCCCATACGGGTCGGGAGAGAGCCACCTTCCGATCCTGCCGTCCCAGAGTCGTAACTGAAAAGCCTCCATTCCGGTTTCGGGGTCTTTTTCCTGTCCCTGGAAAGCATAACGGTAGCTACTGGTACTATTACGTTCCGGTAATTGTTCCCCAAAAGGATAATAATCGGCATAGGACTCTATAACCGGGTTACCATTAATTTTCTTGATTACCGCCCATACATTGCCCAAATGGTCTGCAATCTGGTAACTGCTACTGTTGTCTTCCTTATTATATACCCCTAACCGCGACAACCCAAATATAGGTAATTCTTTTTGAATGATGGGAGCACTTCTTCCATTATTACTTGTCTTATTATAGATAGCCATTACATTACCGGAAAGATCGGGGTTATTAAATTTAATGGCGCTATAAATGGCTTGTACCTTGGCTTAACCGTGTTTTCTTTTTTTTCCTGTTATGCTATGTATTTCCTCTATTCCTCTTTTAAAAGTTTAGAAATCTAATTCATTAAACATAAAAAACAGGCAATTACGCCTATTTCCTATGCTTTTTTATTGTAGTCACAAGCGAGACGGTTGCGCCAGCGGGGGGGGAACCAATAGATGTAAACTCTTACGATAAAAGTATTGTTGACAAACTTCGTTTACTTGATGAACTTGACGACATAGAAAAAAACTCCATTTTTAATATTATCGATATGGCCATAAGCAAAAAGCGTTTGAAAGATATGCTTTCAAACGCTTTAAATATTGCTATGTAGGTTTCATAATTTTTCATAAAAAAGCAGGCAATTTGCCTTCTTTTTATGCTTATTTTATTCTCTTTGTCGGTACGGAAAGAATGTACACGCTATCGTTGTGTTACATATCCGCGCCATCGGGGCTATATTTTTTTATTTGGACATTTGTGGAATCTATTTTAATCCAATTCTTTTCATTACTATTATTATAAAAAACAATCTTTAAATTCACCATATTTTTTTTTAAATTAATATTATCTAATTCATAACAAATATTATTAAACCCTGAATAAGGAATATCTGTCGACAAAATTTCTACGCCTTTACTTCTAATTGATAAATCAGTTTGATTTTTAAATTTAAAAAAAACAGTTCCATTGGTTGAGTCTATAATTTCAATATCTTTCTCTTGATTAATATACCACCAAGGATATTCCATCCAAATTTCTTCAAATTCAAAATTTATAGTATCATTTAATATAACTTTTCGTTTATCAGGAAAATATTCGGATATAAAAACTCCTTTTTCTTTTGATTCTTTAATACTGTAACTTCTCTCTAACTTATGAGTTTCAACAAATTCACAAGAAAAAATAATTAACACAAAAAATAAAATGATTACTTTTTTCATTTCTATAAATTAAAAGGGTTCATATTTTACAAT
>DASVUQ010000210.1:0-3926 GCA_036386975.1 Flavobacterium sp. | reverse complement strand
AAAAATTTGAAGTATGTAAATCTGGTAACTCAGATTTATATATTCCATTTTTTCAATTGGCCATTCAGAATTTAAAAGAAGCTGGTGTACTTGGATTTATTACAATGAACAGTTTTTTTAAAAGTCTAAATGGAAGAAATTTAAGAGAATATTTCAAGCAGAAATCTTTAAAAATTAGAATTATTGATTTTGGAACTGAGCAAGTATTCAAATCAAAAAATACTTATACGTGTATTTGTTTGATTGAGAATAGTTCAAATTCTATAATAAAATATTGCAAATCATCAAGTCTTACTTTGCCTGAAAAGCAAAGTGACTATCATTCTATTCCTTACATTAAACTCAATTCCAAAACAGGTTGGAATCTCAATGATTTCGAAACGATTTCGAAAATTGAAGCAACAGGCATAGCATTTGGTGATTTGTATAAAACTAGACACGGTATTGCTACACTTAAAAATAATATTTATATCTTCAACCCAATTAAAGAAGATAATGAATTCTACTATTTACAGAATGGAAGTCTTTACCAAATAGAAAAAGGAATTTGCAAAGACATTGTCAATACAAATAAGTTAAGCCGAGCAGTTTCAATTAGCAACTTGAAGGAAAAAGTAATTTTTCCATATGACAATGCTGATAAGCCTAGCTTGTTAGATGAAAATTTCATAAAAGAGAATTATCCTAAAGCATACCAATATCTACTCAATAAAAGGAAAATACTCGCCAACCGAGACAAAGGAAAAGGTGACTATGAAAATTGGTTTGCATTTGGACGCAGTCAGTCTCTTGAGAAGGTGAAAAACAAACTTTTCTTTCCAAAAATGTCTGACAGAGTGCCAAGCTATATAATTAATTTTGAAGACAATTTATTATTCTATAATGGACAAGCAGTTATCGGACACACAGAAGATGAAATGTTATTCATTAAGAAAATAATGGAATCAAGACTTTTTTGGTATTACATAAAGACAACTAGCAAACCCTACTCTTCAGAATACTACTCATTGAATGGAAACTACATCAAAAATTTTGGAGTATGCCAACTTACAGACTCTGAGATGAATTTTGTATTAAATGAGAATGATAAGAATATTTTAGATATTTTTTTTGAAGATAAGTATAAGGTAAGACTTACATAAATGTAGCCAACGCTTTTGATGGCTCATTTGCAGTTTTACCATCACACAAAGCCAAGCAAAAAAGATCACTATTAGTCAAATCCGCAGCTTTTGCTGTCCTAGTGCTCTTTCTTGCAATTGTTTTTTTTAGCTATAACTTAAAGTATCTATTCATGTGAGTAGGCTTTCGCTACAATACTATAAAATCAAAGCCCGTAATCCGGGCTTTATATATTAAATCAATCAATAAATTTATTTTATTTCTACACTAACAGTTGCTCTTGTTTCGTCATAAAATAAGTGCAATGCTTTTGGTTTAGTTCCGACAGGTAACCTGAATTTGTTTCCGGTTACTATTTTTGAAGATTCCGCTTCGGCAGTAACAGGATTGTAATTGTCATGAGTTATTTTATTGCCGTTATCCAACTCTAATCTAAAATCACCGGGATTTAAAAAGATTTTACCTTCTCCGATGGCTTTGTTATTCGTTAATTCAATGTCATAAGACAATTCCATACCCGTTAATTTTCCTTCAGGATCAAAAAGTTCAACCGCTTTAAAATTACTAACTTTTACTTTTGCTTCTTTACTTTTACCAAGGTCAACGTTTTCAGGAGTTGCTGTTAGTGCATATGTTTTTGGGCCACTATTGTTTAAAGCTGCCGCTGCTGCTTCCTGATTCGCATTAACAGTTTCAACCGTGTTTTCTCCTGCGGTTTTTTTATCATTTTTGCAGGAATTTATAATCAAAGTGCCTGATAAAAGTGCGATGGTAATTAAAGATTTTTTCATAAATTCATTTTTTGATTATGGTAAAATTAGTGGTTGTAATTATAAATGGATGACTTCACCATAGGCATCGGCTACAGCCTCCATAACCGCTTCACTCATGGTAGGGTGGGGGTGAATTGATTTTAAGATTTCATGCCCTGTCGTTTCTAATTTCCTGGCTACTACGGCTTCTGCAATCATATCTGTTACCCCTGCACCAATCATGTGGCAGCCCAGCCACTCGCCATATTTAGCATCAAAAATTACTTTTACAAAACCATCCGGGGTACCGGACGCTTTTGCTTTTCCTGATGCAGAAAACGGAAATTTACCAATTTTTAATTCGTATCCTTTTTCCTTGGCCTGTTTTTCTGTCAAACCTACTGAAGCGATTTCCGGAGAAGCATAAGTACAACCAGGAACATTACCATAATTAATAGGCTCTACATGAAGCCCTGCAATTTTTTCCACACAATTAATCCCTTCTGCTGAAGCTACGTGTGCCAAAGCCTGGCCTGGAGTGATATCGCCAATGGCATAATATCCGGGAACATTGGTTTGAGAATAAGCATTAACTAAAATTTTATCTTTATCTGTAGCAATACCTACGGCTTCTAAACCAATATTTTCTATATTCGTTTTAATTCCTACTGCAGAGAGTAAAATATCAGCTTCCAGGATTTCTTCTCCTTTTGCTGTTTTTACAAAAGCTTTTACGCCATTTCCTGAAGTATCAATTTTTTCTACAGAAGAAGAAGTCATTATTTTAACGCCTGCTTTTTTCATCGAACGTTCCATTTGTTTCGAAATGTCTTCGTCCTCTACAGGTACAATATTTGGCATAAACTCTACAATAGTAACTTCGGTTCCCATAGCATTATAAAAGTGGGCAAACTCTACTCCAATAGCACCGGAACCTACGATAATCATTGATTTTGGTTGTTCCGGTAATGTCATTGCCTGACGGTATCCGATCACTTTTTTACCATCCTGAGGTAAATTAGGTAATTCACGAGAACGTGCACCCGTGGCAATAATAATATGGTCGGCAGAAAATTCAGTTATTTTTCCATCTTTATCCCTAACATCAATCTTTTTGCCGGGTTTTATTTTACCAAAACCATCAATAACATCAATCTTATTCTTTTTCATCAGGAACTGGACCCCTTTGCTCATGTCACCGGCCACATTCCTGGAACGGTTAACCACTGCGTTAAAATCTTTATCAAAAGAGGAAATAGTCAGGCCATAATCAGAAGCATGTTTTAAATAATTAAAAACCTGTGCTGATTTTAGAAGGGCTTTTGTTGGGATACATCCCCAGTTTAAACAAACGCCACCAAGGCTTTCCTTTTCTACAACGGCTACTTTAAACCCCAATTGTGACGCACGAATGGCTGTTACATACCCGCCGGGTCCGCTTCCTAAAACTATGATATCGTATTTCATCTGATTTATTTCTGTTTGATTTTATTTTTGCGAATTTAAGAATTATTTTATTAGCTGCTGCTCGCTGGTTACGAATTGTTCTCTACTGCAAATTGAGAATCGTATAATTTTTTGTAAAAACCGGCTTCCCTATTGAGCAATTCTGCATGTGTGCCTTGTTCTACAATATAGCCTTTGTCCATGACTACAATTTTATCTGCATTGACAATAGTGGCAAGGCGGTGTGCAATGACTATCGATGTTCTTCCTTTGGTAATCGTTTCGGTAGCTTTCTGTATCAGTTCTTCTGAATACGTGTCGATCGATGATGTGGCTTCATCCAGAATAAGTATACTTGGGTTGCTTACGTACGCACGTAAAAAAGCGATTAGTTGCCGTTGCCCGGAAGACAACATTATACCACGTTCTTTTACATTATAATCAAGACCTCCCGGAAGGTTCATAATAAAATCGAGTACGCCAATAGCTTCGGCTGCCTTAATAACCTGATCTTTTGTAATATCAGGGTTATTAAGTGTAATGTTATTGTAAATAGTATCTGCAAATAGAAACACATCCTGTAAAACAATAGCAATCTGGCTTCGA
>DASVUQ010000209.1:0-6439 GCA_036386975.1 Flavobacterium sp. | reverse complement strand
TCTGGCTAATTGGACTAAACCTTAAATCAGTCGCTTTTAAAGGTACATAAAGCAAATCATTAAAACTTACCCTGTCCCCGTTTACGTCACCTCCGTAAGTATAGGAGAAAGGACTGGCTTGCTCACCAATATACCCTAAGTTAATAGAAGTAGCTGCACGGGCCACACCCTCTTTTTTACCATATTCAAGTCGGTAGCCTAGAATACCAACCAGCCTGTGCGGTGTATTGTTATTCGATGCTGCAAGGCTCAAGTCATTATTACCATTTACTGATCTGGCACCGGTCCAGGAACCGGCAGCAATAGAACCGGCATTTAATAAATCGTATGCATCAGAACGGGTATAGGCAAAAGATCCCCAAAGCCCCTTTCTATATGGAAGTTCTAATTTGAATGTAGTAGAGTAAAAGTAGCCTTTATTACTATTGGATAATACTACGGCACTGGAAACATTATTATTTACACGTACCCCAAAATCACTTCCCCCGTATAAGAGCCTGTTATCACCACTAACGGTACCGTTTAATGTACCTACTGCATCCGCAAGGTTGGCATTATAGTAGAAAACCTCATTAATATTTTTTGAAAAAATAGTTTCAATAGTACCTACAAAACCAAATGGTAATCTTTGGTCTACTGCAATATTGGTTTTCCAAACCTGAGGAAACTTAAAATTGTTATCTGTAAAAGCCAATTCAATAGTACTAGGAAGTGTAGGTGTCTTAGGGATAAAATAAGTATTTGGGTTTGGTGTAAAGCCATATTGAGCAAGGTCATTACCACTAGCATCCGCATCAACAAAACCTGTAAGAACCCCATTATTTCCAATCGCATTTGACAAAAATACTGACGGTGCCCTACCGGTAAATATACCGGTACCCCCTCTAAGTTGGGTGGTATTATCTCCGGTTAAATCAAGGTTAAAACCAAACCTGGGCTCAAATAAGTATTGTGTATCCGGCATATTCCCTGTATTGAACCTTTCGCCATTAGCAAAAGTTTGGGCTGTTACTGCAGGATTTTCTAATGCAGTGTTAGCAAACCATATTGCAGAAGCACGAAGCCCAAATGTTAATCTTAGTTGATCGTTTACTGTGATTTCATCCTGTGCATATAGATCCAGTTTATTTGATTTAAATATTTGTAGTGGCTCTGCTCCTCCAGGCAGTGCTGAATATCTAAATTGCGTACGAAAAGGTAAATTAGCTGTTGAAGGTGCCCCACCGTTATCGGCAGATTCCCTTGCCGCTAAATAAAAATCTGCTAATGAATTGAAAACAAAAACACCGTTAGATCCCGGAAAAAATAAGTTCTTGGATTCAAAATGCTCGTAATTAGCCCCGAACAACAAAGAATGTTTTCCTATGGTTTTTGTTAAATTATTTGTAAAATGTAAAGTTGAATACGATAATTTATTACCCTGAGTAAACGGATCTAAACCGGCAGAAATAAGAGTAGTTGCCGCAGCTGAAGTACTTGTTCCATTTCTAATATCTATAGTAGGAAATAATCCACCACCTTGTAATGCCCTGTCCTCAATTTGTTTGTCATACCCTGCAATAAAATTGTTATACCATGAGTTGTTCAGCTTACTATTCAATTCTACTACTATAGACCGTGTATTATCTAAAATTACGTAACCGCTATTTTTAAAAGACATCGCT
This sequence comes from Flavobacterium sp., assembly GCA_036386975.1. Classification (GTDB taxonomy): domain Bacteria; phylum Bacteroidota; class Bacteroidia; order Flavobacteriales; family Flavobacteriaceae; genus Flavobacterium. The sequence goes on along the minus strand of DASVUQ010000209.1, from coordinate 4,775 downwards.
AAAGGGCTAGTCCTTCTGTTTCCAAATCCTAATGAGTTTGAATTGGATGTTAATTCATCAGAAGAGGAATCATGATATACATAACGCGCTGTTAAACTATGATTTTCATTAATATTCCAGTCCAGCCTGACAAGAAATTTTTCAGAAAGCCTTTTGGCGTCATAATTTTCCCAGGGGCCTGTAGTATAATTAAATTTCTGCTGAAGAAAATCTGATAGTTCTTGCATCTGCGCATACGTTGGAGCAGATACTTGTCCACTAGGATTTGGGGATCCGGTAGACGTCCAGGTGGTTGCAGGGCTGGTATTATCTAGTTTTTCATAATTCCCAAAAAAGAATAATTTATCTTTTATAATGGGTGCGCCTAATCTTAACCCGTATATTTTTTCATCAAATGCACCAGGAACGACAGCTGTTTTCCCAGCCTGGTTTCCTATAAAACCTTTTTTATTATTACGGAATGAATGATAAACCGATCCTTCAATTTCATTAGTACCACTTCTTGTTACAGCATTGATACCGGAACCTGTAAAACCGGACTGACGTACATCAAAAGGGGCAATAGTTACCTGTAATTGTTCGATAGCATCAAGTGAAATCGCCGTAGAACCTGTCCTTCCTCCTGCCTGTGCATCAGTACCAAGCCCGAAACCGTTGTTAAAAACAGAACCATCAATCGTAAAATTGTTTAATCTCGGGTCCTGGCCTCCAAACGAACCGTTACTTCCTGCATTGGCATTATACTTGGTTATAGCATTTATCGACCTGGCACCTGTAACAGGGATCGCATTTAATTCTCTGTTAGAAAATTGCTGGGAGGCTCCAGTACGGCCTTTTGAAAAAGTACCATTCGACTTCGTTACACTTACTACAACTGCGTCTAACTGATTCGCTTCTTCTTCAACTACAACATTAACCACTACTTTATTACCTAATGGTGCACTAATTTCAGTCACTTCCGCTGGTTTAAAACCTATATAAGTTACTCTAACCGTATAAGGACCACCTGGTCTGATAGAAGGAATAGAATAGCCGCCGGTAACGTTTGTATTGACAACATATTTTGTGCCTGTTGGCTTATGGGTTACTTCTACCGTAGCCCCGATGAGCGTTTCACCTTTATTTGATTTAACCGTACCGGAAATCGCAGAACTTGTTACCTGTGAATGCCCGATTGCAGTTAAAAAAACAATAAAAAGAAAAAGAAATTTTTTCATGTTTGTGTGATTATAAATTTGGTGCAAATGTCAAATAATCTTTTGGCTTGTATGTTAAGTAAACATTAACAATAGAAGACAAAGCCTTAAAAATACTGGGGTTTTAAAGGTTTATACTATTAATTTATGAACTAAATATGTTCGCAATAATAAATTGGTTGAAGCGTCATGTGATTGTAGTGATCCTGTTTCTATTTCTTCTAAAATAGAAGTGGCCAACTGCTTCCCTAATTCTACGCCCCACTGGTCATAACTGAAAATATTCCATATTACACCCTGTACAAAAATTTTATGTTCGTATAGGGCAATCAATGATCCCAAAGTCTCCGGAGTTAGTTTTTTAATCAATATAGTATTAGTTGGTTTGTTACCTGAAAAAACTTTAAACGGTTTTAAAAATGAAGCTTCGTCTTCAGTTATTTGATGTTTCTCCAATTCGGACTGTACCTGCTCTTCCTCTTTTCCATTCAAAAGCGCTTCTGTCTGTGCAAAAAAGTTAGACATTAATTTATCATGATGGTCTTTATTTCCGTGTAAAGGTGTTATAAATCCAATGAAATCTGTTGGAATTAATTTTGTGCCCTGATGGATCAGCTGAAAAAAAGCATGTTGGGAATTTGTCCCGGGTTCACCCCAAATGATTGTTCCTGTCTGATAATTTACTTTTTCCCCATCGCGGCCTACACTTTTTCCATTGCTTTCCATAATGCCTTGTTGCAGATAAGGGGCAAATTTTTGCAGGTAGTGTGTATAAGGAATCAAAGCTTCACTTTCGGCACCAAAAAAATTGTTGTACCAGATACTTAATAATGCCAATATTACAGGGCTGTTCTTTTGAAGTTCTTCTGTTTTAAAATGGTTGTCCATGGCATTTGCACCATCTAATAATTTTTCAAAATTATCATATCCTACTGCCAGAGCTATAGAAAGGCCTACAGCACTCCATAACGAAAAACGGCCCCCGACCCAATCCCACATGGGGAAAATGTTATTGGCATCTATACCAAAATCAGTAACTTTTTGAGTATTTGTAGAAACGGCAACAAAATGCTGGGCTACATCTTTCTGTACTGCGGTTTCTAAAAACCATTTCCTGATCGTTTCTGCATTGGTTAATGTTTCCTGTGTTGTAAATGTTTTAGAAACAATCACAAATAATGTAGTTTCAGGATTTAGCTTTTTAATGATTTCCTGTACATGGTCACCGTCTACATTAGAGATAAAGTGAAGGTTAAGATGGTTCTTATAAAATGCAAGCGCTTCAACTACCATAGCCGGCCCTAAATCAGAACCACCAATACCTATATTAACAACATCTGTAAATGTTTTGCCCGTATAGCCAGTCCTCTTTCCGGTAATAACTTCGTTTACAAAATTTTTGATTTTATTTTTAACTTCAAAAATTTCAGGAATTATATCTTTATGATTTACAATACAAGTATCAGATGCTTTAGCACGTAATGCCGTATGTAAAACGGCCCGATTTTCTGTTTGGTTAATGATATCGCCTTCAAAATAACCGGCAATCGCTTTTTTTAATCCTGTTTCTTCTGCTAATGCCAATAGTAAATTAATGGTTTCCTCGGTAATTCTGTTTTTAGAAAAATCAATTAAAAAATCTTCCCATTGAATATGAAATTTCTTTGCTCTGGAAGGGTCATTCTGAAACATTTCTTTCATAGAAAGGTCATATATTTCCTGAAAATGCGCTTCAAGTTTTGCCCAGGAATTTGTTTTGGTGGGATTATTAGATGCTAATGCCATGGTTCTTTTTTTATAATGAACACAAATTTATGATTTACTTTTTAAATCAGGCGAGAAGATGACATTCTATATAGTATAAAAAGAATTATATATAAAATTTAAAATTAGAAGAGATAGAGTAAACTATTTATTTTGTTGCTATTTTGCTAAAGTTGATAGCAGCAATACTATCGAGTTCCGTTTTTAAAGGTTTTATTTCTTCTAAAAAACGGGGCTTGAATTTTTCATTCATAGGAGTAGAATTAGGTAATTTTAATCTTAATGCATCTACCTGGGCACCATTATACCAAAACCGATAACATACATGAGGGCCGGTTGCCAGGCCTGTACTTCCTACTCTTCCTATGACATCACCCTGAGTAACGCGTTGCCCTTGTCTTACCAGTATTTTAGACATGTGCAGGTATTGTGTAGCATACGTTTTACTGTGTTTTACTTTTACAAAATTACCATTACCAGCAGTATACCCTGTTTTTTCGACAACACCAGACGCAGTTGTCATTATAGGTGTGCCTTGTGGTGCGGCATAATCGGTACCATTGTGCGCCTTCCAGATTTGTTGTACGGGATGAAAACGGTTTTTTGTGTAGCGGGAGGTAATATGAATAAATTTTAACGGGGCTTTAAGGAACATATTTTTAAGTACTTTTCCCTCTTCGTCATAATAATCTATTTTGCCTGAGGTAGTATCTTGTGCGAAAGGGAAGGCATAAATTTTCTTGCCTTTATATTCAAAAAAAGCAGCTTCAAATTCTTCTACCCCGTCATAAATACTGTCATTAATATATCTTTCTGTAAAAGTAATAGCAAATTGATCGCCTTTTTGAAGTTTGAAGAAATCGATGGACCAAGCATAAATTTTTGCTATTTGTGTGGCCAGGGCCGGATCTACTTTTTGTTTCTGAAGTGTGGATGATAACGAACCGTCTAATATACTGGCTATGGTCCTTCTTTTTATTCTTATGGGTTTAGCCTTTTTATAGGCTACAACGGAATCCCTTAAATCGACAACAAAATAATTACTGCGATCCGGCTGATAAATGAAAACCTGAAGTTTTTTTCTTTTATCTTTAGACCTTAACATGGTGTAAGGTTTGCCTATTCTTATATCACGGACATTAAAAGAATCTTTGATTTTTTCTACTATTTCATGAGTCTGGCCTGCATCAATGTTTTGTTTTTCTAAAATACTTCCAAAAGTATCTCCTGTTACTATTGTATCCTGTACTACATCATAATCATTGAATTTAAATCCAAATTCAACAATAATTTTTTCCGGTTTACTAATTATAACGGCATCTTTTTGCTGTTCTTTTTTACAGGATGCTGCGAGTACCAGAATAACAATTATTAAATAAAGTCGTTTCAATTTTTCTTTATTTTATGCGTTTACCGCTTTTTCTTTTCCCCAATGTAGCAATTCTTCCTGGGACCAGAGTTCAGGGAAAAAAATTCTTTTTTGGTACTCTGGGTGCATATATTTTTTCCAGTCGCTTCCGCCTGTTGCTTCCCCATCGCCTTTTCCACTTCCTTCTATGTATTTTTTCGCTGTATTGAGGTGTTGCATGACCCAGGTGATATTAACCGTATGGTCGTAATGCCGCATTGCTTTTATTAATTCAGGATCTTTTTGTGCTGCTTCAGGTAATGTCGTGAATTTTTGCCAGATGTTGATGGTATTGTATTCTTCCATATAGCTCAAAAATTCTTTTTTGTATTTTTTTTCGAATTCCTGAAGCAGGTATGATTTCTCTCCTGTATGATAATCTTTTCCTGCTGCCTGCCAGTAAAGAT
>DASVUQ010000208.1:0-2212 GCA_036386975.1 Flavobacterium sp. | reverse complement strand
GTCCAGGAGTATTTAGACAAAGAAAACACAGGCGGAATTATTTAATGGTATAGTAACATAAATAAACAGGTTGTTCATAAATTATGAAACAGCCTGTTTATTTTATTTCAGGTTTAGCATAAATACATACACATGAAGTTCTTCTTAATATTAACAATGCTTTATTTCACTGCATGTGCACAAGAAACTATAAAAACAAGCCACGATATATATAATTTATCAAAAGTAATAAATCATTTTAATATTAAAACCAGATACCAGGTAGTTGTGGCAAGTAACCAATGTTCGTATGAAATACTAGTAAATGACCTTCCTGTCTATCAATTTTTTTATAAATTATCGGGAGGGCCTGCTGGTGATGTGCGACCAATTAATGTTTGTATAGCAAAATCGGGTAAACAAAAATTAACAATAAAAATGTATCCTGGTTATGACATACAAAATAAAAAATTTAAAGAGTTACTGGGAGAAAACGCCGGGGTAAAGGTTATAATTGAAAAAGACGAGGAAGAAATTCATACGATTACTACCCCCCAGATTGATAAAGGACAAGGAAAAATAAGATTTACCTTTCCTGAAAAAAAGTATTATGAAGAGAATTTTATTTTTGATGCGAATGTTCCTTATGAATTGTTTACACTAGAGAATGCACAAATACTATATACCAAAGATTCTGAAAATTTGAAACAATTAGAAAAGGAAGTTGTAGCTAAATATAACCAGATAAGGGATATTTATATAACTGGTTCAAAAGATGACCTGGCAAACATTAGCTTTGCTAAAGAAAAAAGATTTGCACAACAGATGTATTATACTCCTGAAGAAATTAGAAGTAGCTGGGACAATGATTATCAATTTCGAACAGACCCTGATTTGGAGTTTTTTGATTTGAAACCCATAGAAAATTATAAAATGACTTTTTACGCAAATGGAAAATTAGTTTGTTTAGAAAAATTAAATAATAAAAAATCTGCACTTTGGGGAGGCTTTAAAAAGAAAGACAAAGATATAGGTACAACAACCTATATAATTATATATCTATACCGTCCTAAGGGAAGCAAGACGTTGGAAATATATTAAAATATGATCAATAACATTTGGAATGTACTGTTATAACCACTTCTTTTGCTCTTATGTTTTTTGCTTTTTCTTTTTTGCTGCAGGAAATAAAACATTATTTAATATCAAACGATACCCCGGAGAATTTGGATGCAAATCTAAAACCGTTGGTGTGTCCCCAACCTGATGCTGGTAATCTTCTGGGTCATGCCCACTGAAATAGGTAAACATCCCTTTGCCTTTTTCACCATGAATGTACCTTCCTTCGTTGTTGATGAGGTTTTCCCCCATAACTAAAACATTGGATTTTATCAAAGGCCTTGAAAAAGCGGTTGTTTGTCCCATAAAGCCCTTTACAAGCTGCGTGTGGTTCTGGCAAAGCATACTGGGAACAGGGTCCCATTTTGCAGAAAATTCCATTAGTGTGAAATAATCTTTTTCCATGGGGATGATCCGCGATTCTGTAACATCAATATCCGAAAACTCATAATGGTCAGGCTTTCGGTCTAAAATAAAATTTTTGAATGCAAAGGGCTTATTATAATCTATTTTTGATTGATAATTGCCTTCACTCGGATCCCCATCAAACATAGGTTCACAAATGTCTGTGCCTTCGGCAGCTAAAGCAATATCAAAACTATCAGTGGCAGAACACATCGCAAACATAAAGCCTCCACCAATGACAAAATCTCTTATTTTTTTGGCTACAGCCAATTTTTCCTGTGATACTTTTTCATATCCCAGCTTTTTAGCAAGTAGTTCTGCGTCTCTTTTTTGCTCGATATACCATGGCGTATTTTTATAACGTCCGTAGAATTTTCCGTATTGCCCTGTAAAATCTTCATGATGCAGATGCAACCAGTCATATAATAGTAATTGATCGCTTAATACTTCTTCATCATAAACAGGGGTAAAAGGGATTTCTGCATACGTTAACACTAAGGTTACAGCATCATCCCAAGGTTGTTTGCCTTTTGGAGTATACACTGCAATTTTAGGTGCTTTTTCCAGTGCCACTGCTTCCATATTTTGTGATGGACTTGCTATTTCCAGTAATATGGTATTGGTATCACTATCACTCATCGGTTCAAAACTGACCCCACGGATCTGGCATTCTTTTCTTATTTCAGCGGCATCCGGAAGTAAAAAGGAG
>DASVUQ010000207.1:0-2728 GCA_036386975.1 Flavobacterium sp. | reverse complement strand
TAAAGACCTTACCGCCCTTGTAGCAGCAGTGATAGAAGCTAATTTAGTAAAAACATTACTAAGTGCGGGACCATTTACAGTGTTTGCACCAACCAATGCAGCTTTCAATAAACTGCCGAAAGGCACTGTTACTACAGTATTAAAACCAGAAAATTTAAGCACATTACAAAGTTTATTAAAATATCACGTAATCGCAGGAAAATTTAATGCTAAAGATGTTATCGCTGCTATAAAAGCTGGTAAAGGAAAAGCAGAATTAAAAACAGTTAATGGCGATATTTTAACGGCATCATTAAAAGACAATGATGTTATTCTAACAGATGCCAACGGTGGTATAGCAAAAGTTATCATTGCGGATGTAAATCAATCTAATGGTGTAATCCATGTTATAAATAATGTCCTGAACCCAAAAGGGTGGTCTATATAAATAGAGCTAAATTAAAATAATAGGTCCTGTTTTAATTTTAAAAGTGGAAGGATCACAGGAAACTTACAATTTTTTAAATCCAATGAATTATCAGGAGCATAAAATTTACTATTTTCATTGCCTTTTGTCCCGCTTTCCGCTCTATCTGCGCAAAAAAAGCGCAGGATGTCGCTACAATCGGGGCTACCAAAAAAAGTTTCGTTTTTTTAGGAACACGGGAACAGTGGTGTGCCGGTATAATTTAAAATAAGCAGACACCCAATAAATTCCCCTATAACTTTGTGCCTTAGCCTTTGCGAGGAATTAAAAACACACACAATGAAGGAATTAGTATAAAATATGCTGTAATAATAATGATTAATGGTATCATTGTTCTGCGAAACCGGTAAAGTTTGTCTCAAAGTGAGACCTTCTTTATTCTGGATCTCAAATACACAGATGCGAAAACCTAAAAATAACTCATAATCAAGTTATGATATTTTATTTTAGCTATAGTTAAAAAGAAGCAGCCTCAAACTAAAACAAGTCTCTAAGAATTGAATTTTTAGTTATAGTCTCAAACAAGACTCTCATATAAAAACAGAAAAATAGCTAATGATATTCTTAAAATTCGTTTTCTTTATAACCTTAAGGTTTATAAAAATATTTTTTTATTTATTAGATAAGTGTTTTCGGAAGTATTGTAACTGTGTAATTGTCCTCTACTGTCACTTTGCGTCAGGCATCAGTAGGCTGTTTTCCTTTGCTTCCGGCCAAAAATGGTCCATTTGCGTAATCAATCTTTTAAAAAAATTATAAATTTTAAAAAAATATCGTGTTGATCCGTAAACCTTCCTTGGGGTTTACAACTCAGCAGGATCATGAAAATCTTATTCATATATATATGTAGGCTAATTTTAATACTAGAAGACAAATTTTAATTATAATTTTATTATTTTTTTCCTTATTACATCTGAAGGACTAGTAAAAATTATATTATATATACCAGGTGTAAATTTAGAAATATCAATATCTAATAAATTTATAAATTTTTCTTTTCGCTCTTGTAAAAATACTACTTCACCTGCTAAATTAACTATTTCAATTTGGTAATCTGAAATATTACTAATGGTAATAGTCGATAAAGCCGGATTCGGATAAATGGAAATTTCAGGATCATTTGTAATATCATAATTCATTCTTCCAGAAGGTCTATTGTAGCTATTATAATAAGTAACACTTACTATGTTGCTAAGAAAATAACTATAATCTATATTAGGATTAATATTCTTTAAGTTTCTTCTATAATAGCTAGTAATGTTACCTCTTAATCTTGATGGACGTGCTGGGGTATAACTTGTGGAGTAGATAGGAATCATCATATCTACCCATTTAATCTCATTGTTGATCATTGTACCTACTTGCCATTGATTAACATATTTACTGTCTACTATAGAAGTCGTTAAGGGATTTGTTGGTTCATTTAAATAAATTGATTGATCACAACAAATGGTATTATCGATCTGATCAGTTATATTAACAGGATAGATTGTTACAACATTACTTGATAAAGTTCTTTGCTGCGATACTAGATCATTAGGATTTTCGATTATTAATCTTCTATATTGTGTAGTTATAGTAAAGTCTTCTGTTGGTGTATAGCTAATTCCATTTGCACCATTAATATTAACCCAGTCTTCAGGTAAATTAGTGCCTGGAATGTTTTTAACTAGTCTTTTTTGCCATTGATAGTTACTATTAAAAATACTTGGGTTTATCCCTGTTAAATCTCTAATGATTGCTTGATCTCCAATTAATGTGGAAGCTTGACTTCCAGAAGGTATGTATTGATCTTTTGATATATTATTTACTACATCTAATCTTATAAAGTTACTATAAGGATTTGCAACAATGATATTAGTTTCAGAATACGAAATGCTTTCTTCGTATACTTCATTTGTTATTAAGTCAAAGACTTTCCTAATGGCTTTAACTTTTATATTATGTTTTAAAGCAGGTATTGAAGAGTTATATTCAATCTGTCTAACATACAGGTTGTCAGTCTGCCAGTAATATGTTATCATTGCATTTGGACGCTGTTCAACTATTACATCATTTATAGTTATATTATGTGGATATGGGACTACTTTTTCTGTATAAGTATTGGGTAATAACGGTAAAAGTATAATACCCCCACAAAATCGGACCACTTGATTAATTGAAAAAAAGTTTTAAATTTAAACAAGTGAAAGATATGAAAAAAAGCAGAAGAAAATTCGATTCGTCCTTCAAGGCAAGGGTTGCCATTGAAGCCCTGAAAGA
>DASVUQ010000206.1:0-5721 GCA_036386975.1 Flavobacterium sp. | reverse complement strand
TGCAAATTCTTCTATTACCCATCCTTCTATTTCGTCAGAGAATTCAGTTAATTCAACATCATCCTCTTCTTCCGGGATGGTTCCTTCTCTGATTACATCTAATTCATACCCTGTCAGCTGACCGGCTAATTTAATATTGTGACCTCCCCTACCAATTGCTTTTGACACTTCTTCCAGTTTTAAAAACACTTCGGCCCTTTTGGTCTCTTCATTTATTTTTATTGATGACACTTTTGCAGGGCTCAATGCTCTGGTAATATACAATTGTGTATTGGTTGTATAATTAATTACATCAATATTTTCGTTCCCTAATTCACGGACAATACCATGGATACGTGACCCTTTCATCCCTACACAGGCCCCAACAGGATCTATCCTGTCATCGTATGAATCTACGGCAACCTTTGCTTTTTCTCCCGGGATTCTTACCACTCCTTTTACCATGATTAATCCATCGAAAACTTCAGGAATTTCCTGTTCAAACAATTTTTCCAGGAATTTTTCAGAAGTCCTGGACATGATAATCTGAGGCTTATTTCCTTTAAGCTCTACACTTTCAATAATCCCACGAACGTTATCTCCTTTTCGGAAAAAATCAGATGGGATTTGCTTTTCTTTTGGAAGCACAATTTCATTTCCTTCGTCATCGACTAGAATTACAACCCTGGGCCGTACATGGTGTACTTCAGCGGTGTAAATATCGCCAATTAAATCTTTAAATTGCTTATAAAGATTGGTATTATCGTGCTCATGTATTTTGGAAATTAAGTTCTGACGTAATGCCAGGATAGCTCTTCTTCCTAAATCTATTAGTTTCACTTCTTCTGAAACTTCTTCTCCTATTTCAAAATCCGGTTCTATTTTTCGTGCTTCTGTAAGCGTAATTTCAAGGTGGTCTAAATCTAAATCATCATCTGCAACAATTACTCTTCGCTGCCAGATTTCCATATCTCCTTTGTCCGGGTTAATGATGATATCAAAATTATCATCTGAACCAAACTTCTTCTTCAATGCATTTCTAAATACATCTTCCAAAATCGCCATAAGCGTTACACGATCAATAAGTTTGTCGTCTTTAAACTCTGAAAATGAATTGATTAATGCTAAATTTTCCATGCGAACTCTATAATTAAAATGTTACTGTAACAATTGCTTCTTTTATTTCTGAATACGGTATTTCCTGTGTTTTCTGTACCGTTTCTTTTCCTTTACCTATTTTTTTCGGCTCCCTTGCTTCCCATGACAGCGTTATAAAATCATCATTGGCGCCTGTCAGTACAGCCTCTATAGTTGATGTGGCTAATTTAACAATTAGAGTCCTTCCGATATTTTTCTTATATTGCCTTGTTAGCTGTAAAGGCGACCCTACACCTACAGAAGCAACCTCCAAAGAAAAATCCTGCTCTTCTCTGTCAAGATTGTGCTCTATGGCCCTGCTGATATCAATACAGTCCTGCAAAGTAACACCATTATCACCATCCAAAGTTACAATAATTTTGAATGCGTCAGTAATGGTAAGGCCTGTTAAAAAAACATCCGGTTTTTCTTTTAAGCCTTCTTCTATAAGCGCTAATACTTTTTCCTTAAATGCCATATTCTTATAAAAAGAGGGAAGCATTGCTTCCCTCATTATTCAATTTTTAATAAATAATGGTGCAAATATAATGTTTTTTTTATAAATCAAAAAGTCAATAGCTAATGTTGCTATTATTTACTACCTTTATTTTTATCCTATTAATCTAATTTAAACACTTATTATGAAAAGAATACTTGTTCCTACCGATTTTTCTGATCATGCCAGGTATGCATTAAAAGTTGCCGGCGAGATTGCAAAAATCACTAATGCCGATTTATACATCCTGAATTTACTGGATTTACCCTCTCATATGAGTGATGCCGTAAATAACGGGGCAAGTATCCCCGAAGTCATGTTGTTCTTAAAGAAAACAAACGAACGGCTGGAAGATTTAAAATCGGAACCATTCCTGCAAGGGATTAATGTTATTACATCGGCCAAAATAGAAAAAACTTTTGAAGGTATTTCTACTTATAGTAAAGAACATGACATTGATTTTATTGTTATGGGTTCTCATGGCGTTTCTGGTTTTCGTGAAATGTTTATCGGTTCTAATACTGAAAAAGTAGTACGCTTTTCTGAAGTACCAGTTCTTGTTGTTAAAAATGAAATAGCATCATTTGAAGTGAAAAATTTTGTTTTTGCTTCTGATTTTTTAGAAGAAATAAAAAAACCATTTCAGAAGATGATGGCTTTCGCCGAATTATTTGGTGCTAAAATCAATTTAGTAATGATCAATACACCTAACAATTTTAAACCAGATGCTGTTTCCGAAAAAATAATGTATGATTTTGTAAGTCAATTTTCGGTTGATAATTACTCCATAAACATTTACAATGATACAAATGCAGAAAACGGTATTATGAACTTTGCTAACAAAGTAAATGCCGATTTAATAGGTATTTGTACGCACGGAAGAACAGGTTTATCCCATTTTTTTAATGGCAGCATTAGTGAAGACCTGGTAAATCATACTGTAAGGCCGGTAATAATTTTTAAAATATAAAACACCAATCACTTTAAAATAAAAAAGCCTCTCGGTTGAGAGGCTTTTTTTGTTGGTCTACTAGGACTCGAACCTAGAAAGACTGCACCAAAAACAGTTGTGTTACCATTACACCATAGACCAGCATTGCATTATTGCGAGTGCAAATTTAGAACAAATTTTATCACTCACAAATTTTTATCCCAAAAAAATTAAAAATGTTTTTTTATATAAATGCCTTATTGAAATTATTGTTTCTTTGCAACCAGGTATTCAAGTACAATTAATAATTTTTCATTTGCTGAAAAAATTGTTAATGCTTATTTTGTTAAACGAAAAAAGCATTTTCTTTGTACAGGAAAATTAAGAAACAACTCATTATAATCAATTATGATCCAATTTAACTTTAATAAGTGGAATACAATAACCGGCTGGGTTGTATTTGCAATAGCACTAATTACCTACTCACTGACAGTGGAACCCACTATGAGTTTTTGGGATTGTGGCGAATATATTGCAACAGCGGCAAAATTAGAAGTCGGTCATCCGCCGGGAGCGCCTTTATACCAAATGATGGGTGCCTTTTTTGCGATGTTTGCAACAGATGCCAGCCAGGTCGCATTAATGGTCAATATGATGTCTGTTTTTTCAAGTGCTTTTACTATTTTGTTTTTATTTTGGTCTTTAACAATACTACTAAGAAAACTGGTCTCACGGTTTTCTGAAATAGATACCCCTACTTCGATCGCTATTCTAGGAAGTGCTGTTGTTGGGGCATTGGCATTCACTTTTTCAGATAGTTTTTGGTTTAACGCTGTTGAAGCCGAAGTTTACGCCATGGCTTCTTTATTTATCGCTTTATTATTCTGGCTTGGATTGCGGTGGGAACAGGATATGGATACCCCAAGAGCCAACAAATGGTTGCTTCTTATTTCTTTGATTATAGGGTTGTCATTTGGTGTCCACTTTATGGCCTTGCTGACTATTCCTGCTATCGGATTTTTGTATTTCTTTAAAAATTATAAGACCGTAACGGTTAAGAATTTTATTATTGCCAATATTATAGTAGTGTCTGTTCTATTGTTTATTTTCAAATTGCTATTGCCTCTTACAATGGCCTTGTTCGGTAAAACCGAAGTATTCATGGTCAACAGCTTTGGCTTACCATTTGACTCGGGAACAATTTTCGTGACTTTACTGCTCGTTGCATTTTTTTACTTTGGTTTAAAGTATACGAGGCAAAAAGGGCTTGTACAAATCAACACGTTATTATTGAGCATTTTGTTTATATTAATTGGGTTTTCTACCTGGATGATGCTGCCTATACGTGCCAATGCCAATACGGTCATTAATGAAAACAAACCATCCGATGCGGCAGAAGTCCTGGCTTATTATAACAGGGAACAATATGGAAACAACCCTTTATTTTACGGGCCGCAGTTCTCTGATGCGTATGCAGGCCTCGATAAAGAAAAACCTTATCTGGACAAAAAACCTAATTATGAAAGGGATTATAAATCCGGCAAATATATTATTACCAATAATTATAAAAATGCAGAACAAAACAGCGATGACTCACAAAAAGCATTTTTACCAAGAATGTGGAGTCCGGACCATGCTGAAAATTATATGTCTTTTACCAAGCCTTTGGAATTTAGAATGGACCCTAACCATGATTATGCTGAAGACTTACCTGGTTATGGTGTAGATCCTGAAAATTTATCAGAAGAAGAATTGGCCAGCTATTCTACACAACTTAGGAATGAAATGGCTAAAACAATTACAGAATTCAGAAAAGCGTATGCTGCAGGAGAAGTTGACCTCGAGGGATATACAAAATTCCTTAAAACATACCAGGATTTCCTGATCATAGAAAAACCATCTACTGCTGACAATTTTAAATTTATGTTTGAATACCAGTTCGGATATATGTACTGGAGGTATTTAATGTGGAATTTTTCAGGCCGGCAAAATGATGTTCAGGGAAAATATGACAACCTTGATGGCAACTGGATCAGCGGTGTAAAGTTTCTTGATGAAGCCCGGTTAGGCCCTCAGGATAATCTTCCTACTGATGTAAAAAATAATAAGGGGCGTAATTTGTATTATGGGATTCCTTTTATCCTCGGGTTGTTAGGATTAATTTATCACGCCAATAAAGACCTTAAAAGTTTTTATGTATTACTGATATTGTTTTTATTTACCGGTTTGGCCTTAAAGGTGTATCTTAACGAAAGGCCTTTTGAGCCACGGGAAAGGGATTATGCCTTAGTAGGTTCCTTTTATGTATTTGCTATATGGATAGGCCTTGGTGTATATGCTATTTTTGATTACATCAAACAATGGGTCCAGCCAAAATTAGCTGTACCAATTGTCATAGCGGTTACATTACTAGGTGCACCAGTAGTAATGGCCGCTCAAAACTGGGATGACCATGACCGGTCCGATAAGTATACTGCAGTTGCTATGGCAAAAGCATATCTCAGTTCGTGCGAGCCCAACGCCATACTCTTTACCATTGGCGATAATGATACTTTTCCTCTTTGGTATGCACAGGAAGTAGAAAATTACAGGACTGATGTAAGGATAGTAAATACGAGCCTGTTGATGACGGATTGGTATATTGACCAAATGAAGAGGAAAGCATACGAATCTAAAGGCATGCCTATTTCTTTTACCCACGGTCAATATGTGGGGGATAAACTAGATTATTCGGTTCATATATCTAAGACGGAGAAAAGATGGGATATTAAAGATTTTATTAAATTCATCGGTACAGATGATGAAAGGACGCTTATAGAAATGAACAACGGTCAAAAAATTCATTTTTATCCGACAAATAGAATCCGTATCCCTGTTAATAAAGATGCTGTAATTACCAGTAAAGTGGTAAGCGCAAAGTACAATGATTCTATTGTTCCTTATATTGATGTGGATATCAAAGGGCAGGCATTGTATAAAAACAGATTAATGATGCTGGATATCGTAGCCAACAATGACTGGAAACGACCTATTTATTTTACAGGCGGAAGCTTTGGGGATGATGACTATATGTGGATGAAAAATTACCTTCAGCTTGATGGTATGGTGTATAAGTTAGTACCGGTAAAAACACCAATTCCTAAAGATGGAAGCCCGCTCGATATGGGGCAAATAGATA
>DASVUQ010000205.1:0-16447 GCA_036386975.1 Flavobacterium sp. | reverse complement strand
CGATAATATCTACTGAAACAATAGGATCTTCAGTATAGGCTAAGATCCCTTTGAATCTGTTTTCGGAAGCTTCTTTAAAAGCAGCATTAATTTCTTCTATGCTCACCTGTCTTTTTACGTAGCAGGTAATATCTGTAAGGGAACCATCGGGAACGGGAACACGGATACCGCTTCCTCCAATTTTACCTTCGAATTCAGGAAAAATTTTAGTTAGTGCTTTTGCAGCACCGGTAGTGGTGGGTACAATAGACTGGCTGGCGCCCCTAGCCCTTCTTAAGTCTTTATGAGGCTGGTCGTGCAGGCTTTGGTCTGTCGTATAGGAATGCACCGTGGTGATATAGGCTTGTTCTATGCCACAGAGTTCACTAATGATTTTAATCATTGGTGCTGCATTATTAGTGGTACAACTGGCATTAGAAATAATAGTTTCTGTTCCGTCTAAAATGGATTCGTTGACCCCCAGGACTACTGTTTTAATGGTATCTGTTTCTGATGGGGCTGATAAGATTACTTTTTTGGCCCCGGCCAGGATGTGCGCATGGAGTTCGTCGAAAGTTTTATATCTACCGGTAGATTCTACAACAAAATCAATAGCTAGACTTTTCCAGTCCAGATTTGAAATATTTTTTTCATGAAGAAAAGTATACGCTTCTCCTCCAACAAGTATAGCATGGTCATTATAAGAACATTCAAGAGGGAGTACACCATGAATGCTATCATATTTTAGTAGGTGCGACATTGTCTTATTGTCTGCAATATCATTGATTGCCACCACTTCAATGTCAGGATGGTTTAAAAGCAGACGAAAGAGGTTCCTTCCTATTCTGCCAAAACCATTAATAGCTATTCTAGTTTTCAAGTTGATTTTTAATGTGTTCAGTTTAAGGTTTAAGGTTTAACGTTCTGCAACTTTTAACCTTAAACTTCAAACAAATTTTAAAGTATATGTTTTGCTGCTTTGTATGAAGAACGCACCAGTGCACCGCTTTCTACATGACGAAAACCTAATGCTAAACCGATTCTTTCGTATTTTGAAAACTGGTCCGGTGTGATATATTCTTTTACAGGCAGGTGTTTTTTGCTGGGTTGTAAATATTGCCCAATAGTAACTACATCTACATTGGCCTCACGTAAATCGTGTAATGTCTGAATGACTTCTTCTTCGGTTTCACCTAAACCAAGCATAATACCGGACTTGGTCCTGTTGATCCCTTTCTCTTTTAGGTATCTTAAAACTTCTAAACTTTTATCATATTTTGCCTGGATACGCACTTCACGGGTCAACCGGCGTACCGTTTCCATATTATGCGAAACGACCTCAGGATTGGCGAGTACAATACGGTCCAGGTTTCTGGTATTTCCTTGAAAATCGGGAATTAATGTTTCTAAAGTAGTGGTTGGGTTCATTCTTCGTATTGCACGAACGGTTTCCAGCCAGATAATGGACCCCATGTCTTTTAAATCGTCACGGTCTACACTGGTAACTACTGCATGTTTAATGTTCATTATTTTTATGGAACGTGCTACTTTTTCAGGTTCATCCCAGTCTACCGTTTCCGGCCTTCCCGTTTTTACACCACAAAAACCACAGGAACGGGTACAGATATTCCCTAAGATCATAAATGTTGCCGTCCCTTCGCCCCAGCATTCACCCATATTCGGACAGCTTCCGGAGGTACATATTGTATTGAGTTTATATTTGTCTACCAAGCCTCGGAGTTCCGTATATTTCTGGCCAATTGGTAATTTTACTTTTAGCCATTTTGGTTTACCCGTCGGGAGTGTAGCAGTATCTAAAACAGTTTCCATAGAAGCATTTTTTGAAAGTACAAAGATAAGGAATGTTGGTTTATTAATAAGGAAGGTCTGTTCAAATTTAAGAATTTAAAACAGGATTGCTTTTGCTTCTACAGCTTCAATAATTATAAAATGCATTGTTCAGCATTTGCCCGTCCGGTTTGGATAATATAACAGAAAACCCGCCTTTACTGCGGGTTCTGCATTCAACATCAACTTTAAAAATTTAAGGTCAGTTATTGTGTTTGAACAGTAATAGGTAAATTATAATAGGCCCTGACTGCTTTTCCATTTTTTCTGCCAGGTTGCCATTTTGTTCTTAATGATTTTAGCACACGGATCGCTTCAGCGCCTAATCCGTAGCCGGGATCTTTTATTACTTTGATATCAGTTAATGAACCGTCTATTTCGACAACAAAGGACACAAAAATCTTCATTGTCCTGTCCAGTTCTACTTCGGGGGTTCTAAAATTTTTGCCTACATAACTTAAAAAAGCATTAACACCTCCTGGAAATGAGGGGTTTACATCGAGTTCAGGACTAGTGAATGGTACATCAGGCCCGGTTTCTGTTGTAGTTATGCCTCCGCCCCCCGAATTGCCATTAGGATTTCCCTGAGGGGCCCCAGGATTTTCACCAGGATTATTGGGGGTATTGGTTATCGTTTCATTTATAGCAATATCGGGCTGGGCTTTTTGAGCCTCAGTTACAACAGGATTAACCAATTGGTCCTGACGTTTGGGATTAGATTTTTTTACCGCAGCAACTGTTGTAGTTTTTAGCTTCTTTGGCTGCTCAGTCTTCTTTAAATAAACAATTTCTTTTACAAGAGTAGCTTCTGGTAATGTTATTTCCGGAGTTACAGGTGCTGCATTAGTTTTAGAAAACTTGGGAATAGCTACTACTACTGCTAAAAAAACAGTAGTAATTAAAAGGGCTTTCATGGTGGTTTTAGGATTTTCTTGGCGTAACTGGTACGCACCGTACTCTTTGTTTCTGTTTTCAAAAATGAGATCGATCCACCGGGTTTCAAAGATGCTTAATTTCGACATGGCTGTAAAGTTAAAAGTTAAGTAACCATCCATTCATAAGCATCGCTATTTTACTAAAAAACGAAACTATTCTTATTAATATTGTTTAAAAATTAAGATTTATTTTAATTATTTATAAAAATAATAGAAACCCAATAAATACAGTAGCTAGCGGTTGTCTGTAATAATAGCGGCAAGCAGTTTTTTTGCACGCAGCAGCTTAATTTTGACATTACTTAATGGTTCCCCAATCTTATCTGCTATTTCCTGGTAACTTAATTCCTGAAAATAACGCAGCTGAATAACTTCCTGATAATGGGGCTTAAGTTCTTTTATAAATTGTAAAAGTCGGGATAAGTTTTGTTGTGCAATTAGGTCATCTTCAGCAGAAGGAGTAGTATCGGCAACATTATAAGCCTGCTGGTTCCGGTCATCTGTAATATCAATAAATAAAGAAGATTTCTTTTTTCTTAGCAGATCAATATGAACGTTTTTTGCAATAGCAATAAGCCAGGTATTAAACTGGAATTCAGGATTGTAATTGGCAATTTTATCGAATGCTTTAGAAAAAGTTTCAATCGTAATGTCCTCAGCATCCGTTTCATTCTCCGTTCTTTTAAGCATAAAACCGTATATTTCATTCCAATAGAAATCCAGCAGATAAGTAAAAGATATCTGATCACCGTTTTTTGCTCTATTTATATGATCTTTTATTTCCAATAGATGTGTTTAACAAATATATTTTTGAAAAATATATTTAATTGTACATATAATAATACGATTTCTAAAACAGGAAACCATAGTGTAAGATCTTTTTCCTGTAGTCTTTTTGTAGCCCCCGCTATTATACTCCATGAAATAAGATAGCGAAGGAGAATCAGGCCTGTAACAATGGGCCAATTATAATTTAAAATCAATAAAATAACAGACAAAAGTATAAATAATAACTGCGTACAAAAAAAAATGCTTAGCTGCAACTTGTCAAAAAATTTATAGCAGTACGAAGTTGTAATATGCCTGCGTTTTTGTGTAAGCCATTCTGAGAATTCTTGTTTGGGTTCAGAATACGTAAAACTATCGGGATCAATACAGATAGCAGTATTATCTTTATTGGCCACCTGGTTAATAAACAAGTCATCATCGCCGGAACGGATGTTTAAATGATCTTTAAAACCACCTACTTTAAAAAATTCTTCTCTCTTATATGCCATGTTACGCCCTACGCCCATATAGGGCCTGCCTGATTTTGCCCATGAAAAATATTGTACGGCTGTCATTACCGTTTCGTAACGTATCATTTTATTGAGAAAAGAACCGCTCTTTTTTTCATAAGCACCATATCCCAGTATAATAGTTTTTTCGGGAGTAAAATGAGCAGTCATTTTTTTTATCCAGTCTTTAGAAACAGGATAACAGTCGGCATCAGTAAAAAGCAGGTATTCTTTTGTTGCTGCTTTTATGCCCAGGGTAAGCGCAAATTTCTTGTTACCCCAGAAAGTTTCATTAGGAACCACTTTTACAAGCCTAATATTTTTGTATTGTCTTGCAAAACCTTCAAATATCTCAAGAGTAGCGTCGCTGGATGCATCATCAATTAAAATTATTTCATAATCAGGGTAATTCTGTTCGGCAAGCAGCGGGATGAAGCGGGTAATGTTATGTTCTTCATTTTTTGCACAAATAATAACCGAAACTGAAACAGTATTCCCTTTAACGTCATGAGGTTTTAAGAATGCAAGCTTCCTGAAAACAATCAAATAATAAAAAAGCTGAACAGTGACAATGACGACAAAAGCAATAAAAAGTGAGACGGTCATGAGGAATATTTGCGGCTTATTAGATTGCAAATATACGATGGAATTATCATAAAGAGGTATTGCTATCTTGTAAATCAGTATTTCTTTTACGGCAATAGTTCAATATAAAGTGCGATCGTTTCTGATTGCTTTTCAGGAATATTCTTTTTATTATCTTTATCAAAATTAAAAAAAAACACAAATGGATTTTACAAAAAAGATGCTTAGGGATAATGCCCTTGATAATAAAATTATAGTGGTTACCGGCGGTGGAAGCGGTTTAGGTAAAGCAATGACAAAGTACTTTATGGAACTGGGTGCAAAGGTAGCTATTACCTCCAGGGACCTGGAAAAACTTAAAAGTACAGCATTAGAATTAGAAGCGGCAACGGGAGGCGTTTGTTTGCCCCTGCAATGTGATGTGAGGCATTATGATGAGGTAGAAGCTATGCTTCAGGAAGTACTAAAAACTTTTGGCAGGGTGGATGTCTTGTTAAATAATGCAGCAGGAAATTTTATTTCCCCAACGGAAAGGTTATCTGCCAATGCCTTTGATACGGTTATTGACATTGTGCTGAAAGGGACGAAGAACTGTACCCTGGCTTTTGGAAAACACTGGATTAATGCAAAGCAGGAGAGTAGTACGGTTCTCAATATTGTTACTACCTATGCCTGGACAGGATCGGCTTATGTTGTTCCAAGTGCTACCGCAAAGGCAGGTGTTTTGGCAATGACAAGGAGCCTGGCAGTTGAATGGGCAAAATATGGTATCCGGACAAATGCCATTGCGCCCGGTCCGTTTCCTACAAAAGGGGCATGGGACCGCTTATTGCCCGGCGACCTGGTCGAAAAGTTTGACATGGCTAAAAAAGTGCCTTTAAAACGGGTAGGGGACCATCAGGAACTCGCTAATCTGGCAGCGTACCTGGTTTCTGATTTTTCGGCATATATAAACGGAGAAGTAATTGTTATAGATGGTGGGGAATGGTTAAAAGGAGCAGGGCAATTTAACGTACTGGAAGCTATCCCTGAAGAAATGTGGGACATGCTGGAAGCTATGATTAAAGCAAAAAAAGATAAATAATAGTACGTTTTATTTATTTATTGTCAGCCTGCTCCTGTTGAATTTTGTTAAACAATTAGATTTTATAAACCATAAAAATTTGTATTTTTACCGATCAAATTAAAAAACCAATATGGGTAAAATTATTGCAATTGCCAATCAAAAAGGTGGTGTAGGAAAAACAACTACATCTGTAAATTTAGCAGCATCTTTAGGTGTCTTAGAAAAAAAGGTTTTACTTATTGATGCTGATCCACAAGCAAATGCAAGTTCAGGATTAGGTATAGATATAGAAAGTATTGAAATAGGGACGTATCAGATTATTGAGCACAGCCATACACCGGAAGAAGCGGTTATAAAATGTAGTGCCCCTAATGTTGATATCATTCCTGCCCATATTGATTTAGTGGCTATCGAAATAGAATTGGTAGACAAAGAGAACAGAGAGTATATGCTGAAGAAAGCATTAGAAAATATAAAAGACAAATACGACTATATCCTTATAGATTGCGCCCCTTCCTTAGGGTTGCTTACGCTAAATGCACTCACTGCTGCCGACTCTGTAATTATACCCATACAATGCGAGTATTTTGCACTGGAGGGATTGGGCAAATTACTTAATACCATAAAAAGTGTCCAGAAAATCCATAATGCGGAACTTGATATTGAAGGGTTGCTTTTAACCATGTTCGACTCCAGGTTACGGCTATCCAATCAGGTGGTAGAAGAAGTGCAAAAACATTTTAGCGATATGGTTTTTAAAACCGTGATACAGCGAAATGTAAAGTTAAGTGAGGCCCCGAGTTTTGGCGAAAGCATAATAAACTTCGACGCAACCAGTAAAGGTGCTATAAATTATCTAAATTTGGCACAAGAAATTATAAAGAAAAATAGTTAGCATATTTATGACAAAGGCTGTAAAAAAACAAGCATTAGGCAGAGGCTTATCCGCATTATTAAAAGATCCTGAAAACGATATTAAATCGGTAAATGATAAAAATGCTGATAAAGTGGTAGGCAATATTATTGAGCTTGAGTTAAACGCCATAGAGATCAACCCCTTTCAGCCCAGGACTAATTTTAACGAAGAATCACTTCAGGAATTAGCCTCTTCTATAAAAGAATTGGGGGTAATACAGCCTATTACGGTTAGAAAATTAGATTTTAATAAATACCAGTTAATATCAGGGGAGAGAAGGTTACGGGCTTCTAAAATGGCAGGGTTAACGGTTATTCCATCTTATATCAGAATCGCTAACGATAATGAATCGCTCATCATGGCGTTAGTAGAAAATATCCAGCGCCATGATTTAGATCCTATTGAAATTGCACTTTCATATCAGCGACTTATCGATGAAATCCAGTTAACACAGGAACAAATGAGTGACAGGGTAGGTAAAAAGCGTTCTACTATAGCCAACTATTTAAGGTTGCTAAAATTAGACCCTATCATTCAGACGGGTATTCGTGATGGTTTTATTAGCATGGGGCATGGCCGCGCGATGATTAATATAGAAGATCTCGATGACCAGAGTGACATTTATCATAAAATTATAAGCCAGAACCTGTCTGTAAGAGAAACAGAAGCACTGGTAAAAAATTATCAGGAAGGTGTTAAACCGAAACCAAAAGATAAAACGGTAGCTTCTTTTTCTGTTCGTGAAGAAGAAAAAAAAGCCATCAGGGATTATCTTGGAACTAAAGTTGATGTAAATGTAGCGGAGAATGGCAAAGGAAAAATTACAATCCCTTTTCATTCTGAAGAAGAATTCAACAGAATCCTAAAATTAATAAAAGGGTAGTGTACAAATATATTTTCATATTTTTTTTCACTGTTTCTTTTGGGAACCAGTTCCTGCTTGCCCAGGGAAAACCCGATGCTGATAAAGTTAGGGATACTTTAACCGCAAATAAATCAAAAATTAATCCTTTAGCGCCTGCTAAGGCTGCTTTTTATTCTGCTATAGTGCCGGGTTTAGGACAGGCGTATAATAAAAAATACTGGAAAATCCCGATAGTTTATGCAGCTATAGGAACAGGGATTTATTTTTATTCCGATAATAATAAGAGATACAAAACGTTTCGTAACGCATACAAAAGAAGGCTGGCAGGATATACTGATGATGAATTTTACGGGCAATATAGTAACCAGACCCTCATAAATGCGCAAAGAACAATACAAAGAAACAGGGATTTATCGCTGCTTGTAACAGTGGGGCTATATGTATTAAATATTGTCGATGCTAATGTAGATGCGCACCTGCTTCAGTTTAATGTCAATAATAACTTATCCTTTCGTCCGGATTTATATCAGAATGACATTACGTACAAGCACAACATTGGACTCACTTTAAATTATACGTTTTAATGAAAATTGCACTTTTGGGATACGGGAAAATGGGTAAAGTTATTGAAAAGATAGCCATAGAAAGAGGCCATGAAATTGTGTTGAGAAAAACAAGTGCTGATTCGTTTAACGGATTAGAAAACGCAGCTGTCGCTATAGATTTTAGCATTCCGTCAGCAGCTGTTTCCAATATCTCCCGTTGTTTTGAATTACATATCCCCGTTGTATCGGGAACTACAGGATGGCTGGAATCGTATGAAAAAATAGCGGCCCTTTGTGACCAGCAACAAGGTGCATTTATTTACAGCTCTAATTTTAGTTTGGGAGTTAATATTTTTTTTGAACTAAACATGTATCTGGCCAGGATAATGGCTAAATTTAATCAGTACAGTGTAAATTTAGAAGAAATACATCATACCCAAAAACTCGATGCACCAAGCGGGACTGCCATTTCCCTTGCCAAAGGTATTATAGCCAATTCAGGATATACGGATTGGGTTTTAGACAATGCTTCAGCAAATGAGATTCCTATTGCTGCCAAACGTATGGAGAATATCCCGGGTACACATTCGGTTTTTTATCATTCGGAGGTAGATTCAATCGAAATAAAACATACAGCGCATAACAGGGAAGGGTTTGCCTTGGGATCTGTTATTGCTGCAGAATGGCTAATAGACAAAAAAGGGGTTTTTACGATGAAAGACGTTTTACAATTACCTAATTAATGTAACAAAACACGTAAAAGCAAGACTTAATAACAAAATAGAATACAATTAAACATCAGTCAGTATTTATACTGAGTAAAGCAAATAAAGTTATGACACTATATCAATGGTTTATATTTTTCCTGGTACTTCAGGTAATTCATTTTTTAGGCACCTGGAAATTATATCAAAAAGCAGGAAGAAAATCATGGGAAGCAGCTATACCGGTTTATAATGCTATTATCCTGATGAAAATTATAAACAGGCCCGCCTATTGGGTAATTTTACTTTTTCTGCCTGTTATTAACCTCATTATGTTTCCGGTAGTATGGGTAGAGACATTACGAAGCTTCGGTAAAAATTCAACATTAGATACCATTCTGGGTGTTGCTACTCTGGGCTTGTATATTTATTATATTAATTATACACAAGATGTAACCTATATACAAAACAGAAGTTTGGTTTCTACTACAAAAGCCGGAGATACGGTAAGTTCCATCCTTTTTGCCGTTGTAGTAGCTACCATAGTCCACACCTATTTTATACAACCTTTTACGATTCCAACAGCATCGCTGGAAAAAACACTTCTAGTAGGTGATTTTTTATTCGTAAGCAAATACAATTATGGGGCAAGAGTACCTATGACACCAGTAGCTTTACCAATGGTACATGATACCATACCGGTAGCCAAAACAAAATCGTATCTTAGTGCTCCGCAACTGCCTTACCTGAGGTTTCCCGGCTTTGAAAAAGTAGCTAAAAATGATATTGTAGTGTTCAACTGGCCGGTAGATACCGTACATTATTTTTACGAACCCAAAGGAAGACCTGGGGTTATTAAACCGATCGATAAAAAATCGAATTATGTAAAGAGATGTGTAGGAACACCGGGCGATGTATTGTCTATCAAAGACGGGATTGTATTTATCAATGGAAAAGAATTACAGCTTTCTGAACGTGCGAAACCACAATACACCCATACTGTATATGCAGCAAAAGGCGTTTCTAATGAACTTCTCAAAGCTACAGGCTCAACAGAATTTACAAGAGCATATATAGTAAAACCAGAAAGCCAGGAACAAATCAATGCCATAGCTCCATATGCTACAATGGGAAGTAGCCAAAACCCAGATGGTTCTATAAAGATTTTTACGGGTTATAGAGGGATTCCACAAAAGGTAATCCAGAAATCACGTATTTATGCGCAGGAAGTGTATGAAGCCAGTGCTCAGGTAAACCTTACGCTAAAAGGGGCAGAAGAATTAAGAAAAAATCCGGCCATAGATTCAGTCGTACGTTATATTGCTAAAATTGCTGACAAGAGCCCTGATGATACTTCTATTTTTCCTCATGACGGTAAATGGACCATTGACAATTTTGGACCTGTAACAATTCCGCAGGCAGGAAAATCGATAGCATTAAATAAAGAAAACCTGCCATTATACCAGCGTATTATTCAGGTATATGAAAAAAATGACTTAAAAGTAAATGGAGACGAAATCAGGATCAATGGACAGGTAGTCAATTCTTATACCTTTAAACAGGATTATTTCTGGATGATGGGGGACAACAGGCACCGCTCTGAAGACAGCCGTTACTGGGGGTTTGTTCCGGATGACCATATTGTAGGTAAACCGGTCTTTATCTGGCTTAGTATTGATGGGATCAATGATGGCATCAAGAACTGGAGTATCCGTTGGGAACGTTTATTTACCACAGTGGGCGGAGAAGGGGAGCCGTACTCTTATTTTAAATTTTTCCTTATTGCTGTAGCGGCGTATTTCGGAATTACATTCTTTTTAAATAAGAGGAAAGAAAAACAAACCAACAATCTTTAGAATAAAGGAAACTTATTGACATGGATTCGTTATTGCACCCTACTTATTTTCCTTCGATAAGTCATTTTGTTGCCATGGCACAATCGGATACAATTACTTTTGAAATGGAAGATAATTTTCAAAAACAAACCAACCGTAACCGGATGTATATTTATAGCCCAAACGGTATACAATTGCTTAATATCCCTATAAAACATGCGAAAGAAAGCCATCAGAAAACAAAAGATATTCGTTTAGAAACGGCATTCGACTGGCAGAAACAACATTTTAAATCACTAGAAGCCGCCTATAGAAGTTCTCCTTTTTTTGAATATTTTGAAGATGAAATTGCCGTTGTTTTCCAGAAAAAGCATACTTTTTTGATGGACCTGAACCTCGAGGCCATAGCGATCGTTTCAAAATGCCTTCGAATGGATTTACAATACAAAGAAACTACAGCATATTCTCATGAAGCAACCGGTTTTTCAGACTTCCGGTATTTAGCTAATGGAAAAAAAGACCATTCCCGTTTTGAAAATTATACTCAGGTTTTTGGAGAAAAGCATGGTTTTATAAACAATCTTAGCATTCTGGACCTGTTGTTTAACGAAGGGCGCTACGCGTTAGATTATCTTAAAAAGCAACAATTATAACTCATCTTCTATAGCCATTCTCGCCATAATGGGAAAATGGTCAGAGTCAACAATTTCAGGGAAGTTTCTAAAGTTTTTTATTTTTATTTTCTTGTCAGCAAAAATGTAATCGATACGTGCAGGATAATAATTAAAGTCGTATGATTTACCAAAGCCGCTGCCTGCTACCTGAAAAGCATCCTGTAGGTCACCTTTGATAATCCGGTACACATACGAAAAAGCGCTATTATTCATATCACCACATATAATTATAGGATACCTGCACTTTTTTTTATGGTCCATAATCAATTGCGCCTGTGCTTGCTGCTTCCTGAATGCCAGGCTGATCCTCTTAAACATTTGTTCCGATTTCTTCTGATTGATTTCATTTAAATCTTCGGATATTTCAGTTACATCGGGCGATATTTTTATCGATTGCAGGTGCATCGAATACACCCGGATCGTATCTTTTCCTTTTTTGATATCAGCAAATATGACATTGTTATTAGAATGGGGCAGAACAATTTCACCGGTATTTACAATATTAAATTTAGAAAAAATAGCCTGGCCTGTTTTTATCTTATTGCCCTGCGATAGGATATATTTATGCTTATAGGCACTATAATCAAATTCTTCTGTATGTGAAAATTCCTGTATACATAAAATATCAGGATCATTTTCTTTGACAAAATCCGATATTTCTACAGGTACTGTCTGCTTTTCTGACCAGCCGAATTTATTAAAAAGCCGGACATTATAACTCATTACTTTAAAATCATTCTCTGTTTCCGGTAGATTGGTCTCCGTAAACTTATAAAATTTATTAATAAAAGTAATTCCGATAAGAAGCACCATGCCCGATACCAACAGTTGCCTTTTTAACTGTATGCTCCAATAGATAAAAAACAATAAATTCAGTATTAGCAGAAACGGTAAAGACAACGTGAGTACCGATAAAAGCGGGAAGAAAGTGGGGGCGAGCAACGGTAAAATATAAGCAACAAAAGTAGCTATAGCCAAAACTATATTTAAAAAAAGCATTATTTTATTAAACCAAGAAAGGTTCCTCATCAATATAGTTTTAATTTTTTCCTGCTTTAAACAAAAATTCTTTTTCATCAGTAGATAAACTATCATAACCTGAACGGCTGATTTTATCTAAGATATCATCAATTTGTTGTTGTGTTTTGTCTTTTGTTACAATTTTGGATTCCGTTTTCGTTATCGGGGGGGTATAGTTTTTATGTACTTTCTTAAAAGGAGTAGATGGCTTCCTCCTGAACAAATGAACAAGCCCGTCAATTAGTTTTGAAAACCATCCGGTGATATCATTGCCTTTCCGGATTTGATTAATATAAAGATAACCAAACGCGGCACCAGCTAAATGCGCCAGATGCCCTCCGGTATTTTCCAGTGGAAGCTGGATAAGGTCTATAGCAATAAGTACCAGTGCAATATGCCACAATTTAACAGTACCTATCAAGAACAATCGTACCTGGGTAAAAGGCGAAAAAGTAGCTGCTGCAAAAAGTATCGCCATTATAGCACCGGAGGCCCCTACAAGGCTCACATTAAGATGTTGCAGGGCAGGAAAGATGAAATAGCAGATGATATAAATGATCCCGGCAAAAATGCCACCTACAAAATATAAATTCAGCAATTGTTTCTGCGTAAAATAAGTAGTAAACAAGCTACTGGAAAAATGTAGTACCAGCATATTGAATAATATATGAAAAAAACCACTGTGAAAAAAGGCATACGAAACAATGGACCAGGGTTTCCAAAGCAAATCTAAAGGATCAGAAGATAAGCTTACATAAGACAAAAAGTCAATATGAAGACCAAATAATCCCAACAATCCAAATACAATATAAGGAACAGCAAACAGACCTACATTCCAGTAGATGAGTTTTTGGGCTACGCCTCCCATGCGGTATTGCAATTTTAAATCATCTAAAATTTTCATAGTGGTTATACTTTTAAGGCAACTAATTCCAGCGGTTCCTGTTAAATTGGTTCTTCTTCCAGTACCACATCATTATAAAACCGGTTAAAGCACCACCAATATGTGCAAAATGGGCAATACCGCTACCGCCGCTGCCAAAAATAGATTCTCCTTTTAAACCCAATATTAAATCAATTACAATTAAACCTGTTACAAAATATTTTGCTTTTATGGGAATAGGAATAAAAAGCATGGCCAGTTCTGCATTAGGAAACATAAAAGCAAAAGCTACTATTAATCCATATACGGCACCGGATGCACCTAAGGCACGAATGGTAAAAGAACCTCCAAGGCTATCAATACCAGATTGTCCTATGATATTTAATACTTGTGTATCAAATCTATTTTCATAAATCATATTTATAATGTTGTTTTTAGAATAACCTGCATCTAAAAGAAGTCGTAATTCCGTATTAAACTGGAAGTAATTTGCCCCTGTATGCAACAAAGCTGCACCAAGCCCACAGGAAATATAAAAAAATAAAAACTTTTTAGCCCCCCAAAAATGTTCTAATGCCGAACCAAAAGAATATAAAGCAAACATATTAAATAAAATGTGCATCACATTGCCATGCATAAACATGTGTGTTAGCGGCTGCCAGAACCTGAAACTATCATTTTCAAAATAATATAAAGGAAAATATTGTTCTACAAAAGGCATTCTAAATGCTGCTATAAATAGGATAACATTTATAATTAATAACTGTTTTACAGTTGGCGTAAGGTTCATCATATCGCAAATTTTTTGTCAAGGTCTTCCACACGCATCGTGATGAAAGTAGGTTTTTGAAACGGCGAAACATTCGGCTCTTTACAGGCAAAAAGCCCGTTCACTAAATTCTCCTGCTCTTTTTCGGTCAGGTAAGTACCGGTTTTTACCGCCAGGCTCCGGGCCATAGATTTGGCAATACTGTCGTTCTGGCTAAAACTACTATCCGGGACACCATCCTGAAGGTCGCTTAGTAATTGTTCCAGCACAATCGAAACTTCACTCTCTGTTACATGAACTGGAAGCCCGGAAATAACCACATAATCAGGATGGGTCTCTTCAAATACAAACCCCGTATTAACCAGTGCTTCTTTTAACTCTTCAATCAATTCCATTTCTGTTGAAGAAAAATACAGGTTCAGCGGAAACAACAATTGCTGGCTCGCTGCCTGATGTACCGTCATATTCGTCAGGAATTGTTCGTACAAAATACGTTGGTGTGCCCGCTGCTGGTCCACAATTACCATTCCTGATTTTATAGGGTTAACAATATATTTTTTATGGATTTGATACGTTTTATGCACTGCTTTTTCCACTTCGCTATCATCAAATAAAGAAGCTGTTACTTCCTCACTCTCCAACTCCATATTGCTATAACCTGTAATCGTTTCCGTATCCTGCTTTAACCCCACATATAAGCTTTCCCAACTGGCAGGTTCCGGCTTTCTATAATTCAGCTGTTGCTTTGGTTTTTGTTCCGCAAACGGGTTGTAGTTACCGTCGACCTCAATGGTAGGAACTTCACTTTCTTTATCTTTATAATGATAAGGGGTATCTAAATTCGCATCTCGGTCAAAATCCAGTACAGGGGCTACATTAAACTGGCCCAGGCTGTGTTTGATAGCTGCCCGTAAAATAGCATACAATGCATGCTCATCATCAAATTTAATTTCTGTTTTAGTAGGATGAATGTTGATATCTATCGTATTTGGTGGTACCTCCAGATAAATAAAATAGCTCGGCTGGCAACCATCCTTTAGTAAACCATCATAAGCCGCCATCACCGCATGGTGCAGGTAGCCGCTTTTTATAAACCGGTTGTTCACAAAGAAAAACTGTTCGCCCCGATTTTTTTTAGCAAATTCCGGTTTACATACAAAACCCTGGATCCCTACAATTTCAGTGGCTTCCTGAACAGGGACTAATTTTTCGTTGGTCTTTCCCGAAAAAATAGTAACAATCCGCTGGCGGACATTCGATTGTGGCAAATTAAACAGTTTACTTCCATTATGGTAAAAAGTAAAATGGATATTGGCATGTGCCAAAGCTACACGCTGAAATTCATCTACAATATGACGTTGTTCCACCATTCCCGATTTTAAGAAATTCCGACGCGCCGGAATATTGAAAAACAGGTTTTTAACCGCAAACGAAGTGCCCTTTGGTACCACCGCCACATCCTGCGAAACAAATTTACTGCCCTCAATAACCAGGTGTGTGCCCAGCTCATCGTGCTCCTGCCTCGTCTTCATCTCTACGTGTGCGATCGCCGCAATAGAAGCCAGTGCTTCACCACGAAAACCTTTGGTACACAAAGAAAATAAGTCTTCTGCCTGGCGGATTTTAGACGTCGCATGGCGCTCAAAACACATCCTTGCATCTGTAACGCTCATGCCCAAACCGTTATCAATAACCTGAACCAAAGATTTTCCGGCATCTTTTATAATCAGTTTAATGTCGGTAGCCTTAGCATCTACAGCATTTTCCAACAATTCCTTGACTACCGAAGCCGGCCGTTGCACCACTTCTCCGGCGGCAATCTGATTGGCAACATGATCGGGAAGTAACTGAATAATACTCGGCATTAAGATAGGGTTGGAATTAAATTATTATTTTTTTTAAATAAGGTTTATGGCGTGTTGCAGGTATCCAATGGCAATCATTTTCTGCTTCCAGCCATTGTATACCTGCAACCAGTCTATCCGTTACAAGTCCTCGCGACAGCTTCACTACGTGCCGCTGTGGCTGTGGGCTTTTGCTTCGCCAGTTCGCTATCGCTCGGGTCACTACTATCCTTCACGCATAGCGTTGCCGGTAAAAAGCAAATTTAAGTAATTTAAACTGGTTTTAAAATGCCGTTTATCATAATAAAATCAAAAAAGAAGCCGTTGGCCATTAAAGTCAGGGACGTTTTTTTATTTTAGTTGATTAAATTAAAAGATATATAGCTGAATTAAAATAAAATATCACAATTCTGGTTATGAATTATTCTTTAGATTTTTTGTGTGTCTTTGAAACTTGGGAAAAGAAGGTCTTACTTTGAGGCAAACTTTATCCTTTTCGCAGAAAAAATAATACCATTTATCACTATTACTAAAGCATATTTTATACTAATTTTTTTATTCCTCGCAAAGGCGCTGACGCAAAGCCATGCTGAATTTATTAAGTGCCTGCCTATTTTTAAGTTATACCGACACACCTCTGTTGAGGTGTTTTAAAAAAACGAAAATTTTTTTGATAGGTACTATCTTTAGTTCCTAATTTAT